>CALXPK010000027.1 GCA_944390265.1 uncultured Alphaproteobacteria bacterium | reverse complement strand
CAATGTCGCCTTCGAGCTTGACTTCGGCATTATTTTGCAAAGTGAGCAAGTCCCAACCATTAACGGCCTGCGCGCCGTCGCCGATATCATAGTGACCATCGGTCAAATGCAACTTCTTGCCTTCGGTGGTGTTGATAAGAGATGTTTCATTCAAAGCCCCGTTCAAGCCGCCAACCAAAGTCAAAGAACCGTCATCGGTCACTTCATCTTTAAAGATTTTGCTATAGTCATAAGAGCCGCCCATCGTGGCACCGGAATGGATGATGATATCACCGGTGAGGATAGAGCCGGCGTTAATGTCCAAATTGGCACCGTCATTAGCGAGCATATTGTTGACTTTAGCTTGGTCTTCAGCAATGAGCGAACCGCCGGAGTTGACCGTGGTGTTCTCGGCTAAGCCACCCGAAGCCACGTGCATAGTACCACCGTCATTCACTTCCGTGCGGTTGACTTCCGCGGTGTCGGCCACATTGAGGGTACCGAGATTATTGATGACACTGTCTTCGGCTTTCGCACCCTCATTAATATTCAGCACACCGCCGTCAGAAGTCGTCGTGCGATAAATCGTCCCCGCATCTTCCTTCACAAAAACATTGGTTTTGGTAATATCAATCGACCCCACATTTTCAATCGCATTGTTAAAGACAACTTGGCTTGAGTTGTCACCGGTAATGGTTATGTTGCCATACATTAAAGTTTCAATATAAGTTTCGTCAGGTTGTTTGGTGAATTCTAGCGTGACTGACATTCCATCTATTATACCGGAAGCAAAATAATTATCTCCATCTTGCTTTACTTCAATCCCCATAGATTCAATATCTTTTATAGTATTATCAACTTCTTCTTTGCTCATTCCTGTTTGTTTATCTTCAGCACCAGAAACTTTATCATCAAATTGAATCAAACCTTTATTAATGGAATCAAGTTTCAGATTTCCCATAAAATAGACAGCAGAAGAATCTTCTCCATCAGCCCATTTGACCTTGTTACCGGAAAAGATAGATTGCCCCGCATCGGCTTTGATGGTCAAATTTCCTTCCGAATAAATCGCGCCTCCTTGGGTTTGTTGTCCTGCTTCACTATCTTTTGCCGCATTTGTTTGCACATAGTTATTTTTGAAACTACTATTGGTAAGGACCATTGCTGCCTCATTATAAATCGCGCCGCCTTGGGCATAAGAAGAATCAGATTGAGCATAATTATTTTCAAAATTGCCGGTAATATTGTTGATGGTACCACCATTATAAATTGCCCCGCCATAGGCAAAATATGAACCTTGAGCATAGTTGCCTTCAAAATATCCGGAAATATTGCTGATGGTACCAGAATTATAAATCGCGCCGCCATAGGCTGTACCTGGATAAGTTCCTTTATTAGCAATAACATGATTATTATAAAATGAAGCATTAATATCGCCGATAGAATCTCTATTATAAATCGCCCCGCTATAGACAAAGTTGCTGCTTTCATTTCCAAAATCTTCAATCTTAACATTCTGGATAATTAAATCGGTTTTATCTTTAGAATCAAAATTAATAAACTGTCCTGTGGTAGAGCCTTCTTGGCCGGAGATGGTATGACCGCCGCCATCAATGATGATACCGGAGCCACCAATACCTGTAATAGGATTATTTTTATCTGCTTGAATATCTTTTGTGAGCACAATAACTTTATCGGCGTTTTGAGAATCCTCAACCGCGGCCTTGAGCTCGCCCCAAGTCCCAACTTCAACTTTCTTTTCAGGAGGATATGTAGAAATATCAACAACATCAGCCCATGCCGGAGCGGCGCCCAGCATCAAGCTCAATAAGAGAAAATTATAAAACTTGCCTTGTGTCATGACTCGTGCTCCTCTTTCTGAGTTTGCATTTTCCTGCCCATAATAAAATAGTATATCACTTTTTGTCACCCTCAACAAGTGTTTTTTATCATACCGAGTTTAACAAAAAGTGAATCGATTCAGAATCTTAGATAAAAAATTGGCAACTTCCGTCAGCGGCAAAAACACTCTTCACCAGCGGATATTTTTCTTTGTTGGGCAAATTAAAATGCCACCATTCATGCTCAAGCGCCGCCAAGCCCACATCTTCCATCATCCGGCGCAACATCTCCCGATTTTTGATTTTTTCGGCATCTTCCGGCGCATTCCAGCTATATTTGGCTTTTTCCAAATGCTGATAAAATTCTTTCACCTCGCCCTGAAGCACCTGCAGGGCATACTTTTTTTCATAACCATCCACCACGCAAGGGAAAGCGAGCTCCGCACCGTTTTCGTCAAGCAAGGTCACATCCACGGCCGAGGCATGGCAATGTTGCGACCGCTCCGCCGAGCGTGCAAAAAAGCCTTCCATCGGAATAATCTTTTTCATGCGTTCAAAAGCCAGCGGCGGGCGATAAGCATCGCAAATTTTAAGTTTTAGGCCTTTTTGGTGCAAAACCGGCCGCAGTTTTTGCAAACAATCTCCCAAATCCGGTTGCACAAAACAGCGGTTGCCCATGCCGACTGCGGAATAAACATCTGTCTGCATCATATTGTCTTTTTTGGCATACATCATATCCACAACAAATGTGTCATCAGATTTAATTTCAACCAGATTTATCTTTTGCATCTTTTCCTCACCAACAAAAAAAGGCACCCTGATTTCTCAAGAGCGCCTTTTTTTTCAAACAAACCTCTTCAAACCTTATTCGGCAGAAGCGCTGAAAGCCTTGGCTTGTTTAGCAGCATCATCTTCGGTACGTGCTACGTTCACCAAAATGGTTTGGCTGACCTCAGGGTGCAAGTTGAGTTTAACTTGATAAACACCCAAGTCTTTAATAGCATTTTCCAAATAAACTTGCTTACGTTCAACGGCAAAACCTTTGTCTTTGATGGCGGCGGCAATGTCACGAATGGTAACAGAACCGTACAATTGACCGGTTTCGGCAGCTTGACGAATCAAAACGGCACTGAAACCTTTCAAAGATTCGGCCAATTGAGAAGCCTTTTCAAACAAAGCCTTGTTATGAGCTTCCAACTCAGCTTTTTGTTTTTCATAGTAAGCAACATTTGCTTCTGTTGCGCGCAAAGCCTTGCGTTGGGGCAAGAGGTAGTTACGGGCATAACCGTTTTTAACGGTCACTTTATCACCCATTTTACCCAATTTTTCAACATGTTCCAAAAGAATTACTTCCATAGTCCCTCTCCTTATTAATCAGCAACAAACGGAAGCAAAGCAATGTAACGAGCACGTTTGATGGCTTTTGCCAACTCTCTTTGCTTTTTAGCAGAAACAGATGTAATACGACTGGGAATGATTTTGCCTTTTTCAGAAATATAACGAGAAAGCATTTTCACATCTTTGTAGTCGATTTTCAAAGCATCTTCACCGGAAAACGGGCATGCTTTTTTTCTTCTAAAGAATACTTGTTTAGCCATGTTTCAAACTCCTATTCTTCACTTGTCTCAGAATTGTTAGCATTTTCTTTGCTCAATTCATCAACTTTAATGGTCATATAACGAATGATATCTTCGTTGAATCTCATTTGTCTTTCATATTCGGCAACGGCAGCGGCCGGAGCGGCAATATTCAAAACAACATAGTAACCTTTGCGGTTTTTCTTAACACGGTAAGCAAGATTTTTCAAACCCCAGTTGTCAACTCTGACAACTTCGCCGCCGTTGTTGGCAATCACGTTGCTCAAATCGGAAACGATGTTGTTCACTTGAGATTGACCGAGGTCTTGACGTGCAATCAGCACGCTCTCATAAAATGACATTATTATTATCTCCTTATGGATTCTCAACAAATGGCCAAAACCCTATATTTTGACCGGTTAATGTATAGCCGACGGACTCTGCCGCCGGCAAGGGACGATTGGGAATATATACCAAAACTTTAATTTTGCAAGCATTTTTTCACTTGCAATCCATAAATAAACGCCATAATTTATACATTCTTAATATATTTTGAGATATAATCTCTCCAAGTTAACAATTTCGGCAAAATAAAAATGAGCAAAAAACTAAAAGTTTTATCTTTAATTTTCACCTTATTGGTCGGCGCCTGCTCTTGGCAGCAAGCCGAAGAAATGGTCAATTTGAAGCCCAAACGCACGGTTTACGGCAATGACCAAGCAACAATTGTCTTACAACAACCCCAAAGCCGCGTTGTTGCCACCTGTTACCGCACCGAAGATGTTTCGGCCGAAGCCTGCGCCAAAATTTTTGAATCCAAGGGCTATGTTCGCTTACGCAACATTCCTTATAAAACCGCCGATTATGACTTTTTGAAAACCGACACCTATCCCACCCGCCGTTGGCGCGGCAATGAAGACACACCGCGGTGGTAGCCATGTTATCGCGCGTCAACACCATAGCTTTTAACGGACTGGAAGTTTTAAACGTCGACCTGCAAATTCAAATTTCTTCGGGTTTGCCGGCTTTCACCATTGTCGGCCTGCCCGACAAAGCCGTAGCCGAAAGCAAAGAGCGGGTTCGCGCCGCGCTCAATTCTTTGGGTTTGAGTTTGCCGGCCAAACGCATCACCGTCAATCTTTCTCCGGCCGATTTATTGAAAGAAGGCTCGCATTTTGACTTGCCGATAGCCTTAGGTCTGCTTATCAACATGGGCATTGTACCGGCCGAAGAAGTCAGCCGCTATATGGTTTTGGGCGAGTTGGGTTTGGACGGAAGTGTCATCTCGGTCAACGGTGTTTTGCCGGTGGCCATCAAAGCCAATCAACAAAATTTGGGCTTAATCTGCCCCGCCGCCCAAGGCAGTGAAGCCGCTTGGTCAGGCTTAAAAGACATTATTGCCCCGCAAAATTTGTTACAACTGATTAACCATTTCAAAGGCACGCAGCTCATTCCTTTTCCCAAGGCCGAAAAAGCCGAGGCCAAGTTATCCTTGCTTGACTTGAAAGATGTTAAAGGTCAGGAAAGTGCCAAAAAAGCTCTGGAAGTTGCCGCTGCCGGCGGACATAATATGTTGATGATTGGCCCTCCCGGCTCGGGAAAATCCATGCTTGCACAAAGATTAATCACCATTCTGCCGCCGCTTTCTCCCGAAGAAGCCTTAGAAACCAGCATGATTCATTCCGTTGCCGGAGAGTTAAAGGACGGCAAAATCTCTTTTGAGCGTCCTTTCCGTGATCCGCACCATTCTGCCTCCACACCGGCACTGGTCGGCGGCGGCAGGAAGGCTCAACCCGGAGAAATTTCTTTGGCGCATAACGGCGTTTTGTTCCTAGATGAGTTGCCCGAGTTTAACCGCGCCACTTTGGAAGCCCTGCGCCAACCCTTGGAAAACGGCTCAATCACCATCTCGCGTGTCAATGCCCACACGGTTTATCCGGCCAAATTTCAGCTGGTGGCAGCCATGAATCCCTGCCGCTGCGGACATTTGGGCAACCATGCCTTAGAATGCTCTCGCGCCCCGCTTTGTGCCGAAGAATATCAAAACAAAATCTCCGGCCCTCTGCTGGATAGAATAGATATTTCAATTGAAGTTCCGGCCGTCAACCCGTGGGATTTGGCCAATGCCAAAGAAGGTGAAACTTCAGCTGAGGTTTTAAAACGGGTTATTGCCGCAAGAAACATTCAAAAACAGCGCTTTGAAAAACTCGGATACAAAAATTTGCACACCAATTCAGAGCTCAAAGGCGAAATTTTGGAACAAGTTTGCCCGTTGGAAGAAGATGCAAAACAGCTTCTGGTCACGTTTTCAGAGAAAAACCAGCTTTCAGCCAGAGCCTATCACCGCACTTTGCGGTTAGCAAGAACAATTGCAGACTTGCAAAATTGTGAAAAAATACTTAAACTGCATATTGCCGAGGCTTTATCCTATCGCAGGATAAGGCCGTTGAAACGTATTTAAATGGAGTATATAAACATGAAACTATCTCGGTTAGCAAAATTGGCTTTAATTCCGACAGTGCTCATTTCCTGCTCGGATTTGAAAAGTCCGGACCTCATTCCTTGTATGTGCGATGGCACTGAATCAACCCTCGGGCTTTTTGAATGTATGTGCGAACCGGGAAAAAGCAAACCGGTCAAAAAGGTAAAAAAGGTCAAAAAACAAGCCTATATTCAAAATGAGGTTGACCCGACCCAAGACCAAATTAACGCATATGTTTATCTACACCAATCACGCGACCAATATGCTCCGGTTAAGTTAGAATATGTGGACTTCCGCATTCCCAAAGCCACACAATATGAACAATACACCAACAAACTCGGCAACTATCGTTTCAGAATTTTTGGCTGCCGCCGCTTTGACAAGGAGGTTTTCTTAAACCAAGGCCGCGCCATGCAAAAAGATATGAAGTTCTTTGATATCTTTTATGAAACCATGAATGACTATTATCCTGTGGTGGTTGAAAAGAACAATCCTTATTATATGTACTCCGATAAGGCTCAAGCCGAATATGTTTTAACCGCCGAAATCAATGATTATTTCATGAACGTCTGCGATGAATTTGATTGGAACGACGTCAAGAAAAAAGACCTGCGCACCGGCACCTCGGAAATGACCGTCACCTGGCGTTTGATGGACTTGACCAAGAGCCATGTCTATTGCAAAGGCACTACCACCGGTTATGGTGAGATGAAAGACGGTGAATATAAAGGTGAAGTTTTGCTTGTAGAGCGCGCTTTTGCCGATGCTTTGAGCAAGTTGCCGCAAATTGAGTGCTACAACACCGAACTTTCTAAACGAGTAAAACCGGAAGTTCTGCAAGCGCAATTAGCTCAAATCAAAGAGCAAGAAATGAGCAAAGTCACCTTCAAAAACCAATATGCCGAAGAATTGCACGGCATCAATGCTTTGCAAAGCTGCGGTTCCAAAGACCTCAAACCGCAAGATTTGTTGCCGGCAGAGGTTGCCGATACCCAAACCTACACGGCTTACAATGCTTCATCTGATGGCTTTGCCGAAGAGATTGATGAAAATTCAGGCATTTTTGAATCCGGCAAAGAAAGCATTGGTTTTGTGGATGAAAACAACAAATTTGTCATGATTAACGAACAAGGCAATGCTGAAAGCAAGGGTCAAGCCGTTCAGGGCTATATTGACGAAAACGGCAACTTCATCATTGTCAACTCTACCGTAAGCGAAAACGGCGGCACCTTTGGCGATGGCAAAATTCTCAAAGGTTACATTGATGAAAACGGCAATGTTGTCATTGTTGACTCTTCCGTTGTTGAAAGAGGCAATGTCACCGGCAAAGGGCTCAAGCTGGGCGGCTATATTGATGAAAACGGCAACGTCATTGCCCTCAACAACACTCAAAACCCCGCACCGCTGACCGGACAAATCAATGAAGACGGTAATGTTGTTGTCAGCAACAATGTTTTTGAAACCGATGGTTCTTATATGGGACAACCGCTTGAAATTGCCGGCATTATCGAAACCGACGGTGCTTACATTTCTCGTGATGTCATTGAAGAAAGAAGCGGCGGCTCATCTAAGTTCTCCAACGGCAAAACCGGCGGCATTCAAGAGCTTCGCTTGAACGACAATTGTAGCGAAGTCACCTTGGGTCAAGACAGCTGCACCACCATCTCCGTCACCAAGAACAACATCACCTATACCGATGATTATTGGATTGATGTTCCGGTAGACGAGAGTGCCGGCATAATTGAGAGACAAAACCGCGCCGCGGCAGAGAACATGTATGCCGAAGGCAAGAGCAACTTCTGCATTCAAAGCGTCAAACCCTATGAGAATTTGTCTCCGCAAAATATGTATCGTTTGCGTGCCTCGGTTGTCAGCGTAGAAAACCCAAGCGGCAGAAAAGGCGCCGGTTTGATAATCTCTGACCAATTGATATTAACCTCGGCTGATTTGGTTGATAAAAACAAAAACAAATTTTACATCAAAACCATCAACGGCATGGACTACACCGGTTCTGCTTTCCGCGTCAACCCGAACAAAAACGTGGCTTTGATTTTGCTTGATGAAAAGACCAAGTTCAATCCGTTGCCACTGCGTTTGGATTTGCCGGAAGTTGGAAAAGAAATGTTCATGACCTTAGGCCTACTTGACTTTGACCAAGGCGAAAACTATTTAGAGACTGAGGGAGAAGTCATCGGCTATCGTTATTCTGAAGACAAAGGTGCCGAAATCATCGTCAACACCTATGTTCAGAACCAAACTTTGGGTAGCTCCTTGATTGATAAGAACGGCAACGTGACCGGTCTGTCACACTCAGGCATCAGAGCTGACGAAGGCGGCGACTTGTTTATCCCGATTGAAACAGCCTTGAAGAGTGTCGGTTTGAATATTTGCGGTGTCAAATTCACCAACAAAATTCCGGCCTCGGTATCTGTTGCCAAACCGGTATCAACCGCCATCGACAACTCCAAAGGCGACAAGGCTCCAAAAGCCATGAGTGTAAAGGAAAGAAAATAGGTTTATGACAACAATATTATGCATCAGAAAAGGCTCCGAAGTGGTCATGGCCGGTGACGGTCAAGCCACTTTGGGCGAAGCCGTGGTGTTCAAATCAAAATCAGTCAAGGTCAGACGCATCGGCAATGGCAACATTATTGCAGGCTTTGCCGGCGCCGCCGCTGACGGCATTACCCTGATTGAAAGACTTGAAGCCAAATTGGAAAAACACGCCAATCAGCTAAAACGTGCCGCTGTCGAGCTGGCCAAAGATTGGCGTATGGATAAATATTTGCGCCAGTTACAGGCTTATATGATTGTGGCCGACAAAGACGTTTCTTTAGTGTTGAACGGCACCGGCGAGGTGATGGAACCCGATGACGGCATCATCGGCATCGGCTCCGGCGGCAACTATGCCATGGCCGCGGCCAAAGCCCTGTATGATATTGAGGGTTTGAGCTTGGAAGATATTGCCCAAAAAGCCATGAAAATTGCCGGCGATATTGATATTTACACCAACCACAATGTAACCATAGAGAAAGTTTAAGATAAAATGGCAACATATAGTCCGCGTGAAATTGTTTCCGAATTGGATAGATATATTATTGGCCAAGAAGAGGCAAAAAAAGCGGTTGCCGTAGCTTTGCGCAACCGTTGGAGAAGAATGCAGGTTGACCCGCATTTAAGAGATGAGATTGTTCCCAAAAACATTTTGATGGTCGGCCCGACAGGTGTTGGCAAAACCGAAATTTCCAGACGTTTGGCCAAGCTGGCCAAAGCCCCGTTTGTCAAGGTTGAAGCTACTAAGTTCACCGAAATCGGCTATGTTGGCAGAGATGTAGAAAGCATCATCCGCGATTTGGTGGAAATTGCCATCAACAACACCAGAAAAGAGATGCGCAAGTCTGTCACCGCCAAAGCCGAGTTAGCGGCTGAAGACCGCGTGTTGGAAGCCTTGGTCGGCTTGAGTGCCAGCGATGACACCAAACAAAAGTTCAGAAAACTCTTGCGTGAAAATCAGTTGAACGATAGAGAAATTGAAATCAGCGTTCAAGACAATTCCAATACCTCCATGCCCACAATAGACATTCCCGGCATGCCCGGCGCCCAAATGGGCATGATTAGCTTGGGTGACTTGTTGGGCGGCACCGGCGTCAAATATAAAACCAAAAAGATGAAAGTCGGTGAGGCCTATGATGTTTTGATAGCTGAAGAATGCGACAAACTCTTGGATAACGACCAAATCACCAAAGCCGCAATTGAAGCCGTGGAAAATGACGGTATCGTCTTTATTGATGAGATTGATAAAATCACCGGCAAATCGGAAAACACCCGTGGCGATGTTTCAAGAGAAGGCGTGCAAAGAGATTTACTGCCTTTGATTGAAGGTACCACCGTTTCCACCAAATACGGCATGGTCAAAACCGACCACATTTTGTTCATCTGCTCGGGTGCTTTTCATCTGGCCAAACCGTCTGATTTGTTGCCGGAATTACAAGGCAGATTGCCGATTCGCGTTGAGTTAAAGGCCTTGACCAAAGAAGACTTTGTCCGCATTTTGACCGAGCCGGAAGCAAACCTCATTGAGCAATATACCGCCCTGCTCAAGACCGAAAATTTTGACCTTGAGTTTGAAAAAGAGGCGATTGAAAAAATTGCCGACATTGCAGTTGAGATTAATGAAAACGTGGAAAATATCGGTGCTCGCCGCTTGCACACGGTCATGGAGATTTTGCTGGAAGACATCAGCTTCACCGCCTCCGACCGCAGTGGCCAAAAAGAGGTGATTACGGCAGATTTTGTTGAACAAAAACTGCAAAAATACACCCAAGCTACCGACTTGTCCAAATTCATTTTGTAATGAAATCAAAAGATATGAATGCCGAAACTTTACCCGATTTAAGCCGAAAGGACAATTCCGTAAAGTTCGGCATTTATATTCATTGGCCTTTTTGCCTGAGCAAATGCCCTTATTGCGATTTTTTCAGCCAGATAAAGAAAGATGTTGAGCAAGAAACAATCATCGCCCAATACATCGAAGATTTGGATTTCTATGCTGAAAAAACCGCTGATAGAATTGTGGAAAGCATCTTTTTTGGCGGTGGCACTCCGTCTTTGATTAAGCCAAATTTAATTGAAAAGCTCATCAATCACATTCATCAAAAATGGAAATGCCGAAAAGATATTGAAATTTCTTTAGAGGCCAACCCCAATACGGATAGAAAAAATCTATTTAAAGATTTAAGACAAGCCGGAATTAACCGCTTATCTTTGGGTGTACAGGCTTTGAACGATAAAGATTTAAAATTTTTGGGTCGACCCCATAATTTAGCACAAGCACATACGGCCATAAATGAGGTTTTGCAAAACTTTGACAATCAGTCTATGGATTTGATTTACGCTCGCCCCAATCAATCTTTAAGCGCTTGGCAAGAGGAGATAAAGCAAGCTGTTCAATTTGGTTTCAAACATTTATCCCTATATCAACTGACCATAGAAGAAGGCACGGTTTTTTATAAAAAACAAGTAGAAGCCGCCGAAGAAGATGCCGCCCGCGAAATGTACTTGTTCACCAACCAATATTTAAGCGAAAATGGCTATCCGCAATATGAGGTTTCCAACTACGCTAGGAGTGGTTTTCAAAGCCGCCACAACTTGTTATATTGGCAAGGCGATGATTATCTTGGCATTGGCAAATCCGCACACGGACGCCTAAAAATCGGCCACAGATTCTATGCTTTAACCTACCGCCGCCAAGAAGAGGAAATATCTGCGAATGACCGCGCCGAAGAATTGATAATTATGGGCTTGCGTTTGAATGAGGGCATAAACAAAGAAAAGTTTTATAATGTTTGCGGAATTAAATTGGCAGACTTTATCAATCAAAAAAACTTAAATACCCTCAAAGCCGAAAAATTGATAGAAGAAACTAAAACCCACCTCCTTGCCACCGATGAAGGCAGATTAGTCTTAAACAAACTCATAGAAGATTTATGCTCTTAGATAAATTTTAAGCAAAAATATCATTTGCATTTTTCCTTAAATTTTCTACAATAGCTCTCGCAGGTTAGAGATAGCCTGTGGTGCCTGAAAAACACCTCATATACAAATCCACTTATGGTGGAGTGCCCGATATAAGCCTATTTATAGGACGAATAAGGGTGTCTGTGTATATGCAGTTTTTCAGCTCCACCACCGTTGGTCTTTCCTTCGGTGGTTTTTATTTTCAAACTGTAATGTAACAGAGAAAAGGAGTTGAATAAAATGCTGGATAAAAAACAAGCAAAAGAAAATTTGGTTCAAACACGCCTCAATCTGGCCGAGCAAATCATCGCTCTAAGGCGTGCCAACCATATGCGCGTGGTTGATTTGTCGGCTCAATCCGATGTGCCCTCAATTTATATTGAAAAACTGGAGCTTGGGCTGGCCGAACTCAACATGGGGTACTTAAACCAAATTGCCCGCGCTTTTCATCAAAAAATCTCGATAGAACTGGAGAATGTTTAAGATACAAAAAAACCTCTCAAAATGAGAGGTTTTTCTTTTTTTTAACTCAAAATTACATATGAGAGTTCAACCAGCTTGTCAGGGCATCTTTGGAGTTGAAACCAACTTTCATATCAACTTGTTTGCCGTCTTTGAACAAGAACATGGTCGGAATGCTGCGGATTCCAAATTCGGCAGCAGTGTTTGGAGATTCGTCCACATTCATTTTGCAAATTTCTACCTTGCCGGCCATATCTTTAGAAACTTCTTCCAAAACCGGAATCAGCTGACGGCACGGACCGCACCATTCTGCCCAAAAGTCAACCAAAACCAAACCCTTAGAGTTCAAAACCTCATCTTTGAATTGACTATCATTAATAGCTTTCATTTTGTTTCCTTTCAAAAGTATTATTATTGTTCTCAATATAACCCAAATTTTTTTATATTCAACTAACTTTCATCAAATTGGCCGTATCTGTCCATAAGATATAAGTTTCAATTTTCTGCGTGGGATAAATCTTGGCCACCAGCTCTTGATAAGCCGCGAGCTGTTTAACATAAGCCGGCGGAATATCGGCAACTGTTTGAGCGGCCGGTCGATTCGTCTTAAAATCAATAATCATCACGCGGTCTTTTTCCACCACCAAACGGTCAATTTGGCCGGAGATGATTCTGTCTTTCACCTGCCCCATCACCGGCACCTCGGCTTTGGAGTTTTCACCAAACACCGCGGCAAAATCCGGATTTTTAAGTAAGCGAGAAACTTCTTCAATCACGCGGTTATGCTCATGCAAAGACAAATCCGGCGCGTTCTTTTGCAAAAATTCATCAATCACCAAAGCCGTGTCGGCATTTTTAATTTCCGGCAAAAATTGCAAAAGTTTATGAATAATCGTACCGCGGCGATATCGGCTTTGTCCGTTATCTCCGAGCGGAGAGGCAAAAACCTCGTCATCCTCTTCTTCATCGAGTTTAGACGGTGTCAAAGGTTTGGCAAGCAAGCTTTCCGCCTCAGGAATAGTGTGAACCCACGCAAAATCAGGTGTTCGAACAACCGCTTTTTCTTTCTTCTCTTCATTTTCTTGATGGAACTCTTGCGCCACTTCATAAGCAACCACGCCGTCATTTTGTTCAGTGCCGATTTTGGCAAAGCTCTGCTGACAAAGCGCATACCATGATTCCTCGTTCGGCTCTTTGCTTTTGGTGTAGCCACAAATATATAGTCTGTCTTCGGCACGGGTCAAAGCCACATACAAAAGCCGGCGATATTCTTCGAGCGAAAGCTCTTTTTCCTCTTGCTTCAGGCGTTTACAATTTTCTTCATAATTTTGCGCAGAAAACGGATAATACATCACATCATCATCAAGCAAAAGCCCCGCCTCGTTTTTAATGCTTTTGACGCGTACCGTGTCCGGCAAAATCACAATCGGCGCTTGCAAACCTTTGGAACCATGCACGGTCATAATTCGCACCGCATCGGCATCGCTTTGCTCTTGCTCGCGTTTGATTTCCACCTCGTCTTGTCCAATCCAGTTCACAAAATTTTGCAAGCTCGGAATATGCTCTTGCTCAAAATTCAAGGTCAGGTTGACAAACTCATCAATACCGTCAATCGCTTCTTCCCCAAGGCGGGCAACAAACTTTTGGCGCCCCTGCATTTTGTTCAAAATATAAGCATACAGCTCAAACGGGCGCACATAGTCTGCCATATTCAGCAAAGTTTGCAGTTCAGAATATGTTTTTCTGTATGCCGGATTATCGCCGAGCTTACTCCAAAGAGAAGCCTGCCCGCGCTTGTAACAGAGCTTGAACAAATCATCATCATCCAGCCCGAAAAGCGGCGATTTCAAAATTGTGGCCAAGGTCAAATCATCAGCCGGAAGCAATAAAAATTTAGCCACAGCCACCAAGTCTTGAATGGCAATTTGTTCCAGAAGTTTGATTTTATCCACGCCGGCAATGTTCACATCGGCATTTTTGCACTCACGCACCAATTCTTCGACAAAGCTGTTGCGCCGTTGCACCAAAATCATAAAATCGGCAAAGCGCACCGGTCGGTCTTGTGAAACCAAAATTTCTTTGTTTGCAACCATTTCTTTGATTTTGAGCGCAATCATCTTGGCCAAACGAGAGCTGGTGGAAGAGGCAACCTTACGCTCAATCGGCGGCAGATAAACATCGGGGTTTTCGTCTTCTTCCGCCTCTACCAAAGGCCAAATCTCCACCTTACCGCCATCACCAATGCGTGACGGTACATGGGTCATGTCTTGCTCGAGCGGCACCACGCCTTGTTTGGCTTGCGGCAGAGAGAACACCTGATTAACCGTATCCAAAATGGCGGCCGTGGAGCGGAAAGAAACATCCAAATTCACTTCTTCAAAGCTGTTTGTCGGTGCCAATTTCTCAGCAAAATAACGTCGCATATTGTCAAATTCTTTAGGGTCCGCCCCTTGGAAAGAATAAATCGATTGCTTGCGGTCGCCTACGGCAAAAATCGTGCGCGTTTGGTTGGAGGAGCTGGCACCGTCAAAAAAGTCTTCCGTTACCGCGCGGATAATTGCCCATTGGTCGGGAGATGTGTCTTGCGCCTCATCAATCAGCACATTGTCAATACCGCCATCCAATTTAAACAATACCCAATCGGCCACGCTTTTGTCTTCCAACAACTCACGTGTGAGGACAATCAAATCCTCATAATCCATTTTGGAATGCAAGCGTTTGTAGGCATTATAACCGCCAATCAAATCTTCTGCCAAATATAAAACCGCTTTGGTTGTTTCAAACAAACCCACCGCCGCCAGTTTGTTGTTGAGCTCAATCACGCTTTCTGCCAAAGCAGCCATTTTTTCTTCCGCTTCGGGATAGATTTTGAGCACATCTTTGGTTGCCAATTTAGCTCTGATTTTGCCGCTGGTTAAAAACACATTCTGAAAAGCATCATAATTTTCGGCAGTCAAACCCTTTTCCAAAACATCGGCAAAAACGGTTGCATTTTTATTATCTGTCGCCTTGCCGGCAAACAAAGCATTCATCAGCGCTTTGAGTTCGGCTTTATCCAGTTTTTCGGCATAGTCTGCAATCACGCTGTCTTTACTGTCGGTCGGGTTTATGCCGAGCTTTTCTGCCGTGTGGGCAAGAAGCTCATCCACATTTTTATATTTTTGGAGCAAGCGAGAGATTTTATTTCGATTCGCCGCCAAATTATTCATAATTTTCGGGAACGTAAATTCACTCACATTTTGCGTGATAAAGGCCAAAGATTGTGAAGATTTGCTATTCGGGTTCAGCTCAATCTGGCGCAACAAATGCGCTTTCACTTCTTCCAAAGCCTCTGCCGCGGCGCGGTCGTCCATCACCTCAAAATAAGGTGAAATTTTGGCTTCCAAAGGAAAGCGTTTCAATATCTCCTGGCAAAAACTATGAATAGTCTGAATCTTCATCCCACCTGGGGTATCAAGCAAAACCGCAAACAACTTGCGCGCCGTGGCCAAGAGCTTTTCCCCGTCTTTCAAGCTCAACACATCTTGTCCCAAAAGCGCCGAAATTTCTTCTTGCAACTTGTCTTCTTTGGCCACCGCCCAACGGCTCAAACGTCCGGCAATACGCGTGCTCATCTCCACCGCCGCCGCTTTGGTATAGGTCAAACACAAAATTTTGGCCGGCGGCACCCCTTTAAGTAACAAGCGCAATACTCTATCGGAAAGCACTTTGGTTTTGCCGGTTCCGGCCGAGGCTTCCACCCAAACCGATTTATCAGGGTTAGAGGCTTTGCGTTGCTTTTGCGTGGCTAACAAAGAGCGATTTTCCCTTTCCTTTTTAATATCCGTCATCAAAATCACTCCTCTGCATCACTCTCAACCACCGACCATTCTTTCACCCGCGCCAAATGCTCATAATCGGAATATTCCGGCACATTTTTTGGATTCGGTCGGCTCAAATAGGGGGTATCTTCAAAATCAAACAAATTAATCAGCTTGGCAATATTTTCCAAATTGCGGTTAAGGGTGGCTTCCATTTCACCGCCAATCACCGTTTCTTTGCGCCCGAGCTGCCAATAAATAAGTTCAGCAACAGCCTTTTTATCAATACCCGCAAAACCGCCGGCTTGCGCAATCAACCCTTCAATCGGCAACTGCGGGGCTTTACCGGTTTCCACTTCTTTTTTGGAGCGTGCTCTACCGGTTTTATAGTCAATAATGTTGATTTTGCCGTCTTTGGTTTCATCCACACGGTCGGCTTTGGCGGTCAAAACAAAATCTCCGGCCGGTGCATTTAAAACCATCTGCCCTTTCACTTCATTGTGAACTTGTTTGATATTGGCACGATATTCTTTTTCTTTTGCCACCACCCAAGAAACGGTTTTCACAAAATTCGGCCACCAAAAAGCGCGTGTTTCTTGGGCAATTTCATTTTCGGCAAAATATTTTTCACCCAGCGCCAAAAATTCCGCTTCCGCATTATCGGGAAAATCGCTCGGGTGCAGATTGTTAAATTCTTCCAAAATGGCATGGATAATATTGCCATAATCCGCCATCGATAAATCTTGCTCAATTTCTTCCAGCGGCTTGAGCTTTAAGATATATTTGGCAAAAATAGAATATGGATCGCGCATCCACATTTCCACATTGCTGGCCGACATCTCACGCGGGCGCGCATAAACCGGCGGCTTGGGGGCAGGCGGCAAAATTTTGACATATTCTTTGGGCTTATCCAAATCTTTGGCAATCAGGCGATAAATCACATCTTCCAAAGCTCCGGCTTCATAACCGAACGCTTTCAACACCGTTTCCAAACGCAACCACCAGCGCGAGCGCACTTGCGGCGTGCCTTGCACTTTTTCGGCACGGGTTAAATAAAGCTCCTCGCCGCCCATAAACTCGGCAAAGTCTTTGGCCATAATACCAATCGCTTTTTCCGGCAACGGGAAACCAAATTCTTTTTTCATCGGACGTGACATCCAGGGGTCGGAAGTGGCGGTTTTTGGCCAAATACCCTCGTTCACTTCACCCAAAATCGTCACATCATGCTTTACCAAACGCGCCTCAATCGGACCCAAAATCTTCAATCTTGGGTGGGTGCCAAACTTCGGACGCACGGTCACACTGCTCATCAAGGCTTCAATCAGGCTCAAATATTCTTGTGCCTCAATCTCACCTAACACTTCGGCTTTTTCCAATAAGTCGGCAAAAAAATGCGCCGCCGCCTCTCCGGCATCACCTTTCCACAAATTAACCGCACCGGCTTTTGCATCTGTTGCCGCCAAGGCTTCTGCCACTTGCAAATGGGCTTGAATAAGCGCTTTTAAATCAGCCTTTTGCGCCAGATAAAGGTTATAAAGCGGCGCCAAAACAGACTTCATATTTTGCTCAAAGGCTTGCAAGACTTCATCTTCTTGTTGCGCGCGCCAAACTTTTTCTTCAAGCATTCGGCCCATGCGGCGCACTTCGCCGTTCTTTTGTCCGTTATTGGTAAGCGGGTGCTTAAGCAAACTCAAAAAATCTATCCGGTTAAAATCAGATTCGCAAACTTTGGCCACCAAACGCAAAAAGTTTCCGACCGGCGTTAAAGACAAAGGTTTACCGGCTGAATCATCAACCTTAATCTCCCAGCGCTCGAGCTCACTGGCCACACGGCGCGCCAAGTTTCTGTCTGAGGTGATAAGCGCCGCGGTTTTTTCCGGCTCCTCCAAGGTTTCACGCATAATCAGCGCAATCGCCAAAGCCTCTTCTCTGATATCGGCACAATCAATCAAGCTAATGCCGGCCGTGGCTTCAATGCCAAGTTTTTTCTGTTGAATATCACGCCATTTATCGGTGGTTTTTGCCGGACGCATAATCTCGGAAATCAACGCTTCACGCGGCTTGTTTTGCGGCTCTGCCAAATCGGCAATTTGCGTGCGTTTTAATTGCAAATAATCAAGCAAGAGTTTAAACTCAAACTGCGGGTGGGTTTCATCAATCTCTTGCCAATCATCGTCGTCCAGGTCTCTGTCCAAGCCGGAGAGAATAACCTCGCCTTTTGGCAAGTTCAAAACCGTTTGCACCAACTCTTTCATCGCCGGATAAGTGGCGGTGGTTCCGGCAATGATAATGCGTTTATCGGGCTTGGTTTCCGCCCATTGACGGCTTTGCGCGCGAATAAGCAGATTGCGCCGCTCGCTTGGGTCAATCAAATTTCTTTCTTTGAGAATATCCGGCCAAAAACGGGTGATGATTTCCAAAAACTTCAAAGTTTCTTGCCAGTGCGCGGCATATTCTTCCGGCACCAAATTTTGCAAATTGGCAAAGCTCAAATCTTCATTATTAACCGTGTCGATGAGGTTAGCGAGCTCTTGCGCCAAAAAACAAGCCTGATTGAGGGGGATTTTTTCCAAACCGAAATCTGAGGGCTTGGCCATAATGATTTTGGTAAAAAGAAGCAAACGCTCGTTGCGCTCAATCGCCGACGGCAGGTTCAAAATCTCGGCATCGCTATCCAAGCCGGATAAGAAAAGTTCATCTTCTTCCACATCGCCTATGGGTATCATCTTCGGCAATAAGGTTGGCGCCATACCTTGCGCCCGCACAAAAGCATCGGCCATTGATTTGACCGCACGGCGGTTCGGCAAAAGGAGCAAAACCTCGGCCAGTTCTAACGGGTTATTTTGATATTCAGCCAAAAGTTTGCCTGCCAAAGTGTCAACAAAAGAGCAGGTTGCAGGAATGTTATACAATCGGCAGGCAGACATTTTTACAAACTTTCCAAATAAGCCACAAATTTTTTGCAGGCATGACCGCGGTGAGAAATTTTGTTTTTCTCTTCTTTGGGCAAATCACCAAAGGTTTGGTCATAACCGTTGGGTTTGAAAATTGGGTCATAACCAAAACCGCCCTTGCCTTCTTTTTCTTCGGTAATCATACCGTTGACACGACCTTCAAAAACTTTTGTTTTTTCACCAGGAACAGCAAAAGCCATCACGCAAGCAAAATAAGCCGAACGGTCATTGGAACCGCTGTCTTTAATTTCTTTAAGGAGCATATCCATCCCCTTGTCAAAATCGCGGTTCGGCGCATAGCGTGCAGAATAAACCCCCGGCCGACCGTTTAAGGCATTCACACACAAGCCGGAGTCATCGGCCAAGCATGGCAGGCCGCTGATTTTGCAAAGTTCATCGGCTTTAAGACAGGCATTTTCTTCAAAAGTGGTGCCGGTTTCTTCCACATCGGGTAAGTTCAAATCGGCAGCTGAAACAACTTGAATATTAAAAGGCTTCAGCATTTGACCGATTTCTTGCACTTTGCCTTGATTATGACTGGCCAAAACAATTTTATCAAATTTCATATCTTATTTTTCCAAGGCTTGTTTTTGTTTTTCAATGAGCTCGGCCACGCCCTTGCGCGCCAAAGCAAAAAGCTGATTGAACTGATTTTCATCAAAAGGTTTGCCTTCCGCCGTACCCTGAATTTCCACGATTTTGTTATCATCGGTCAAAACAAAATTCATATCCACTTCGGCGGTTGAATCTTCTTCATAGTCCACATCCAAAACGCATTCACCGTTGCAAATGCCGCAAGAAATGGCCGCAACCATACCTTTGAGCGGATTAACCAGAAGTTTTTTCTCATCCATGAGTTTTCGCAAAGCCAAAGCTAAGGCCACATAACCGCCGGTGATGGAGGCTGTGCGTGTGCCGCCGTCAGCTTGCAAAACATCGCAGTCAATGCAAATGGAAATATCTTTCATCGCCTCCAAATCAACCACGGCTCGCAAAGCACGACCGATAAGGCGTTGAATTTCTTGTGAACGACCGGAGGGTTTTTTGGTTTCTCTCGGGATTCGGGTTTGTGCCGAGCGCGGCAACATCGCATATTCTGCGGTGACCCAACCTTTGTTTTGACCTTTGAGCCAAGCAGGGAGTTTATCTTCCACACTGGCGGTGCAAACCACATGTGTATTGCCGCATTTAATCAGGCAAGAACCTTCGGCATAAGGGTTAAAATGAGGGATGATTTCCACTTCACGAATTTGATTATTTTCACGCTGAGAATGACGCATTTTTTTCTTCTTTCATTCAAGTTCAAAAACTCCTTTGAAGATAGACCAGATTCGCCTTTTCATCAAGCACAAAAGACATTTAAAACAGCAAAATTTGTATTAGTTTCCTATACAAAACAAAAATTTGGATAATGAGACGAGTAGCAGGCGCCGAGGGAAAAAGTACCGCAGCGTACATAGAGGTACGTGAGGACACTTTTTACCCGATGGCAACGCACTAATCGTCCATTATACAAATTTTTATAAAATTGTATTATACGAGGAAGATAATAAGATTTAAGGAAAATTGCGAGGGCGGCCGCAAAAGAAAGCACCTTAAATGTGCTTTCTTTAAGGAGACGCAATGAGACTTGGCTTTGACAGAATGCGACAGCTTTCACAGCAAAGCCTAGTCAGAATTGGAGAAATAGAGTAGTTTTAGAAGCGAGAAAAATCCTAATGTACAAAGAGGTACATGGATTTTTCGAGACGACGCTAAACTGCTCTAGTTCTCCATTATACAAATTTTTTACAGTTGACCGGTTTTCAGCAAATTAAAATACTTGTAGACCGAACCGCCTTCAATATCCCAACTAAAATCTTTGCGCATGGCGGCTGCTTGCATTTGTTTGATTTTTTCGGGTTTGTAGAAAAATGTATTGATGGCGTGGTTTAGGGTTTCGGTATAGGCATTTTTGTTGTTTTTCAAACGGCGCGCCGTGATGTTGTTGCCATAGACGTGTTGTTTTTGGGCAAAAAAGACTTCGGTTCTGAAGCCATCCACCCCGTCTTCAATGGTATCAACAAGACCGCCGGTTGAAGTGGCCACCGGAAGAGCGCCTTTAGCCATGGCCTCCATCTGGGTCAGACCGCAAGGTTCAAAGCGTGAAGGCATCATATAAAAATCGGCCGCGAGCTGAATGGCATAAGCAAACTCATCTTTATAACCGCGAAAAACAAAAATGCGTTTGGCGGCAATCGGATTAATCTCGGCCACTTTGTCTTTGAGTTTTTCAAGAAGTTGCTTGAAATATTCTTTATCGCCGGCACCCCCCAGCACAAAAATCGGATATTCGCGATAAGTATGATTTTCCAAAACATTGAGGATGGCTTGAGCGGCAATATCATAGCCTTTTTGTTCCACCAAACGGCTGGTCATGCAAAAGACCGGTGTTTTGGCCACATTTTGAACCGATTTTTCAATATCGGAAAATTTATAAATATCGATAAGGGGGATAACCTCATCTTTATAAGCCTTATCTTTGGCAATTTTAGAAATCAGCTTAACAAACTCAACCTTATTATGCAGTTTGACGTCTAAATGATTTTCATCAAAATACTTAAAATCAGTGATTTTGAAATAAGCATTAATAGCCTCAATTTTATCTTTAAGCGGCGCAATGAGTTTTTTATCATAGCCATTGACAATGCCGTAAAAATTGCGATGATCTTTTCTGATTTTCAAAACATCGCGAAAATCGAGCCCAAGGCCGAGCTCTTTAGAAACCTCTTCCATATAATTTTTGGAAACGGTCACCACGCGATCGGCGGTAAAGACATTGCACGCGGCCTGATTATAGCAGTCAGAAATGACCAAGCTGTTCACGGCTCTGGGGTTGCTGTTTTTAACCGTTTTGGCGTTTTTGAAAACAAGCGTTGCCAAACCTTCATACAAAGAATTGATGATTTTGGACGTATTATCATAATCCCAACCCTGATAACCAAAGTGGTGAGCAATGTGAACAATCGGAATATTTTTGAGTTGGCGGGCAATTTTTTCATCCAAACTACCGGATTCGACCTGTGCCAAAGTAAAATATTTGGTCAGGCCGGATAGTGCGCCCACGTGCCAATCATTGGCCAAAATAACATTTGGCAAAGCAATTTCGCGACAATTTTTGCAAGCAATGGTTTCAAGAAGCTCATACACGGCTTTGGAGAAGAAAGCAAAGCGCTCCACCTCATTGACGTTAAACTCGTTCAAGACATAGCAACCATCTTGTGCGGAAGCATTTTTCGGACTGGGGTTGATGGAAAAGAACCTATCGCTCTCTAAAAAGATATAATCGGTATTATCACATTTTGCGGTATAAACATTAACGGCAAAACGGCTCAAAACGGCGCGGTTGCCAAAGAAAGGAACGTGAATGGTCTTAACTTTTTTGACCTTGATGCTTTTTCCCTCGGCGCCAAGATAGATATCGCCGTCAAGCTCGGCTTTTTTCTTACCGGTATTACCGAGATACATCGGAGTAACCACAATGCAAGAATGGCCGTTTTGGCCAAAAGTTTTGTTAAAAGCCTCCGGCAACTCGGAAGCCACCATACCCAGACCGCCCCATTTCATAAAGGTGCCGGTTTCGGCCGAAACCATCCAAGCATGAACCTTATCAATATCGGGCCAGGAAAAACGCCCCAAACACTGGCTGCGAGAAATATTTTGAATTTCTTTAAGGCGAGGATTATTACAAACGGGATAAACGATTGAAAATTTTCTTTTTTTATTAAAATCTTTATCCAAAAACTTAGACTGCACATCACAACCACAGATGGCAACATTTTTATTCATGATACAACCCTTTTATTCCCTTCAATCATTTAATAATTAATTGAGCGTAATACAGTTTTTTGTTTGATAATTTGTGCTTAGACACTTGACTTGTCTGCCAATTATCACTAGATATCTAAATATAAAATCGTTCAGATTATTTGTAAAGAGGAATTGCATGACAAAAGACAAAAATAACGAAGAAAAATCTGCCCAAAACACAACATTTGATGTTGACAATACGGCTCAAGAAAATCCGGCAGATTTAAGCGAAGAAGAAATGGCGGCTGAAAATGCCGAAGCACAAGATTTTTCGCAAATTGAAAAAGACAATATTGAAAGTCTGCGTCTTGAAAACGCTCACCTCAAAGATGAATATTTGCGTGCTTTGGCCGAAACGGAAAACACCAAAAAGCGTTGCGCTCAAGAGATTGAAAAGAACAACAAATACGCCATTTCCTCTTTTGCCAAAAACCTGCTGACCGTGGCCGACAATCTGCACCGCGCCATTGAAGCCGCTTCCAAGACCAACGAAAGTTGTAAAGACCTGCTCAAAGGCGTGGAGATGACCGAAGCCGAGCTGATGAAAGTTTTCAACAAACACGGCATCACCAAGATGGATGTTTTGGACAAACCTTTCAACCCCAACTTTCATCAGGTGATTCAAGAAGTTGAAGACGCCAGCAAACCCAACGGCACCGTTGTGGCCGAACTGCAAACCGGCTATATGATTAATGACCGCATCTTGCGTGAAGCCATGGTTGTAGTTAGCAAGGGCGGAAAATAATTTAATAAAATATGTAAAGAAAAGACCGCTGATTTTTTTATCAATCAGCGGCCTTTTTTGTTGATAATTTAGTATGTATGAAAAATTAAATCAAAAAATAAGCCAATTAAGCCCTGTAAAACTATGCCTGTCTTTGCATAGAAGAAACTATACGTTGCTGCATAGCATTTTGTCCGGAAACACCTAAATGTTCTGCTCTATAATTTTTATATTCAGGATTTAATTCACCATATTCATTCCTAAACGGAGATTTAACCCTTTTAGGTTGAGTCTGATTTTCCGGCTTCAAAGACTCTTTTTTAGCTGTCATTTCAACCATCTTCCATTTTACAGCCTGCCTTTGATCCATAATCATACCTCCGTTTGATAGAGGAACACCTAATTGATCTTTCGCAAAACCAAGCTGTATTTCAAGCTGTCTGACAATTTCTGGATTTTTGGTTATAATAAACTCATTTCCATTATTAGCCATAGCGGAAAAAACACCATTATTTGAACCCGTCATACCTGTAACAACTTTTCCGCCTTTAAGAAAAGAATAAGCTCTCATCTGGCGATCAATAGCTTCAAAGTCATTCATCTTCCCTTGAATAGTTTCAGTTTTACCATTAACAGCTACTTCAAACTGCACTTCTTTATAATTATTGCCACCAAATCGCATATAAGGATTTTCTTGAGGTGCTCCTGTTTTAGGGTCATAACCATCTGCAACTCGCAAATCAGCACCATCTCTATTAATAACCATAAAGGATTCTTTCGGAAAGCCCATTTCTTCTATCACTTCTGATAATGATTTTGCTGTACAACCATTACCATGAAGCATATCCCACGCTTCAATATCTTTCATGACCCATCTCCTCTATTGTTAACATTGCAATTAAAATTATTATAACGCTTTTTAGATAAAAAAAACAACCCTTCAAAATTCAAATTCATAAAACTGCAATAAATCTTACAAAACCTCGCGGCGGCCCACATGGTCGGCCGGAGAAATCACGCCTTCTTCTTCCATACGCTCAATCAAGGACGCGGCGCGGTTATAGCCGATACGCAGTTTGCGCTGAATATATGAGGTTGAGGCTTTTTTGTCATTGCGCACAATCTCCACCGCTTGGGTATACAAATCTTCATCACTACCGTCGCCGCCCATTGAAGTTTTATCAAAAACGGCAGAAGAAGATGAGCCTTTTTCGTTAAGCTCGCCTTCGGTCACGCCTTCCACATATTCCGGTGCCTTTTGCGATTTCAAAAATTCAACCACTTTTTCAACTTCGCTGTCTTTAACAAAGCTGCCATGCACACGAAGGGGTCTTTGTCCGGCCGGCATATAGAGCATATCGCCCATACCGAGGAGCTGTTCGGCACCCTGCTCGCCCAAAATGGTGCGGCTGTCAATTTTTGAGGTAACCTGGAAGCTGATACGGGTTGGGAAGTTGGCCTTAATTGTACCGGTGATAACATCCACGGACGGACGTTGGGTTGACATAATCAGATGCAAACCGGCAGCACGTGCCATTTGTGCCAAGCGTTGAATGGCAGCTTCCACCTCTTTGCCGGCAACCAGCATCAAATCGGCCATTTCATCCACCACAATCACAATATAGGGCAACGGGGTTAAGTCCAAATCTTGTTCTTCATAAATCGGCTGTCCGGTTTCTTTATCAAAACCGGTTTGCACGGTGCGGGTCACTTTTTCGCCGCTGGCACGCAACTCTTGCAGTTTTTGGTTATAACCGACAATGTTGCGTACATTGAGCTTGGCCATGGCGCGATATCTGTCTTCCATCTCGCGCACGGCCCATTTCAAGCCGATAACCGCCTTAGCCGGATCGGTAATCACCGGTGTGAGCAAATGCGGAATGCCGTTATACATGGAGAACTCGAGCATTTTCGGGTCAATCAAAATAAATTTGCACTCATCGGGACGCATTCTGTAAAGAAGCGACAAAATCATCGAGTTCACACCGACCGACTTACCGGAACCGGTGGTACCGGCAACCAGCAAGTGCGGCATTTTGGACAAGTCGGCATAAACATTGCGTCCGCCGATATCTTTGCCCAAAACCACGTTAAGAATATTTTTGGATTCTTGAAATTCTTTATCTTCCAGAAGCTCACGCAGCCACACGGTTTCGCGTTTGGCATTCGGCATCTCGATACCGATGGTGTTTGACCCCGGAACCACGGCAATACGCACCGAAATCACCGACATAGAGCGGGCAATATCATCGGCCAAGCCGATAACCCTCGCGGTTTTGGTACCGGGCGCCGGCTCCAACTCATACAAAGTGACCACCGGACCGGGACGAACTTTGACGATTTTGCCGTTAACGCCGAATTCTTGCAACACGTTTTCCAAATTTCTGGCAATGGATTCAAGCTCTTTTTCATTAACCTGTCCGGCATTTTTGTCTTTGACCATTGAGAGCAAATTAACACTCGGTTTTTGATAGCCGTCATCAACCACCTTATTTTTGGCCGCCGAGATTTTGGCCATGGCTTTTTCATCCGCCGGCGTAGTCTCAGAAACTTTGGGTTCTTTGCGTTCTCGGGTTTTCTTTTGTTTAACCACGCGTTGTTCCTCATCTTGTCTTCTGAAACGGTGGCCAAAACTGAAAATACCGCGGCAACATTGCATCAACAAACGGCAACCGGCAGACACAACTTCATAGGCTTTTCTAAACCAAGCAAACCAATTTTTGTAAGTGATACCCACGGCAAAGTCAAAAGCCAAAAAGCCCAAAACAAACAAAATTGCGGCAAAAATAACCGTTCCGTAGGCATAAACATAAATTGAGTTAAACAGGGTCAGCAAATGACGAGAGAAGAAAAGTCCGACATTGCCGCCGATTTTGCCCAAACCCAAAGTTTGCGGCACCAAACTCAGCAAAATCGAAAAACAAAAAATGCCAAAGCCGAAAGCAAAAATGCGACTGTAAGGATTAATCACTTCACGCAAGCGCAAGAGATGATATCCCCAAATCAAAGGCGCAATCAAAAACAAGAGCACGGCATAGCCAAACCAAGACAAGATAAAATCGGCACAAAGCGCACCCAAACCGCCCAACAGATTATGAACCTCGGCCGAAGCAGTATTATAAGAAGAGTCAAGCGGATTAAAAAAGCCGATACTTCCCATCAAAAAAAGAGAGACAAGCATCAAAACCAGACCCAAAGTTCGGATTCCGAGTTTGACAGCAAAACTTTTTTCTTTTTTCTTCTTTTTAGCCATAAGTTAAACGCCCATAAAATATCATATACAGGGAAGTATAAAAACAATTTGTCAAAATATTATTAACTATTCAAACGTGCTGTAATCAGGCTTGTGCATCCCTTGCATATATTTGGGATCGGTCTGCTTAATCATAATTGCGCGTTTGATTTTGGCAATATTTTCTTCTTTTTCTTGCGGTTTATAAGGTTCGGAATGGTTATTCCACACGGTGGTCGGCCAATCGGGGTCGCCTTTTTTGCGGCAAACGATATGCACATGGAGTTGCGGGCACAAATTGCCGATGGCGGCGACATTGGTTTGGTCATGAGGAAAATTTTCCGCCATCACTTCTTCGCACAAATCAATCTCGCGCATCAGCTGCAATCTGTCTTCCATACAAAGGCCGAGCATATTTTTCACGTTAGACACTTTCGGAACCAAGATAATCCACGGATAAAAGGCATTATCTTCAAACAAAACTTTGCAAAGTTTCAAATCAATCACATGAGCTTTTTTAGCCAAAGCCGGAACAAGTTCAAACATTTTAACCTCTCGCATTCAACTTGTTTTTATTTATCAATAAAGATGTTATAACCCCAATTGATTAATATGTAATTAATAAAGATGGGCGATTCTCGTTTATAAGAGGCTTTAAATGCTTGACTTTTTCATTGTATCAGATAATGCTTTCTATGATATTAATAATAAGGAAGACAATGAATGACTAGAGCTTTCGTATTTCCCGGACAAGGATCACAATTTGTCGGTATGGGAAAAGAACTGGCTGAAAGTTTCAAATCAGCCAAAGAAGTTTTCGAAGAAGTCAATGACGCCTTAAATCAAGACTTATTCAAAATAATGGTAGAAGGTCCGGAAGCGGACTTAACCATGACCAGCAACGCACAACCGGCCTTAATGGCAAACTCCATGGCGGTGGTTCGTGTGTTGGAAAAAGAATTCGGCATCAACCTAAAAGACAAAGCCGCTTTTGTTGCCGGACACTCTCTGGGTGAATATTCGGCCGCTTGTGCCGCCGGTGTTTTCTCTCTGGCAGACACGGCCAAATTGTTACGCACCCGCGGAGATGCCATGCAAAAAGCCGTTCCGTTGGGCGTTGGCGGCATGGCTGCCGTTATCGGCCTAAGCGCTGAAAAGGTTCATGAATTGGCAGATGCTTGTGCCGATGCCAACAATGTTTGCGTCTGCGCCAATGACAACTCAGACGGCCAAATCGTCATCTCCGGCCACATGGAAGCCATTGACAAAGCCGTTGCCATTGCCGGACCCGAGTTTGGCGCCAAACGCTGCCTCAAGCTGCCCGTCAGTGCACCGTTCCACAGCCCGTTGATGAAACCGGCCGCCGAGGTTATGACCAAAGCCCTGCATGAAGTAACCGCACACGATTCTGAGATTCCGCTGATTGCCAACGTCTTGGCCTCTGCCATCACCAAAAAAGAAGAAATCATCCAACACTTGATTGAACAAGTCACCGGTTCGGTTCGCTGGAGAGAAAGTGTTGCTTACATGAAAAACAACGGCGTAACCGATGTGGTTGAGCTCGGCGCCGGCAAAGTTTTGTCCGGTCTGGTAAGACGTTGCGACAAAGAAATGAATGCAGTTTCGGTCGGCTCAGCGGCTGAAATTGAAGAATTGGCTAAAAGTTTAATTTAATAAGGAAAATAAACATGTTTGAATTACACGATAAAGTAGCCTTGATTACCGGTGCCGCCGGTGGTTTGGGTGACAAAATTGCCCGCACTTTGCACAAACAAGGTGCCACCTTGGCTTTAACCGACAGAAATGAAGACAAGTTGCTCAAATTGAAAGCCGAATTGGGCGACAGAGTAGAAACCTTTGTGGCCAATTTGACCAATGCCGATGACATCAAAAAATTAATCGAAGATGTTGAAGCCAAATTCGGCCGCATTGACATTTTGGTCAACAACGCCGGTTTGACCAGAGATAACCTCTTCATCCGCATGAGCGATGAAGATTGGCAATTGGTTTTGGATGTTAACCTCTCTGCCGGTTTCAAATTGGCCAAAGCTGTTGTTCGCGGCATGATGAAACGTCGTTTTGGCCGCATCATCGGCATTGCTTCCGTAGTCGGTGTTACCGGAAACGCCGGTCAAGCCAACTATTCTGCTTCCAAAGCCGGTATGATTGCCATGAACAAATGCTTGGCTCAAGAAGTCGGCTCTCGCGGCATCACCGTCAACTCCATTGCTCCCGGTTTCATCCGCACCCCGATGACCGATGTTTTGCCGGACGATGTTAAAGCCGCATTGCTCGCCAAAATTCCTGAAGCCAAACTCGGTGAAGCTCAAGATATTGCCAATGTGGTTGCTTTCTTGGCCTCTGATGAAGCTCAATACATCACCGGTCAAACCATCAACATCAACGGCGGTATGGCCATGATTTAAGGTTTTGCGCCTTTTCAAAAAAAAGCACTTGCTCACATGAGAACAAGTGCTTTTTTTATGACTTGAGAAAGAAAAAACAATCTTCTTGCAAAACAAAACCTTGGTCTTCTTGGCTTTTTTCAAACTCGGGCTTTAAGATTCCGCCTTTTTTAAGATAAAAATTTTCGGCCTTAACATTACCTTTAAGGGCAAAAAGATAAAAATTGTCATTCACGGCCTCGGCAAAGGCTTTCAAAAGAGCCGAACCATACCCCCGATTCTGTTCCTTATCATCCACATAAAGAGCATAAAGCTCAAACGGAAAAGTGATTCTTTCATCTCTGCCGATTCCGCCCCAAGCAAAACCGGTGACGATTCCTTTTTCGTTTTCGCTCACCAAAACAATCGACTTTTTCTCTTTAAGGCGATTCTCCCAGCGCTGCAATCGCTCCTGAGAAAACACTCTTTTATCCAAAATTTGTTGTGCTAGCAGATTCGCATAAGCCGAAATCCAAGATTCGCAATGAATTTTGGCAATGGAAAAAGCATCAAAAACCTCTGCATAACGTATTTTCATTCTTGATTCCTCAAAAAAAGATTGATTCATTTAGAAATAAAGGTATGTTACTAACCATATATGCATAAAATGGTATAAAAAAAAGATAAAAAAAACCGCGGTATGAAAAAACTAAACCGATATATAATCAGGCAAATTTTAGTGGGCTTCTTGCTGGTAACTTTTTCTCTCATGTCCATAATTTGGCTGACACAATCTTTGCGCTTTGTTGATTTGATAACCAACAACGGCATACCTGTGAGCATATTTGCGCAGCTCACGTCATTATTAATGCCGCGCATTTTCACCATCTTATCACCGATAGCGGTTTTTGCCGCCGTTTTGTTTGTTTATAACCGCATGTTGTCCGACCGCGAGTTGGTGGTGATGAAATCTGCCGGCATCAGCCCGATGCAATGTGCCGTACCCGCCATCATTTTCGGAATATTGATGTCCATATTCAACCTCTTTGTATACAATTACGGGATTCCCTGGTCGGAAAGAGAGTTCAACGAACTGCAATGGAAAGTCAAAAACGATGTCTCTCATCTCATGCTCAGAGAAGGAGAATTCACCACCCTGCAAAATGGTTTAACCGTTTTTATCACCACACATGAAAAAGACGGCTCCGTCACCGGAATCATGGTCAATGATGAAAGAAACCCTGAGGCCAAAGTCACTCTTTCTGCCGAAAAGGGGCGTGTGGTTTATACCCTCAAGGGTCCAAAAATTATCATGGTTAACGGCGCCAGACAAGAAATCAACAAAAAAAACCAACAGTTCAGCTCCGTTTCTTTTGCCAGATATTCGGTTGACTTCGGCATGCAAGGAAGCTCACGCAAAAAAGAAGCCGGTGTCAGAGAAAGAAGTTTGGAAGAGCTGTTAAACGCCAGAAACAATCCGGATTTGGATGAAAAAGAAGCCAACCGCTTTTTTGTAGAAGGCAACCGCCGCCTCCTCAACCCGTTTTTCAATCTGCTTTTTGCCATTTTGGCTTGCACCGGTCTTCTTTGCGGCAACTTCAACCGCCGCGGTCAAACCAAAATCATCTCCGTTTCCGTAACCTTGATGATTGTCATTTTGGCGCTTGATTTGTCTTTGACCAACATTGCGGTCAACAACATATCGCTTTTATCTTTAATTTATACCAACTTATTATTACCGCTTGCAATCTGCATATATTTATTGCTGTTTTACAATCCGACCATGTTCAGCCGCAAGAAACACGTTCCCGAAGAGGTTTTAAGACATGGCTAGATTGCAGATGAAAAAATATTGCTTTTTGGCATCGCTTTTCTTGGGCACAACAATGGCACAAGCCCAAGAAGTGGTCTACAACACCACCGATGCCGGCGTGGTTTTGAAAGACTCCGACATGGAAACGCTTCCGCAAGCCACCTTAGAACCATTGAATCTGACCGATGCCGCAGACATAGTCAAACCCCAAATCGAGCAAGAAGAACAAGACATCTACTTCAGCGCCGATGAAATGCAAAATGACCAGCATTTGCAAACCATCACGGCCATTGGCGATGTCAACATTGTCCGCGATAACTTAACCGTCAAAGCCGACAAGGTTGTCTACAACCAAAAAGATGACATTGTCACGGCTGTAGGCAACGTTGTTTTGCTCAATGAAGACGGCACGGTTGTTTTTTCCGACTATGTGGTTTTGTCAGACAAAATGCAAGAAGGCGAGATGGAAAACATCAAAATCATCATGAAAGACAAAAGTCAGGTTGCCGCCACCAAGGTCACCAAATTTGCCAATGATGACAAAGAAATGGAAAACGCCGTTTATTCTCCTTGCGATGTTTGCACCGGCAAAGATCCCTTATGGCAGTTAAAAGCAAAAAAAATCATCCATGATGCCGAAAACAAAAACGTCTATTACAACCATGCTTTTTTGGAAATGAAGGGCATACCGGTATTCTATACGCCGTTTTTATCGCATCCTGACCCCACGGTCAAACGCCGCTCCGGCTTTTTGATTCCGAACATTGCCAGCAGCTCATATTTAGGCGCGGCCATTCAGCCGAAATATTTCTGGAGCATCTCCGACCACGAGGATTTGTTCTTAGACCCGATTTTCTCCACCGACAAAGGCTTAATTTTGAGCGGAAAATACAACAAATATCTCTACCGCGGAGAGTTGAGTGCCGAAGGCAGCTTTATGCGAGATGATGACAAAGATGAAACCCGAGGCAATATTTTTGCCAAAGGCCGCTATGAGGTCAATGACTATTGGGTTGCCGACATGGACATCAATTATGCTTCCGACCGCAACTATCTGAAAGATATGTCCTTAGACAAGCAAGATGATGCCTGGCTGACCTCAACCCTAAAAATGCAAGGTTTTGATAACCGAAATTATGCTTCCATAGAAAGCTACTATTATCAGCTTTTGAGCTATGATATGAAAGAATATGACGAGCCGTTGGTCCTGCCTTTGATGAATTATGAAAACATCAGCGATGTCGGCCCCTATGGTGCTTATACCAAAACCAATTTGAACTTTGCCTCCATCTATCGGGAAGAAGAAACCAACACCCAGCGTTTTTCCATGATTAACTCTTGGATTTTGCCTTATACGTCGCCCTATGGAGAAAAATATCGCATGGTGGCATCGGTCAAATCAGATTTATATTATGTTGACAACTATCTCAACCCCGAGGGAGAAGAGTTTACCGGCGGCGTGGCCAGAGTTTTCCCGCAATTAGGTTTGGAGTGGAAATTGCCGTTTGTCCGCGCCACCGAGACATCGCGCCAAATTTTGGAACCGACCATTGTTGCCGTAGCGGCTCCGAACAGTAGCAATGAAACCGACAAAATCCCCAATGAAGACAGCCAAGATTTTGAACTGGACGATTCCAACGTATTAGACATTGACCGCTATGCCGGTTATGACCGCAACGATACCGGCAGCCGCGTCAGCTATGGTTTCAACTGGAGCTCTTACGGAGATGTCACCGGCCGCACCTCGGCCTTTTTGGCACAAAGCTACTATTTTGACAAAGATGAATCCATCAACAACTTAAGCAGCTACGATTTTCAAGAAAAAGAAGGTCATTTGAGCGACTATGTCGGCCGCATTTATGCCAGCCCGACCGATTATTTTGATTTGAACTATCGTTTCCGTCTGGACAAAGATGATTTTGAGCTCACCTACAGCGAATTATCCACCTCAATCGGTCCACAAATCTTGAATGCCTACATTTCATACATATATTTGCAAGACAACCGCAATTCATCTTTGAGTGAAGACAGCGAGCGAAAAGAGCTCTACACGGCCTTAAGGAGCCGCCTGACCAAAGATTGGCGCATCAGCATATACAACCGTCAAGACCTGACCGAAGGCGGCGGATCACTGGAATATGGCGGAAACTTGACCTATGAAGATGAATGCACGGCCCTGATTTTATATATGAGAAAAGACAACTCGAGCGATCCGGAATATGACGGAGACTTTGAGTTTGGCGCCAACTTCTTGTTAAAAACACTTGGCGGAACCGGCAAGCAACAATAAAAAAGGAGGTTTTTGATGAAAAAAATTTTGACCTTATTGACCATCGGCCTAAGCCTAATCGGTAACAATGCACAAGCCCAAAGCTCCGTAAAAATTGCAGCTTTGGTCAATGGCGAGATTATCTCCAATCAAGACATTCAAAACCGCATCAACTCCTTTTTGATGACCTCGCAAATTCCGCTAAACGACCAAACCAAAGGCATGATTGTGCAAAAGGTTATCCACTCGGCCGTGGATGAAAAAATCAAATTACAAGCGGCGGAAAAAGCCGGCATAAACGTAACCGAAAAAGAGATTGATGCCGCTGTGGCCAATTTTGAAAAAAGCAACAAAATTCCGGCCGGAGAATTAAAAAACATCTTAAAAGCGGCTCATGTTTCGGAAAAAAGTTTTCGCGAGCAAATGAAGGCTGATTTGGCTTGGGTTCGTTTTTTGAGAAGCAAATTGCGTATGGAGGGAGATATTACGCAAAGCGAAATTGAAACCGCTCTGGCCGATGCCAAAAAAGATTTGAACACACCCAAATATCAAATCTCGGAAATCTTTGTCAAAAAGGCCAAAGCCAAAGACATTCAAGACCTGGTGGAAAACTTGCGCAAAGACCCGCGTTTTGAGCTTTATGCCATGCAATTTTCCGACAGTCCGAGTGCGGCCAAAGGCGGCAACTTAGGCTGGGTCAACCAAGGCAAATTGCCCGAAAAATTGGAAGAAACCATCTTGGGCATGAAAGAAGGAGAGATAAGCGACGCCATTTTGTTGAATGACGGCTATTACATCATCCGCCTCAACCAAAAATTCAACCCCAAAAAAGACAAGCCGACCATGCCAACCAAAGAAGAAATCAAAAATTTTCTCACCAACCAAAAATTGGAGACCATGGCTCAAAAATATATTCAAGACTTGAGACAACAAGCCGTAATAGAGATAAGAAACTAAAATGTGTGACTTAGCCGTCAAAATAGATGAATTGCCGAGCTTGAGAGAAACCGTGGAAATGCACGGGCTCATGGCCAAAAAGGCTTTGGGGCAAAATTTTTTGCTGGATAGGAACATCACCGACAAAATCATCAACACCTCGTTAGCCAAGCAAAACAAACCGGATTTCAGCGGCGAATATGTGTTTGAAATCGGTCCCGGCCCCGGAGGCTTAACCCGTTCGGTTTTGCGCCGTAACCCGAAAAAACTAACCGTTGTCGAGATGGATGACCGTTGCATTGAAATTATGCAAGAGATTAGAGAAAAAGTCGGTGAAGATAGGCTCGAAATTATCAACGGCGATGCCATGAAGCAAGATTTTTCCAAGTTTGAAGGCAAACCTAAAAACATTGTCAGCAACTTGCCTTATAATATCTCCGTACCCTTGCTGGTCGGCTGGCTCAAACAGATTGAAAATTTTGACAGCATGACCCTAATGTTCCAAAAAGAAGTTGCGGACAGAATTTGTGCCCCCACTTGTTGCAAAGACTATGGCCGCATCTCGATTCTCTCGCAACTTTTGTGCAAAATTGAGCGCTTGTTTGACATCAACCCCGGCTGTTTTGTACCGGCACCCAAAATTTGGTCAACCGTGTTGCTGTTTCGTCCCCTGCACGCCAACATCAGTAACGAGCTGTTAGAAAAAGTGGAAAAATTAACAACGCAAGCCTTCAGCCAGCGCCGCAAGATGATTCGCCAAAGTTTGAAGTCCGTTAAAGGCTTGGAAGAAAAATGCGCTTCTTTGAGGCTGGATTTAACCTTGCGTGCCGAGCAAATCACGCCTCAGCAATATTTAGAACTGGCCAAATTACTTTAAGCGGCTGAGGGGGTGAAGTCGTTTCACCGTATCAATCAATTTTTCCGATGTAATATGCGTATAAATTTCGGTGGTGGAAATATCCTCATGCCCGAGCATTTTTTGCACACTGCGTAAGTCTGCATTATGATTAAGCAAGCGCGTGGCAAAAGTGTGGCGCAAAACGTGCGGTGAAAGTTTTTTAGGCGAGATTCCGGCCTCTATCGCAAGCTCTTTAAGCCCCATAAAAAAGGCCTCTCGGGTCATGTGTCCGGAAGATGATGTGAGTGATGGAAAAAGCCAGATGGATTTTCGTCCGCCGCGAATAAAATTATCGCGATAGGTAATATAATCAAGCACCGCCTCAATCGCTTCATCAGAAATCGGAATCAGGCGCTCTTTGCTGCCCTTACCACGCACGAGAATTTCTTTTTTATCATAATTGATGCAATTTTCGGGCAGACCGACCAGCTCGGAAACGCGCAAGCCGCAAGCCGACATCAAAATCAGCATCACCGCCAAGCGACGGGCATGGATTTCTTCTTTGGCCAAAGCCGTATCGGTCAGGCGTTTGAGTTCTGCCTCACTCAAAAACTTGGGCAACGGCTTTTCTTGCTTGGGAGCTATTAAATATGCGGTTGGATTCTCTTTGATTTCCTTTTCAGAAAAAAGAAATTTGAAAAATTCTTTTAAGGCGGAAATTTTGCGGGCAATGCTTTTGGGTGCATAAGGATGCTTGCTCAAAGCCTGCACATATTGCGAAATATCTTTATCAGTCACATCGGCCATATCAGAGGCCGCAACAAAAGACAAAAACTGTTGCAAATCGCGCTGATAATTTTCAATCGTATTTTGAGAGGCGCCGCGTTCGGCCACCATCATGGCCAAAAAACTTTCCAGCAAACTGCCCGCAGACATGATTATTTATTGTTCAAAAAAGTGTTTTCCAAGGGCTGTTCCACGTGTTCAATTTTCACCGGAACTTCGGTTGAAATCACAAAAAGAAAAGCCAAAACAATAATTAATCCCAAAATATAAAAGATTGCCTTTGATTTTTTCTGACGCATGATATATAAACCTTAAATAAAATTAAAACTGTTTATATAACAGTTAGCACAAAATCTATGAAAGAAAAATGAAAAAAAGCAACAATGGTCAAAAAAATAGATAAAATAATATTACTGGTAGGATTAATGGGCAGCGGCAAAACCAGCGTCGGCAAACGCTTGGCAAAGAAATTGAATCTCCCTTTTGTAGATGGGGATAACGAGGTGGAAAAAGCGGCCGGCCTGTCCCTGATGGATTTGTTAAAATGTTTCGGTGAAACCGAATTTAGAGCCGGAGAAATGCGGGTGATGAAACGCTTGTTGCAGGGCGCACCTTGCGTCTTGGCTTCAGGCGGCGGTTCTTTTGTCGCGGAACAAACCAGAGCCCTGGCCAAAGAGCATGCCTTAACCATCTGGCTCAAAGCGGATATTGATGTTTTGTACCACCGCACAGCCGGTAGAAAGCACCGCCCGTTTTTAATCGGCAGTGATGACCAGTTAAAAAGCAAATTGGAAAAATATATCGGCGATGAATATCCCTATTATTCCGAAGCCAATATTGTGGTAGAAACCAAAGAAGAACCGGTAGACATCACCGTCAACCGCGTGATTAATGCCATCAATCAATATATGGAAGAAAACAAGGAATAAACGACTATTCGCCGCTAAATTGCTCTAGTTCCCCGTTATACGAGTTTTTTTAGAAAAGTTTGGAGACGGCCGCCAAAGAAAGCACCTAAATGTGCTTTCTTTAAGGAGACGCAATGAGACTTGGCTTTGACAGAATGCGACAGCTTTCAGGGCAAAGCCTTAGTCGGAATTGGTACAAAGAGGTACATGACCGAAAATTTTATTCGCAGTTTCTGTATTAGATTCCCGTTATACAAACTTTTCCCTAGCGGGCGGATACCAGCGACATCGACGATATCGTATCCCCCATACCCACGAGAGTAACTGGCTTTTCAATCAGAATGGTTGGAAGCGCAATCACATCAAAACCATCAAAGGTCGAAATACCGGTTTCAAACAAAGAAGCATCACCGATATAAGCGGCCAAATCTTGAAGCTCGCTGAGGCCGACATCGGAAACTTCGCGCCCCTGGGCCCAGAGCAGATTTTCTTTTTGGTTCACGCTACCCGTACCGGCTTTTCCGGCGGCAACGGTCGCCGCTGTCATCATACCGCGCAGGTTGGCTTCCGGAGAAACAAAAGTATTTTTGTCTTGCAAAGTAATGTAAAGACCAAACATATGGAGCTGGATTCGCGGGGCCTTGAGTGCTTTTTTAATCGCCACCAGCGCCTTGAACATATTTTGACTATGAGTATTTTTCTCACATTCTTGAGCCAATTTCTCTTGACCGATAATCTCCAAAATATCAATCGCTTCGCGCTCGTTAATACCAATGGAATGAACTTCCGGCGCAATTTTTTCAATAATGGCTTTGCGCACCGCCAAGTCTTGGGTAGAGGCAATTTCCAAATGCACGATGGTACCGTTTTTCTTCCAAATTTTGAGCATCGGCAACACGCTTTTGGTCAGGGCCACACCGTCATTATTTTCGGTCAGAGCATGGAAACCGGACAAAATCATATAGTTGATTTTGTTTTTCTCAGATGCTTTAACAAAGTTTTCATCCATCACCAAATGCAGGTTCAGCGGGTCATAAGTGGCAATAAAGCGGTTGGCTTTGGGGCAAATAAAAGTCTCACCGTCAAGCTCAACCTTATCCCCTTTATCAAACTCAATAATCCAGTGAATAAGCGGAATATCGGTCTGACGGTCAATTTGATAAGCCGGCTTTTCATTCCCTTTTTCATCAAAAGAGAGCAGATTATTAAGCGGCAAAAATTGTTTGGCCTGCAGTTCCGGCAAAGAGTTGGCATGAGCATAAACTTTTTTCACGCCGGCCACCGCCAAGATGTTGGCGACAATACCGCCTTGTCCGCCCATTTGCAAACGGTCATAGCCCAAGTTTTTGACCATCCAGTCATAAACGAGCTTATCTTCGGTGAGCCATTCTTCGGCAATGCCCTTGGTAAAGCATTTAAAAATGCCTTTAATCACGTCCTGCGGGGTGGAAAGTTTGGTTTCTTTAATATCTTGAAGTTGCTTCAAAGACAGATTTTGTTCTTTGGCCAGCTCGGCAATTTTTTTGCCGCTGATTTTCAAGACCGCATCCACATTGGTATTAAAAGCGGTAGCCGCGGTTTCAACATCTTGAACTTTGGCCAAAGTCTGCGGCACAACCTTATATTTTTCAAGCCAAGCGGCTTTTATTAAAGCAAAATCTGTCATTTTCACAATCTCCGTTAATTTTTAGTGACACGTTTTGATGTATTTTTTTTCTTATGAATAGGTTCGGAATCATCTTTTTTTTCAACATAAAGATGCCATTTTTTGGTACCGAAAGCGCCGCACTTATCGCAAACGGCTTCCCATTTGTCGGAAACGGCGCCGCAATCTTCGCAAACCCAAGCAGAATCATCATCACAAGTTTTCATGCGCTGTTTCCATTCAGCCGCGGCATTTTTATCCTTATTGGCTTTTTCTTCATAAGTTGCCAAGAGAGAACAAATTTTCTTGGTGCAAGGGTTATTGATAACAAACATATCAATCTCGGCCTTAGCCTTATTCCACAACTTAGCCTCAATCGCCAACTCGGCAATCAGACGATTGTTCAGAGACGGGCGCAAACTGTTGATATTAGCCCAGGCCTCAATGCGTTTAATTTGTTCCAAAACACTATCATTGGGCCAGAGGCTGATATATTCATAAGCCAACTCATCGACCGGATTTCTTTTCCAAGCCTCAGTCAAGACATTGGCGGCTTTTCTGACCTGATTGTCATGTTCTTTATAGTAGCGAGCCAAAGTAATGGCGGCCGGCGCCAAGGTCTCATCAGCCTCAAAAGATTGGGTTGCAAACTTGAAGAAGTTGATGTCATCATTCCGGGCTTTGAACTCAAAAGCTCTTTCCAACAGCAAAATAGATTTGAATCTGTCATAATTAACTTTATTGATAATTTTCTTTTTCAAGCCGGTATCAAGAGCCTGCATGGCGCCTTCCCAATCTTTGGCTTTGGCGCGAAGAGCAAAAGCATTTTCAACAACCCAGTACAAATCCTGACGCAGGGCATAAGCGCGGTTAACATTTTCAAGAGCTTCTTTAAACTCTTTTTTCTGCATTTGGGCTTCAACCGCGGCTTTCAGGCCGATAAGCTGAACATTTTCATTTTTCATCATTTTAGAAGAAAGTTTTTCCATCTTATCAAAGTCTTTTTCGCCCTTATAAATTTTCATTTTCAAGACATCGATAATCGGGTCATCACCGATAATTTTTTTAAGTTTGGCAAGACTGGAGCGTGCTTCTTTCATATCGCCGGCTGTCACGGCAGTCATGGCCTGCAAAACAAGCAGCATGGAATTATCAAAATCATGACGATTAATAATCATTTTCTCGCTGATTTTGCCGGCCAAAACATCAATCGCGGCATTTTCATCGGTATTATCGTTGAAGACGGAAGTTCTGTAAACTTCTTTGAGCTGAGCTTTTTGAATGGTGCGAATGATTCTTGTCAACAAATCAATAATGGCAAAAATCACCAACAAAAAGAGCATGGCTTCGGGGATGGAAAATTCAAAATAAACCTTACGCCAGCTCACGGCCACGAGGCTGGCTCGGTCCATCATCCAAACGGTAAAAGTAAAAATGAGCCCGAGAAAAATGAAAATGGAAGTTTTTCTAGTCATGCTGTGTTTCCTTTTTGATAAAGTTGACCTTCAAAGCCGCCAAATAATAAGTTGCAATCTGCGAAACGGCCGCATCAAAAGCCGTTTTGGCCTGAGCCTTTTCCACCCAAGCCGCAAGTGCTTGCTCATCTTTCAAATGCGGATTGGAAAGTTGTTGCAACAAAGCAACGGCTTTTTTCAAATTTCCGGCATCAACCAAGAGCTTCACATTTTCAAGCTCTTGCAAATTTTGATTCAGGGGTGTTTTTTCGCCGTTTTTCTCAACCTTGATATATTCGCTGATTTTATTGTTCAAGCGTTCTTTCCATGTTTTTGCCGATTCTTGCTTCACTTTTTCCACCAAAGAAGAATAAATCTCATCAAAAGATTTGATAAGATAAGCATTGTTGGAGATTCCCTCCGCGGCGGCTTTTTGAATGACCTCAAGTGCGGGTTTGACCTTTGTGTTGTCAGCCGCCAATTGGTTCAAAACCTCGGCCTCATAGATAAAACTTCCGCCTCTTTCGGCGGCATCTTTCACCATCATGGCGGCGGTCAAAACAACAGCGCTTTGGTCGGTGATTTTGCTCAAAACATCAATCTGTTGTTCAGCCTTATCCAAGCGGGTGAGCAAGCCCAAAACCACCGCCACATCGGCTTTGGAAGAAATCACATTTTGGTTAAATTTTTCAAGTGTTTCAAAGCGTTTTTCCAAAGCGGCGGTATCTTGTTTTTGCGCTTGCAGGCTTTGCATCAAAGCAATTTGGGTTCTTAAATCGCTCACTTCTTGCCGAAGTTGCGCCACTTGGTCAATTTGCGGAGCGGCAGATTCGCTTTCCGTGCTTTCAAAAAGACCTTTCATTTTGGCAGAAATATCATCACTCAGATTCGGATTTTTCCAAAAAGCGTAACCACCGCCCAAAACCAGCGCAATCAACAAAACTCTGAAAGCAAATTTTCCGAACGCCTGCGTTTTAACCGGCAAATTTTCGGTCGATTCTTTTTTATCTTTTGTATCAGCCATTTTTCCAAATTCCTTATTTGCTATTTTTATTTTCTTAGTGTATATAAATAAAAAAAACTTTCAATAAAATAACGGAAAAAAAGCAATGTTGGTATTTGGAATAGAAAGCAGCTGTGATGAAACCGCGGCGGCCATTGTTAACGAAAAGAAAGAAATTTTGGGCCAGTGCCTCTGGACGCAAATTGAAGACCACAAGGTTTTCGGCGGGGTTGTGCCGGAAATTGCCGCGCGCGAGCATCTGGAACATATTGACGAGATTATCGAACACACCTTCAAACAAGCCAATTTGAAACCCGAAGATATTGATGCTTTTGCCGCATCATCGGGCCCCGGTTTAATCGGCGGTGTTGTTGTCGGTGTTATGGCCACCAAGGCCATGGCTTTGGCTTTGAACAAACCTTTCATTGCCGTCAATCATCTGGAAGGTCATGCTTTGGCTCCGCGTCTGACCGGCGATGTGAAATATCCTTATTTATTGTTGCTGGTTTCGGGCGGACATTGCCAAATTTTGATTGTCCGCGGGGTCGGCAATTTTGAAAGATTGGGCACCACGATTGACGATGCGGCCGGCGAGGCTTTTGATAAAGTTTCCAAAATGCTCAATTTGGGTTACCCCGGCGGCCCGATTATTGAAAAAATGGCTGAGCTGGGCGATGAAACGCGCTTTGTTCTGCCGCGTCCTCTGGCCAACTCCGGCGATTGCAACTTGTCTTTTTCCGGCTTGAAAACCGCGGTCAGAAAAATCATTGAATCTTATGCCGCTGATGGCAATATCGAGCATGTTAATTTGAACAAAAAAGACACCGCCGATATTTGCGCCAGCTTTCAGTTAGCCGTGGCCGATTGCCTGATTCATAAACTGGAAAAAGCCATCAAAATTTTCAAAAAAGAATGCCCCGAAGGCAAAGATATTGTTGTTTCCGGCGGGGTAGCTGCCAACACCTACTTACGCAAAAAAATGGCCGCTTTAGCTGAAAAAGAAAATCTGATTTTCTCTGCCCCGCCCATCCGTTTTTGCACCGACAACGGCGTGATGATTGCTTGGGCCGGCTTGGAGCGCTTCCAAAACGGCTACACCAACGAGCTCGATTTCAAACCGCGTCCGCGTTGGCCCTTAGATGAACATGCCCCCAAAGCCGCCGGCGCCGGAGGTGTCAAAGCATGAGAAATAAAAAAGAAATTTTGGAGATTATGCACGTTTTCCAACAAAACGACCCCAATCCCCGTTGTGAGTTGGATTATAAAAACGCCTTCACCTTGCTGGTGGCCGTGGTTCTTTCGGCACAAAGCACCGACAAAGGCGTCAACAAAGCCACCAAAGCTCTGTTTGAAGTGGCCGACACGCCGCAAAAAATGGCCGCTTTGGGTTTGGAAAAAATCAAAGAATATATCAAAACCATCGGGCTATATAACAACAAGGCCAAAAACATTTTAGCTTTAAGTCAGGAGCTGGTTGAAAAATATCAAGGCATTGTTCCTAAAGACCGCGAAGCCTTGGAAAAACTCCCCGGCGTCGGCCGCAAAACCGCCAATGTGGTCTTAAATGTTTGGTTCAACCAACCTACTTTGGCCGTCGATACCCACGTGATGCGCATTTCTCACCGCTTGGGCTTTAGCGAGGGCAAAACCCCTTTGGCCATAGAGCAAGATTTGATGAAAGTTTTGCCGACCGAATATGTAAAAAATGCCAACCACTGGCTGGTTTTGTTCGGCCGCTATATTTGCAAAGCGCAAAAACCCGAATGTGAAAAATGCCCGATTGCATCTTATTGCCACAGCAAAGACAAAAGAATATAAAAAAAGGCTGAGAAATCAGCCTTTTTTATTAACCATCTTCCAAATGCAGCAAAATTGAAACGCTAATCAATGTCGCCACCAAAGTTGGCGTACATACGGCCAAAAATGCCGGAATGGTGCCGTTCAAACCAAAAGCATAAATCAGTTGGGACATAAAATAAACCACAAAACCGGTGGTAATACCGCCGACAATCAAAAACATCACCCCGCCGCGACGGTTGTTGGCACGCAAAGCAAATAGCGAGGCCACCAAAACCATGGCACAAAGCAAGAAAGGTGAAATCAGCAAAGAATAATAGCGCATCAAATGTTTTTGCGCCGAGAAACCGGCATTTTCATAAAAGCGAATGGTATCCGGCAAATTCCAAAAAGAAATGGCATCGGGTTCCACAAAATTTTCTTTGATTCTATCCACGGTCAAGGCGGATTTATATTTCATGCTGTTCAGGGTTTGGGTGGGTTTTCCGGCCTCATAAACACGCACGTCTTTCAAATCAAAAAAGCCATCATGAAGCACGGCGGCAAAGGCCTCAATTGTTCTTTGCGGTTGAGATTGTCTGTCCATTTCCAAAATGCTGACATTGCGCAAAAGTAAAGAATCTTTTCCTTCCTGACGGGCAGATTTTGCCTGCATCACTTGAAAGGTATCTTCATCCACGGCCTCACGCGTCCACAAACCCTTGTCGGAAAAGAGAACGGCGTTAGGATTTCTGGTATCAAACCGATAATCCAGCGTTTCATAAATTTCATACAGGCGGGCGGCAATCGGGTTAACCAGCGTGATGTTCAAAACACCCAAAACAAAAACCGCAAACAAAACCGGTGTCAAAAAACCCCAAATGGAAACACCGGCGGCACGAATAATGACAAATTCGTTGCTTTTGCTCACGCGCCAAAAAGTGACCATGGCGGCAATCATCATCACAAAGGGAAAGACCATATCAATGGTTTTGGGCATTTTGGTCAGGGCAATTTCAAGCAAAAACCAAAAAGTCACATCTTCACGGCCGGAGGCTTTGCGCAAGAGTTCCACCATTTCAAACATCAAAACCACTCCAACCACCATCATCAAGACGGAGAGGAAGTTGACAACAATCTGTTTGGCTAAATAGCGGCCTAAAATGGACTTTGGGTTCATCGGAACAATCTTTTAACAGTTAACCTTAACGACAAAATATATCATGATATATAAAATATCAAACTAAAAATCAATCACGAAAGCATGGAGAGATAGCGTTCCACGCTATCGGGCAAGATGATGACGATATTTTTGCCTTTCATCTCGTGACGCTGACCGAGTTTGACTGCGGCGGCCACGGCGGCACCGGCAGAAAGACCGGCCGAAACCCCTTCAAGCATACCCAGCTGTTTGGAGAAAAATTCGGCATCTTCATCGGTAACATCCATCACTTCATTGACCAAAGACTTATCATAAAACTCCGGCACAAAACCGGCACCGATTCCCGGAATTTTATGCGGGCCGGCTTTTCCGCCGCTCAAAACCGCACTGGAAGCAGGCTCCACCGCCACCACATACAAATCGGGATTACAAGTGCGCAAAGTTGAGGCAATACCGGTCAAAGTGCCGGAAGTTCCGACCGAACAAACAAAAGCATCCACCTCGCCTGAAGTATCTTCAATAATCTCCATACTGGTGGTAAAGCGGTGTGCATCCGGGTTAGCTTGGTTGGAAAACTGGCGCAGGAGAATAACATTTTCATTTTTTTCGGCCAGCATATCTGCCTTGGCAATAGCGCCCTGCATACCGTCTTCGGCCGGTGTTAAAATCACCTCAGCCCCAAAATGGCGCATCAGCAGGATGCGTTCTTTGGTCATATTTTCCGGCATGGTAATCACCAGTTTATAACCCTTGGCGGCGCAAATTCCGGCCAAACCGATACCGGTATTTCCGCTGGTTGCCTCAACAAAAACGGTATCTTCGGTAATTTTGTGTGTTTTTTCGGCCTGTTCAATCATATTCAGGGCCACACGGTCTTTAATGGAAAAAAGCGGGTTCAAAAACTCGCATTTAGCCAAAAGATGAGCCTTGACGTGAAAATGTTTTGCCAAGCGCGAAAGTTGCAACATCGGCGTTTTTCCGACCAGTTCGGTAATCGAATTATAAATTTTTTTCATAATATGACCTCAACATCATTCTAAAATGTTCATAAAAGGCAATTTATACTTTTATTAGGAGTAACATTGAACTACAATTAACACAAGTTTTAAAAACATAAAATAAAGAAATGAACAAAAAACTAAAAATAATTTTGGGATTAATGATATTTTGTTCCTCGATTCAAACCGGACGAGCCGCCAGTTTGGATGAGATATATCGTGACATTGTCAGAGATGACAACAGCGGCTATTTGCCGATTTTTGTGAGGAACCGCAATCGACCGGAATTATTATTTGAAGATTCTCTGCCGCAAAGTTCAACCCAAGGAAAACAAAAAGCCCAACCGGTGGTCAAACTTCTTGATGAAAGAAAAATCAAGCAAGATGAGATTAAAGCGGAACAAGAGCGGTGGAAAAACGCCATTCAAGCCATTAGAGCCAACAAATTCACGGCCAAAGAGCTGAAAATTTTGGATGAATATGTGGCCAAAGATGACCCCAAAGCGGTTGAAATCAAAGCCTGGATGCTGGCCAAAGGATATGGTGTCAAAGCCAATTTGGTTGAGTCTTTTTTACTCTATCGCAAAGCCGAAAAACTAGGGGTAAAAGATGCCAAAAAGAATGCGGCACAAGTTTATCGCGCCATGAACCGCGACCAAAGAGACAGTTTAGCAAAATAGAGCCGGAAGATACGCCGAGGACGAAGGAGAGCGGCACGGACAGAGAGGCCGTCTACCTTTTGCCGTCAAACACGCCGTGTTTGCGTGGTCAAGCTGACGTCAGCTTGGTAGGCTCCAAACACAAAAAAGCACTCTCCACAAGGCACATAAAAAAGGCGGAGAGCGAGGAAGATAGAGTGATTTGAGGAGCGAGAAAAATCCTAATGTACAAAAAGCGTACATGAATTTTTCGAGCCGACGACAAATCGCTCTAGGTTCCCGCTATACGCCTTTTTTAAAAGAGGCGTAGGACGGCTTGAGCTGATTGCGAAGCGAGCGAGAGCGAATTAATCGCCAGTTGCTGGCGGGTTTGGAGCGAGAGCATGTTGGCACTTTCTTCATTCATGTCGGCCAAGGTCAGCTTGTCCGCACCTTCTTCGAGGACATTAATCAGATTTTCGGTGAACTCGTCACGGGTCGTGATAATGGAATAATAGTTGCCGAGCTGGGTTGAAGCCGAGCGGAGTTTGTCTTGCGCATTCAGCACTTGGTCAAGGCTGGTTTGCACCGCTTTGGATGAAGTCCAGTCCGCCGCGAGCAGGCCGATACTTTCCGAGGTGACGTCCACACCTTTGACCAACAAATTGGCGGATTTGTCTTCGTTAAAATTCACTTTAAGATTATCTTCTTGCAAGAGGTTGATGCCCTTGTAGGCACTATCTTTAATCAGCATATCATATTGCGAGAGCGCCGCGTTAAATTGCTTTTGGTAGGCGTCTCTTTCTTCTTGCTCTTGCGCCTGTTGCGCCTCTTTTTCGGCCGCCTCTTCGGCAATCACATCCGCCGCTGTCTTCCACGCCGAAGTCTCCGCAACTTTCATTACAGTTTCAATATTATCCGCTGTAATATAATTGGTTGTTGTAGGTGAAGTATTTTCATCTCGATAATCTTCTTTGACCTCATACCACTTGGTCGCCCCGTCTTTCTCAAAAGCAATTTTAGCTCCGGAGGCAATAGAGAGGATGTTGTTACCTTGGCCATTATTAGCGCCGTTATTAAATGCTTGAGCAACAGTATTTAAATAAATTTGAGCCGAAGAGGCAATATATACTCCATTTCCACTACTTGTGCCGGAATTATGAATGCCATACCCATAGATTCCTGAAGCTTTAATATTTAAGTTTCCATAAATATTTGTGGTTGAGTTATGATAGTTTAAAAGCCCATACTCATCAGTACAAATATTTAATTGTGAATTTCGAGATATATTTATTGTAGATTTATAATCGGAAACTAATCCATAACTTTCACTAGAGATATTAACAGAAGACATTGTTTGTATTGTTATCTCTGATGCTGATAAGGCGTAAATACCATAAGCGTATTGTCCGGAAATATTAATGTCTATATTTTTTCCAATTTCAATAGAAGCTCCATAGCGTGAGGCTATGGCTGCACGATTTCCCAATGTACCATCTTCATCAAAAAAATTGGCTTTAATATCTAAGTTTTGTACGGTGGCAGAAATTTTGTCCCTAGCACAAATTACATCTGCTTGGCGTGTATTCTTATAATTCAAATTCAAATCACTGACCAGACAGCCGTTTTTGGCGATAGAAATCATGGCATGGCCATAAACGCTATCTGTTGCCGAGATGCTTGAAAATCCTTCGCCGTCGGCAAAGTTGCCAAAGTAGTTGACACCGACAAGTTTTTGGTTTTCGGCCAAGGATAAGCCGCCGGTGGCGGAAATGTCACCGAGGTCGATGTTACCGTAAACGCAAATTGTTTCTTTGCCGGAAGTGACCGCCGCGCGCAGTTCATCCGCGGTAGAAACAACCGCACCGTTCTCCCCGACCAGCTTTTCAAAATAACTTTTTTCCGGCACCACACTGCCACTACTCACCTGTTCGGCAATCGCTTTCATTTGTTTAATCAGCTCTTCGGCGGTCTCTATGCCCTCAGTCGCGGCTTTGATGGTCTGGATTCCTTGGCTCATCGCGTCAATCAAAGCGCTTAAATCATCGGCACGATTGGTCAGCGAGCTTGCGGTATAATACGCGCTCGGATTATCAATCGCCGAGTTGACTTTTAAGCCGGTGGAAAGCCTCAGTTGGGTTTGGTCTTGCAGTTTGGAAATTTGTTGCAAACTCAAGAGATTGCTCCGCATTGAGGCGGTCAATGAAATGTCACTCATTTTGCACCTC
>CALXPK010000026.1 GCA_944390265.1 uncultured Alphaproteobacteria bacterium | reverse complement strand
GCGCCGCCTTGTTCAGCCAAAACTTTGGTGATTGCAGCGGTCAATGTGGTTTTACCGTGGTCAACGTGGCCAATGGTACCAATGTTGCAGTGAGGCTTTGTGCGCTCAAACTTTTCTTTTGCCATTTTAAAAATCCTAATTGTTTTTGTTGTTAGTACGATTCGATAAGAGGGAGAAAATTTGGAGCGGGTGAGGGGAATCGAACCCCCGTCATAAGCTTGGAAGGCTTCTGCTCTACCATTGAGCTACACCCGCTTTATCCGCCTCTTTTCGAGAGTTAACCTTAAATGGTGGAGGGGGATGGATTCGAACCATCGTAGACGAAAGTCGACGGATTTACAGTCCGTTGCATTTGACCGCTCTGCCACCCCTCCATCGGATTATACCATGAGGTTTGGGAGGAAACATCCTCCGCGATAATCACTGATACGCAACTAACCTTATTTTGCGCCGTTTGTCAACACATTTTTTCACAAACCGGCAAAAATAATTTTATTCTGTGAATAAACATCATTACTTTCTGTTAACTTCTTCGGGCTAATATACCCCTAAAACAAACAGATGGAAAAAAAAGCATGACCCAAACCCCTTTGACCGAAAAAAGCAACCCCGATACCCAAAACATTGACCTGATGGACGGCTATGAGATTGCGCAAGCCCTCAATAAGGAAGACCAAAAAGTGGCTCTGGCGGTAGAAAAGACCTTGCCTGAAATTGGTCAGGCGATAGAATTGATTGCCTCTGCTTTTCAAAAAGGCGGCAGGCTGGCCTATTTCGGTGCCGGCACCAGCGGCCGTTTAGGCATTTTGGATGCCTCGGAATGTCCGCCGACTTTCGGAGTTTCGCCGCAAATGGTTCAAGGCTTTATTGCCGGCGGCGAGGAAGCCATTCGCCATTCGGTTGAAAATGCCGAAGACAGGGCAGATTTGGCACTTGCCGATTTGCAAAAATTTGCCCCCACCAAGCATGATATTATCGTCGGCATTTCTGCCAGCGGCAACGCTGCCTATATTTTGGCGGCAATGCGGCAAGCCCAAGCCCAAGGTTGCAAAACCATCGGCATCTCGTCCAACCCTGAAGCCAAAATCAAAGAAGCGGCAGACATTTTTATCAACCCGATTGTCGGACAAGAAGCCATCACCGGCTCCTCGCGCCTAAAATCCGGCACTGCACAGAAGATGATTTTGAACATGCTCACAACCGGCGCCATGATTCGCATTGGCAAAACCTATCATAACTACATGATAGATGTGCAATTGCTCAACCAAAAACTTTACCAGCGCGGCTGTCGTTTTGTTTCGGAAATTGCGCATATTTCCGAAGCTGAAGCCCAAAAATATATTGAGCAAAGCAACCATGAGGTGAAAACCGCTTGCATCATGGCCGCCAAAAAAGTTTCTTATCCGGAAGCACACCGGCTTTTGGAGCAAAATAACGGCATTCTGCGCAAGATTCTCAAATAGGCAAAAACCAATTAAAATGGTTGCTTTTTTCCATCAATCCGAGTAGTCTGAACTTTAAGAAAAATTCAGTTGCAAAGATATTTGAAAATGAGTCAAAAAAACATAGCGGAAAATAAAAATTTCGGCGGACAGGTGTTGCTCTATGGCAGACATCCGGTTTTGGCCGCCATCAACAACCCCAAACGCAAAATCGGCAAAGTTTTTTGCACCAAAGAAAATGCCGATGAAGTCAAAAAAGCCTTGAGCCAAAATAAGCGCAATCTCTCCGTGAGCATCATCGACCGCAAGGAGCTTGATAAACTGCTTCCGAAAGATGCCGTGCACCAAGGATTTGCCCTGCAGTGCCAAGAGCTGGAAGACTATACTTTGGATGAAATTTGCCGTCTGGCCGAGAACAAACCAAATTGCCATATCCTGATTTTGGACCAAGTGACCGACCCGCAAAACATCGGCGCCATCATTCGCTCTTGCGTGGCTTTTGATACCTTGGCGCTCATTTTGCAAGACAAAAACTCTCCCGCCGAAACCGGCACCATGGCCAAAGCCTCTGCCGGCATGATAGAGCAACTGCCCGTCTGCCGCGTCACCAACCTTTCGCGCGCCATGGCTCAACTCAAAGATTCCGGCTTTTGGATTATCGGCATGGACGGCTATGCCGACACCTATATTGACAGCATCAACAAAAAAGGCAAAATTGCCATTGTCATGGGCTCGGAAGGCAAAGGCATGCGCCGTCTGGTTGAAGAAAATTGCGACGCTACCGTCAAATTGCCGATTGCCCCGAGTGTAGAAAGCCTCAATGTTTCCACCGCTGCCGCCATTGCTTTGTATGAAATCAATAAAAAATAGGATTGCATAATGATGTCTATCATGACCACAAAAACCAAAATCATTCTTCTTGCCATTGTTGTCATCACGGCGATTGCCACTTTTTTTGCCGCCTTATACAAGCCCAAAAGAAGCAACACCATTGTTCGTCCGGTCATCAAGATTGCGGCGGTCTTACCCCTCTCCGGAGAAGAGAGCCATTTGGGTTTGGCGGCACAACAAGCCATTCAAAACTCTTTGCGTCAAATGGATGCAAAATCCGGCTACAAATATGAAATAACTTATCAAGACAAGCTCGCCCCCGCCGCTCTGCCGGCAGAGACCAAAGCCGTGTTGAGTTTTGATATGACCCCCGCGCCCAAAGTTTCTTTGGTGTTGAATAATGAGGAAAAAACCACCTTCACAATTCACACGCCGAACGAAGAAGCCATAGCTCAACTGACCCAAATTTTGGAAGGCAAAAACATCAAAAATCTTGGTCTGCTGATTTTGGCCGAAGGAGATTATCGCGAGTTGGCACAAAAAATCAATCAAAGTGTGACTGATAAATATATGGTTCGCGGGGCTGTTTTCCAAAGAGGACAAGACAATTTCAACATCATTTTGAATATGCTCATCAATAATGACACCGACTATTATGTTGTCATTGCCTCTCCGGCAGAAGGCGACAAGCTCATAACCGCCATGCACGACAAAGGCATCAGCAACTATCGCATCACCGCGCTATATACACCGGATTTAAGCGCGCAACCCGAGCTTTACAATGACATGGTTTATGTCGGTTCCGAAGCCGGAACTTATGACGGCGGTTTTTCGGCAGCGGCCGTTTTGGCTTTGATAAACGGCTATGAGAAAAACTTCAAAAAAGATTTGTTACCCAACCTTAATCTGGTGGCACAAACCATTCAAGAAAGCGGAGCTCCGGAAAAGACCATAAACATCAAATCCGAGCTCAAACAAGTTTCCGAAGGAAAAATTTCCAATCTGAAGGAGTAAAACATGACCTTCACGTTGCAACTGCAAAATGTGAGCAAAAACTTTGGCCGCATTGAGGCGGTCAAAAACCTTTCTTTCAAAGCAAAAATCGGCGAGATTATTGCTGTTTTGGGTCCGAACGGTGCCGGAAAATCGACCCTGATGAACATGATTTCCGGCTTCATCGCCCCCTCTTCCGGTCAAATTTTTGTTTTGGAGCAAGACATTGCCCAAGCCCCGATTGAAGCCAAAAAGCACATTGGCTTTTTGTCGGAAGGCTCCCCGCTTTATCCGGATTTGAGCGTGAAAGAGTTTTTGAGTTACATGGCTGAGTTGCGCGGTTTTTTGGGCAAAGAAAAACAAAAACGCTTGGCCGAAGTAGCACAAATCGCCAAAATTGAAGAGATTCTTACCCAAAAGATTGAAAACCTTTCCAAAGGCTATTTAAGACGCGTGGGCTTCGCGCAAAGCATCATCTCCGATCCTGAAATTTTGCTGCTTGATGAACCGACCGATGGCTTGGACCCCAACCAAAAAGAGCATATGCGCCGCCTCATCAAAACTTTGGGTCAAAACAAAACCATTCTCATTTCCACCCATTTGTTGGAAGAGGCTGAAACCGTGGCCACCCGCATCATTTTGATAAACAAAGGCCAAATCATTGCCGACGGCACCTTAAAAGACATTTTGTTCAAAGCTGATTGTCAAGATTTGGAAACCGCCTTTAAAAAACTCACCCAAGGAGTATGCGAATGAAAAATACTTTGATTGTTTGCAAAAATGAACTCATACGCTACTTCACCTCTCCTTTGGCTTATGTTTATCTCATTTCTTTTTTGATATTAAACGGCTCTTTTGCCATTTATTTCGGCCATTTTTTTGACCGCGGTGTGGCCGATTTGGCTGCCATGTTTTCTTACCAACCCTGGCTCTATTTGCTTTTCATCCCCGGCATATCCATGCGCCTTTGGGCCGAAGAGTTCCGCACCAAAACCATTGTCCAAATCATGACCATGCCGGTTTCAACCACAGCTCTGGTCTTGGGCAAGTTTTTGGCTTCATGGGTCTTTTGCGGTGTGGCCTTGGCTCTCACCTTTCCGTTCTGGATAACCGTCAACATTTTGGGCAACCCGGACAATCCGGTCATATTCATCAGCTACATCGGCAGTTTTCTCATTGCCGGCTGCATGCTCTCAGTTTCGCAAACCATGTCGGCCTTAACCAAAAACCAAGTCACGGCTTTGGTTTTGGCGGTCATTGCCAACTTGGTTTTCTTGCTCTGCGGTTTGGAATATATCTTGTCTTTCTTCCGCTTATTTGCGCCGGTGTCCATCATCGATATGATTGCTTCATTCAGCTTTGAAACCCATTTTTACAGCATCAGCCAAGGCTTGTTTGAGTTAAGAGACATCATCTTCTTTTGCTCAATCATGTTTTTGTTCAACTTCACCACCATTATCGTCATCAACTTCCGCACCTCGGGCTCGGCCGGCATTTTTGCCTCCACCAGCCGCGGCTATTATATATTGTGCTTTTTCATCATGTTGCTCGGTTTTGTCGGCATCAACCTGTTGGCTAACAATTATACCCGCACCCTGCAATATGACTTCACGCAAGATAAAATTTTTTCTCTGACCGATACCACCAAACAAATTTTGCAAAACCTGCCTGAGCCGGTCACCGCCAAGCTCTATTACACACCGGAACTCGGCCGCCGCAATCCCGAATATCGGCTTATGTTTGACAAAGTGCGCCTGCTTTTGAAACAATATGCCGACATTGCCAAAGGCAAGTTTAATTACAAAATTTACAATCCGCAACCTTTCAGCAATGCCGAAGATTTTGCCATCACTCGCGGCTTGAAAGCCATTCCGCTGATAGACGCCAATGAAGCCGCCTATTTTGGCCTGACGTTAAGCAACAGTGTAGATGAAAATGCCGATATCCCGTTCTTTGCCCTTGAGCGCCAAAACTTCTTGGAACAAGATTTGACCGAAGCCATATATCGTTTGGGCTTGAAGAAAAAGACCATCGGCATTTTGAGCACCTTGCCGGTTTTTGATACCGTCATTGCCAATGTCGCCTCACAAAGATGGGAAATCATCAACCAAATTGAGAAGTTTTATAATGTAAAATCCATCGCCAAACCGGAAGATATCGATAATAATTTATCTGCTTTAATTCTCATTCATCCGCGGGACTTGTCTTCGGAAATGGTTGCCGCCATTCGCAAATATACCGACAACGGCGGTAAGATTTTGGCCTTTTTGGATGTGGCCACCGATTCGGAACGCATTTTTGCCCCCACCATGGAAAAATTCTCCTCTTCAGATTTGGGCGGCTTGGATGTCAGCTGGGGTTTCCGCTTCAACGGCGACATGGCCGTGGCCGATTTGGATAACTCACTCACCGTAGAGGTCAATAGTAACGATAACATTCCCAATTATACGCAAGATATTTTGCAATTTTACATTCCCGAAGACGGCATCAACCACGAAGTCCCCGAAACCTATAATTTGAAAAAATTATTAGTCAGCTCGGTCGCTACCGTCAGCCCGTTGCAAAATGACAACATCATCTTCATTCCTCTGCTCAAATCGGGTGAAAACTCAGCCGCCGTGGCGGCAGATTGGGCGCAAGAAGCGCATGACCCCAATGTTTTGCTCCGCAACTTTAAGAAAGACAATTATGCCAAGGTCATTGCCGCTCATCTCATCAGCAAAATGCCGGAGCACCCGTTCCAGGTGATTGCCGTGGCCGATACCGACTTGTTGTATGATACTTTCTGGTCCAAAACTATCAACACCAATGACGGTAACATCATTGTCCCGATATTTGACAATGTCAATTTTGTGCTCAATGCTTTGGAAGTCCTCATCGGTCAAGAAAACCTGATTGGCTTGCGCGGTAAATCGGCGCAAACCCGCAAATTTGCCACCATAGAAAAAATCAGAAAACAAGCCCGCCAAGATTTCACCCTCAAAGAACAAGAAATTTTGGCAAAGATGGACAAGACCAAAGCCGGCTTGAGCGAAATTTGGAACAAGAAAGAGTTTGAGGGAAGAGAAACTTTCACCCCCGACGAACTTTCCATCATCGCCAACATTCGCCAAGAGCTGGATTCGCTGCGTTTGGATTTGCGCAACATTCGCCTCAACTTAAATTCGGAAATTGACCGCATCGACAGCTATATCAAATTTGCCGATATTTATGCCGTGCCGTTACTCATCTTGCTCGCTTGGGGTTTAATCCGCCTCAAACAAAGATACAAGAAGCATATATCCGGTCAATCTGCCTTCAAAATCAACAAACAATTAAAGTGGCTGTTGGCCGTTTGTGCCATTTTGCTCTTGGGCGGCATCTATTCGGTTTATCAAACCGACCGTGGTGAGATTGAAACTTATGAAAATAAACCTTTGTTCCCCAATCTGGCCAATCAAATTAATGAGGTGGAAAAAGTAATCTTGCAAAGCTATGGCAAAAGCCTCACCTTCTACAAACAAGACAACGAATGGAAGCTGGAAGGCGAACCGCATTTAATGGTGATGCAAGACAGAATGCGCAGCTTTTTAAGTGCGCTGATAGAAGCCCGCTATTATGAAAAGAAATCGGACAGAGCCGAAAACTTATCCCGCTTTGGTCTTCAACCAATCAGCCTCAAAGGCTCGCCCAACATTCGGGTTGAGCTCAAAGGGAAACAAGGACAAAACATTCTCTCCTTTGAGGTCGGCAAATATGACATTCAAATCGGCCGCGGCACTCGTGCGGCTTATATCAAATTTGACAACAAATTTCAGGTTTGGCTCGCTGCCATAGAGCTAATAGATTTGTCCACCAAAAAAGAAGAATGGACCTTAAGCCGCCTTTGGGATTTGCGCTTTGGCCGCCTGCTGAGTTGCAACGAAAACACCGACATAAATACTTTGGCAATTTTAGCCAAATATCTGCTCAATACCCAAATTATAAACAGCACCGAAAACTTGGAAAAACCTGAACTGCTGTTCACTTTGAAGTTGCAGATTGAAGGTAATGAAAAAATTGATTTGTCTTTCTGGCAAAAAGAGAATAAATACTATGTGTCGTATAAATTTATCACTTTTCCCAAAGAAGCAAATTTAAACCTCTTTGCAAGCTATATGCAAGGAAACTTCTATGAGATAAAACAAGAGAATATGGAACAAATAAAATATGTCTACGAAGAAAAAATATCTGACGACAGAGCAAATTAACCGCTTGAAAAAAACCGCCACCACCGCCAGTTTGACTTTAGCTGTCAGTTTGTGTCTGCTCAAAACCTTTGGTGCCTTATACACCGGTTCATTGGCTGTTTTATCTTCCATGATAGACAGTTTGACCGATATCGGCGCCTCCTTAATCACGGTCATTGCCGTGCGCTTTTCTTCTCAAGAAGAAAGTTATGCTTTCCGCTATGGTTACGGCAAAGCAGAATCTATCTCAGCCTTGGTGCAAGCCGCTTTCATTGCCGGCTCGGGCATTTTTGTCATGTATGATGGTATCAACCGCTTAATCTACCCACGGCCGATTGAACAAACCACCGTCGGTATTTTAATCATGGTCATTGCCCTCATCTCGACCTTGGGGCTCATTGCCTTCCAGCGCTATGTGACCAAACTGACCGATTCCAAAGCCATTGAGGCCGATAGTGCGCATTATATGGTTGATGTGATGACCAATCTTTCGATTGTCATTTCTTTGTGTGTGGTTTCATGGTTTGGCATTTCTTGGTTTGATAGCCTCACCGCCATCGGTATTTCGGCATATTTATTGTACAATGCCTATAAAATTGCCGCCGGTTCCGTCAAAACTTTGATGGATGCCGAGCTCTCGCCCGAGATTAGAAAACAAATCAAAGACATTGTCATGAGCTCTCCTTTTGCCAAAGGCATTCACGATTTAAGAACCCATGATTTGGGCGGCAAATATATGTTTGAATTTCACTTGGAATTAGACGGCGACTTACCGCTTTCTGCCGCTCACGAGATGACGGAAATGGTGGAAGACAACATCTGGGAAGTTTATCCCAGTGCCGTGATTATCATTCACCAAGATCCGGTCGGCCTCAAAGAAGACCGTCTGGACATCAAATTGCACAAATCTGCCAACAAAAAGAAAAAGTCTTAGACCTTGGTCTAAGACTTTTTTTTGAGCTTCAAAGAATGAAATTATGTTTGCGTTCAATATTGGCAATTTCCAAATAACTGCTAATCAGTTTATGCTTTTTGCACCAAAAGTCATTAACCAACACGGTATGGTTTTCATCAAAAGAAAAATAACACAACAACGAGGCCACTCTGGCATTGAGTTCCGGCTCCGTGCTTTTGATAATGGCTTCCAACATTTTATGCTCTCGCGGCAAAACGGAAATATCTGACATATCACATTTGCATCTGAGCATACGCACATATTCGTGCACGGCCTCAAAAATCTCCAAACATCCGGTATCGCTGATTTGGCGACGAAAAGCCAAATAAGCCAAAATCTTATCCAAAAAAGATACATACAACCCTTGTGTGATGAAGTTCACCCGCAAAGATTTCAAAACCTGATTATATTTTTGAGCAATATTGACAAGCCATTGACAATCGCCAAGTTTTTCTTGCAATTTCAAATCCGGAAAAGACACGGCGGCATTATCAATAAACATGGCCACCAAAGCACCCAGCTCTTCTTCGGAAAGTTTTTTGCACAATTCATCCATCAAATTTTGGCTCAGCAAACTGCCGTGCAAAGCATTAAACAACGTCAAACGTAATTGATTTCTTGTTACCATAGCTTAATAATAAATTTTTTAAGTAAAACATCATAATTTTTAATCGGACTCTAAATAGCCATGAAACGCTGATTTTGTCAAGCAAAAAGGTCTTGCAACGCCAAGCTGCAAGACCTTTCTTTTTCAAGACGTAAATCTAATTAGTCTTTGGTAGATTCGATTCTCATACCATAGAAAGATTTCAAAACAAAAATCAATCCGATGATAAAGAAGACGATACCCAAACTCAAAGAAACACATCTTGGTGCGGCCACGGCCATTTCAACCGCAAGCAAACCAAACAAGGTGGTGAACTTGATAATCGGGTTCAAAGCCACGGATGATGTATCTTTGTATGGGTCACCGACCGTATCACCGACCACGGTTGCGGCATGCAAATCGGTACCTTTTTCATGCAAGTCAACCTCAACCACCTTCTTGGCATTATCCCAAGCACCGCCGGCATTAGCCATATACAAGGCTTGGAACAAACCAAAGATGGCAATTGAAATCAAATAGCTGGCAAAGAGGTTGGCATCAAAGCAAGCAAAAGCAATGGTGAAAGAGAAAATCACAATAAAGATATTGAGCATTCCTCTTTGAGCATATTGCGTGCAGATTTTAACCACTTTTTTGGTGTCTTCTTCGGAAGCGGCTGTTTTACCGTCGAGCTTAATGTGCTTTTTAATAAAGTTCACGGCACGATAAGCACCGGTCGAAACGGCTTGCATGGAAGCACCCGAGAACCAGTAAATGACGGCACCGCCCAAAATCATACCAAACAGCACATTCGGGTCAAGCAGCATCAATTTGAGGTTCAAGAGCAAGATGATTGAGAAAATCATGGTTGTAGCACCGATGACAGCTGTACCGATGAGCACCGGTTTAGCTGTGGCTTTGAAGGTATTTCCGGCAGAATCATTTTCTTCCAAGAGTTGTTTACCATGTTCAAAGTCAGGTTTGAAACCATAATCTTTTTCAATTTCTTTGCTGATACCTTTAATCTCTTCAATTTGCGAAAGTTCAAATACCGATTGCGCATTATCGGTCACCGGGCCATAGCTGTCAACGGCAATGGTCACAGGACCCATGCCGAGCATACCAAAGGCCACCAAACCAAAGGCAAACACTGTCGGATAAACCATATAAGCATCCAAACCTTCAATTGAGGTAAAGTAAGCAACGACCATCAAACCGACAATCACCAAACCGTTCCAGAAGGCAGAGAAGTTACCGGCCACAATACCGGAGATAATGTTCAAAGAAGCACCGGCTTCGCGGCTGGCGTTAACAATCTCTTGCACATGTTTAGATTTGGAAGAAGTGAAGGCTTTGGTAAATTCCGGAATCAAAGCGGCAGCCAAAGTACCGCAAGAGATGATAACGGAAAGTTTCCACCACAAATCTTCACCCATGTTACCAATCATCACATAAGAAACACCGAAGGTCACCAAAATAGAGATAATGGAAGTAAACCAAACCAAAGAGGTGAGCGGAGTTTCAAAGTTGAAAGATTTTTTGTCACCGAAAATGGCTTTGCTGACCTTAGAGTTCAACCAATAAGAAACCATAGAGGTCAAAATCATCAGCAAGCGCATGGCAAAAATCCACACAATCAAACGAGCTTGAATATCAATGCCGTTTTGCATCATGGCCAGTTCGCCGTTCGGCAGATACATCATACCGGCACCAAGCACGATAAAGCTAATCAAAGCCACACCGGTCACGCCGTAAGTTTCAAAACCATCGGCAGTCGGGCCGACCGAGTCGCCGGCATTATCACCGGTACAATCGGCAATCACACCGGGGTTGCGGGCATCATCTTCATCGATTTTGAAAATAATTTTCATCAAATCGGCACCGATATCGGCAATTTTGGTAAAGATACCGCCGCAAATACGCAAAGCGGAAGCACCCAAAGATTCACCAATGGCAAAACCGATAAAGCAAGCACCGGCACTCTCGCGAGAAACAAAGAGCAAGATAGAAATCATCATCACCAGTTCCACGCAAATCAGCATCACGCCGATAGACATACCGGAGCGCAGCGGCAAGCTCATCACGGAATAGGCCTGACCTTTGAGGGAGTCAAAGGCGGTGCGAGAGTTGGCATAAGTATTGATTCGCATACCGAACCAAGCCACGCAGAAAGAACCCAAAATACCCAAGATGGACCAACCCAAAATGGTGAAAACTTTGGTAAGCGGCGTTTCTTGCAAGCCGTAGAAATAATAGAAAATGCAAGCCGCAATGAAAATTTCCAAAACCACCAAGAGTTTGGCTTGTTGCTTCATATAGGTTTTGCAGGTAGAATAAATCAAATTAGAAACATCGAGCATAGATTTGTGTGCCGGAAGTTTTTTAATTTTGACAAATTCATAAAAACCAAACAAAAAGCCCAATAAACAAATTCCCAAACCATAGAGCAAGATTTGGGAACCAGTCAGAGCATAACCAAAAATATCATATTCAACATCGAGCATCGGAATGTTCAAGTCAATTTCCGAAGCCAGAGCCGAACCGGCAAATGATGTCAGCATCAAAGAGAGGCTGGCAGCAAAAGCACCAATTTTTTTCAAACTCAACATATAAAATTTCCTTATATAATTGACACTAATTTAAAATATAACGGAATATGGGTCAAAAGCTGGCTCAGATTCGTTTTCGTTATGCTGAGATGTTACGCTCAAGATTCTAAAGATTCAATTAATTATTATTTTATGCTCAGATTTCACATTTACAAAAAAAAATCTGTTCAAAGTTGTAAACTTGCGTTATAATTGAATTTGATTTTGAGGAGAAAAGAAATGAGAAAATTATTAATTTTGGGGTTGATTGCGCTAATTTCCGCTTGCAGTAGCACAAAGGAAACCTATCCTTACGGCATGAACGAAAAAGAGTGGAACGAGCTTTCCATCAAAGACAAAGCGGCCATTCGTCGTGACTTCTATTTTTACGAGCGCGGCAACATGAACTTTGTCAATCCGCAGTTGGAAGTTGAAGGCAAAAAAGAGAGCAACAACGTTTTTATCAAAGAAAAAGCCTCTCGCAAAACACCGGAACCCTTAATCGGTGAATAAAAAAAATCAAGTTTTTTCAAAAAGGCTTTGACGAAAATCAAAGCCTTTTTTATGATTGAAACATCTAAAAGACAACTTAAGGAAAAAAGATGAAAAAACATATTTTAGCTTTTTTAGTGCTTGTCAGTTTTATCTGCGGTTGCAATAACCAACCTCAAATTGACAACAACAAAATTTATTTTTTCTTTTATGACGGCTGTCCTTATTGTCACTATGCCATGGAATATATCAACCGAAAATATCCCGATTTAGACATGACCAAGGTCGATATTTATCAGGCGGAAGGTTACAAACTTTTTGAGGCCTGCGGTCAAAAATTCAATCTGGGTCAAAAGTTAGGCACCCCGCTATTTTGCATGGGAGACAAATACGTCATGGGTTGGTCTAAAAACAACGAGCACAAATTTGACCGCTTCGTAAAACCTTTTATCAAAGAATAAAAACTTACAAGCAAGAGCGAGCCCACGAGTGGGTTCTTTCCACCCGGATAGCCATAATAAAAAAGCCGTCCTTCACAGACGGCTTTTTATGGCGTACCCGGGGGGCTTAAGGAAGAAATAATCTCCGGTGGAGATTATTTCAACGAAAGGCGCAGATTTGTTAGCTTTAAGGCCAATGATAACGCCGCCGATAAAGCGTTACAAATCAAGTGACCGCAGCGCAGTTAGTGAGCTTGCGAACTTACAAGCAAGAACGAACCCGGGTTCTTTCCACCCGGATAGCCATAATAAAAAAGCCGTCCTTCACAGACGGCTTTTTTATGGCGTACCCGGAAAGATGGGCTCCTTCGTCGCCGCTTCGTCGTCGCTCGGGCTTTGCCCTCACCGGCATACTCCCGTCTTCTGGCTTCTAAATTTTTGTAGCACAAAAATTAAGGCGCTGCGGTCATTCGTTTTTTAAATTAAGCAAGCAAACCTCACACTTTGCTTGCTCAATAACAAAACTTCACCTGTCGTCATCAAATAACCGGAGCATCGGTTATTTGATTTTCTCCAGCTCTCCTCCTAGTCGAACCACTTCCTCGTGGGTTCGAAACCCGCAGCTACTCAACATAAAAGAAAAAAAGGGCTGATAAACAGCCCTTTTTTTCTTTTATGGCGTACCCGGGGGGATTCGAACCCACGACCCTCGGCGTCGGAGGCCGATACTCTATCCAACTGAGCTACGGGTACATCAAACAAACATCCTAGTCATACACCGCTTTGTTGGATATTTCCAGCAAAATTTTGCATTTTTTCGCACCTTTGCCCCTCATTTTACAAAATTTCTCTTGACTATTTGTCCAATTCTATGTATTAACAAGCAACAAGTTCTGTTTATAAGATAAATTTTAAGGAAAATAACAATGGCTAAAAAGTGTGATATTACGGGCACCGGCGTTATGAGCGGCAACAATGTCAGCCACGCCAACAACAGAAACCGTCGTCGTTTCTTGCCTAACTTGCAAGTTGTTTCATTGCTGAGTGAAAAACTTGGTCGTATTTTCAAACTCAAAGTTTGCTCCAAAACCTTGCGTTCCATTGAACACAACGGCGGTTTGGATGCTTATTTGGAATCCACTTCCAACAACAAATTGAGCGATGAAGCTATCAAAATCAAAAAAACAATTGCTAAAGCAAAATAATAATTAAGGCTTCAGAAAAAAGTTTCAAATACCTTCTCATTTGAGAAGGTATTTTTTTATCCCCGATATCCACAAGGGGGTATATAGAATTTCGATTGTCAATCAAGTTTTTTTTGAGTATAAAAATCAGCAACAATAATTTAACCGAAAGAAAACCATGGATACCACGATTGATGTCAGCAAACTTCCGCAAAGCATAGAAGCCGAACAAGCTCTGTTGGGCGCCATTTTGGCCAACAATAAGGCTTATGAAAAAGTATCGGAATTTTTAAAACCGCAACATTTTGCCGATTCGACTCATGCCAAAATTTTTGAGGTCATCTCCAAGCTCATCACTCGCGGCCATGTGGCAGATGTCATCACCCTCAAAAACTATTTTGAGCAGGAAGGCACCTTAAACGAGGTTGGCGGACACCAATATCTGGTCAAATTGGCCGACAGTGCCACCCCTTTGACCAATGCCGAATACTATGCCCAGTTCATTTATGACAAATATCTGCGCCGCGAGCTGATAGCCACCGGGTTTGATATTGTTAACGAGGCCAGCAAAGAAGATATCGATTCGGATGCCACCGAGCAAATCGAGTCGGCCGAAAAAAAATTGTTTGAGCTGGCCAATCAGGGCGAACATCAAGGCGGTTTTATCGACTTTGGCGAGGCTTTGAACATTTCTTTGAGCAACATTGAAGAAGCCTACCAAAAAGAAGGTAAAATCTCCGGCCTGCCCACGGCGCTCGATGCTTTGGACAACAAAACCGGCGGTCTGAACAATTCAGACCTGATAATCATCGCCGCTCGTCCGGCCATGGGAAAAACCGCTCTTGCCACCAACATTGCTTATAATGTGGCGGACTATATGTATCACAACAAAAACATGGACCCCAGCAAAAAAGGCGTGGCTTTCTTTTCTTTGGAAATGTCTGCTGACCAGCTGGCCAGCCGTGTTCTTTCCACCGTTACCCAAACCAACTCGCAAAAAATGCGCAACGGTGAGCTTGATAATGCCGAATTCACCCGCATTGCCGCCGCCGTCCGCGAGTTGGAAAATATTCCGCTTTATATTGATGACACACCAGGTTTGAACATCAATTCCATCCGCACTCGCGCCCGCAGATTGAAAAGAAACAAAGGTTTGGGCCTGATTATCATTGACTACATTCAATTGATTATGGGTAGCGGCAGTAAAAAGACCGAAGGCAACCGTGTGCAAGAATTGTCCGAAATCTCCCGCGGTCTGAAGATTTTGGCCAAAGAGCTCAACCTGCCGGTTATCGCCCTCTCCCAATTAAACCGCGGTGTGGAACAAAGAGATGACAAACGCCCGCTCATGTCAGACTTGCGTGAATCCGGTTCTATTGAGCAAGATGCCGATAGCGTGATGTTCATTTATCGTGAAAACTACTATCTGCAAAATGAAGAACCGCAACAAAAAGCCTCAGAAACACCGGAACACCTGCAAAAACGCCATGAAGAATGGGAAGCTCGCGTTAGAGCCACCCAAAACTTATCAGAAGTCATTATCGGCAAAAACCGTCATGGCTCCACCGGAACCGTCCAGCTTTTCTGGAACGGCGAATACACCCAATTCGGCAACCTCGCCAAAGAAGAATATTTGCCGGATCAAATCGGTGCCGAATAATGCAAAAAGATTTTTGGCAACATAAAAAATTATCCGAGTTTACGGAAGCCGAATGGGAAAGCATTTGCTGCCGTTGCGGTCGTTGTTGTTTGGTAAAATTGCAAGATGAGGATAGTGACGAGGTTTATTACACCGACTTAGTCTGCCGCTATTTTAATCCTGAAAACTGCACCTGCACCGAATATCAAAACCGCTGTAAGCTGGTGCCGGAATGCTTGAAGCTTGATAAAGATAATGTTGATAAAATCAGCTGGATGCCGAAAAATTGTTCTTATCGCTGGCTGGTCGAAAAAGGCATATTGCCGCCATGGCATCCGCTGATAACCGGGAAACCCTTGGAAGAGCAGCATAGCATCAAAAACCGCTGCATTTTGGAAACTCTTGTCCCCGAAGAAGAATGGGAAGACCACATTTTGGAGGATGAAGAGCCATGAGTTCGGACAACAAAAATTTTGCCGCGGAAGAATATGACCCGCAAAGCCGTTTTGACCACCTTGACCGATTCGAACCCGAGTTTTGGAAAAAGAAAAAGCTGGAAGAAATGAGCAAAGAAGAATGGGAGCTGCTTTGCGACGGTTGCGGCAAATGTTGCTTGAATAAAATTGAAATTAAAGGCAAAATCAAATTTACCAACACGCGTTGCCGATTCTTAGATTGCCAAACCTGTCTGTGCCGCATTTATGAACATCGCTTTGAAAAAGTCCCCGATTGCCGCGATATTGATTTGGCCGCCATCCGAGAAAAACCGCGTTGGTTGCCCAAAACCTGTGCTTATTGGCTCTTAGACAACGGTTATGATTTGCCGGACTGGCACCCCTTAATCACCGGCAGGGCAAGCAGCGTGCATGAGGCCAAAATGTCATTACGTGGGCGCGAAACCGTATCGGAAACCGGAATAGAAGACTATGAAAATTACGTTATTAACTGGCAAGACCTTTGATATTCAAGCCGCTCTGGATATGGATATCAAAATTATCAAATCGCCCAAGGCCAAACGCTTGACCTTGCGGATTGATACCAAAGAGCGTCTGCCGATTTTAACCATTCCCAGCCGTTGCAGCGCCAAAAGAGCGATTGAATTTGTCGAAATGCACCGCGCCTGGCTCGAAGAAAATTTAGAAAAAATTCCGGTTGCCAAACGTTTTGAAAATGGCGAAGTCATTTCCGTCATGGGCAAAGAATATACCATCAACCATTGTCCGCAAAAACGTTGCGGCGTGTTGCTGGAAGAAAACAATATGGTTGTATCGGGTTCAAAAGAATTTATGCATCGCCGGATATGTGATTTCATCAAAAAAAATGCCAAAGACGAGCTTTATAAAAAATCCCAAAATTTAGCCGCCAAAATCGGCTGTCACGTCAATTCGGTCAGCATCAAAGACACCAAATCGCGTTGGGGCAGTTGCTCGAGCTTGGATAACATCAATTACAATTGGCGCATTTGCTTGGCACCCAAATATGTGATTGATTATCTGGTCGCGCACGAAGTCTCGCACCTTTTGCACCAAGACCATTCCAGAGAATTTTGGCAATGCGTCAAAAAACTTTGCCCTAATGCCGCCAAAGGCCGTTTGTGGCTCAAAAACCACGGCAAAGAATTATACATGTATGAATAAGCGCGGTTGATTTTTGCCAAAACTTTCCCTATATTATCTTTTAGAACAATTAAACAGGAGAAAAATATACATGGAAACCAAAGTAAATGCACAAGCCAAAACCTATGTTGACGAAGGCTTGCGCCAATATATGCTCAAAGTTTATAACTACATGGCCGGCGGCCTGTGCTTGACCGCACTGGCGGCTTATCTGGTGGCCAATACATCACTGATTCGCTTGTTCTTTACCGTCACCCCGCAAGGTGCTTCAATGAGCGGATTGGGTTGGTTGTTTTTGTTTGCCCCGCTGATTATGACCTTTGCTTTCGGCTGGGTTGTGCAAAGAGGCACTTTACAACAAGTTAAAGCCATGTTTTGGGGCTTTTCCGCCGTTATGGGTGTATCATTAACCCCGATTCTGTTGGCCTACACCGGCGCCAGCGTAGCCAGAGTCTTTTTGATTACGGCCGCCATGTTCGGTGGTATGAGCCTTTATGGTTACACCACCAAAAAAGATTTGAGCGGTATGGGTTCTTTTCTGATTATGGGTGTTTGGGGTTTGATTATTGCCTCATTGGTCAACCTTTTCTTCCAAAGCCCCGGTTTGAGCTATGCCGTATCTGTCATCGGTGTTTTGATTTTCACCGGTTTGGCCGCCTATGACACCCAAGCCGTTCGCCAAATTTATTATGGCTCAGACAATGAAGACACAATCGGCCGCAAAGCCATTGTCGGCGCATTGAACCTGTATTTGGACTTCATTAACATGTTCATCTATCTGTTGCGTTTGATGGGTGACCGCCGTTAATAAGGCAACTAAAGTTAAAAGAAGGGCTTAAATCAAAAATTTAAGTCCTTTTTTTGTTGACTTTGCAAGGATTTAAATTTATAAAACGAGTGTTCTATAGATTAGGACACAAATTCCGAGAGGCTCTGCAAAATAAAAAGAGTCTTTAAATAACAAATAACAATCGGCGGAACAATCCGCCTCAACCGGAGAAAAAAAATGAAACGTACTTATCAACCGAGCAAATTGGTTAGAGCTCGCCGTCACGGCTTCCGTACTCGCATGGAAACCAAAGGTGGACGCAAAGTCTTGGCAGCACGTCGTGCAAGAGGTCGTAAAAGACTTTCAGCCTAGTCTGGAACCATTATGGTAGAAGTTTTTATCTTAAAAAAGAGAAAAGATTTCGTTAGAGTCGCCTCTAAGGGATTAAAAGTGGTCACCTCCGGCTTAATCCTGCAGGCGGCTCTTAGTTTATCTATGCAAGAAAACATCTGCCACATCGGCTACACTGCCACCAAAAAGCTGGGCAAAGCCCATATCAGGAACCGCACCAAAAGAAGGTTGCGCGCCGCCGTCAGAGAAGTTTTTCCGCAAACGGCTTTAAGCAATGTGGATTATGTTTTAATCGGCCGCTACAACACCGCCACTTGCGATTTTCAAAAGCTCAAAGACAACATGCAAAAAGCCTTGGAACAAATCAATGCTTTGATAAACGAGAAAAAGGCCGCCAAATGAGCAAAATCATCAAAAAAATTTTGATTTTGCTGGTCAGGTTTTATCAAAAATTTCTCTCTCCCTTATGCCCCGGCGTCTGCCGTTATCAACCCACCTGCTCGCAATATATGATTGAAGCCATCGAAAAACATGGCATTTTCAAAGGTTTGTGGCTTGGAACCAAACGTTTGTTGCGTTGTCATCCTTGGGGCGGCAGCGGTTATGACCCCGTTCCGCCGGCAGATGAAAAGAAAAGCAAGCATAACCCGCTATAAAACCTTGCTTTGAGAAAAGAAATCCACTAAATTAAGAACAATTTGTTAGATATATGTAAGAAAATAGATTTACATACAAAATTGCTTGCCGCGCGCCGGTTAAACTTTCTTTAATTGACGTGCTGCGCCGGAAGTTTTTGACGACGTGTACATTTGAGGTACACGAGGAGAAAACATCCAAGCATGACGTTAATTAAAGGAAGTTTAAAAAGATGAAAGATGATGTAAAAGGCCTATACCTTGCTGTTATCGCGTCCATTATCGTGATTTTTGTAACCAATTTGCTGTTTCCCAAAGAGCAGGTTAAACCAACTAAACCTCTGCCGCAAATTGAAGAAACCGTTGACACAAGCATAAATGAAAAAGCCGATACGGTTGTTTTTGATGAAGCCCCGATGGAAAAGGCCGAAGCCTTGAATCAGGACAAACGCATCCAAATTAAAACACCGGCTTTGCTCGGCAGTATCCGCGTCAAAGGCGGCCGTTTTGATGAGCTTTATCTCGATAAATATAAACAGACTTTGGCTTCTGACAGTGAAGATGTTGAGCTTTTTGCTCCGGCCAAAACCGCCAATGCTTATTATGCCGACTTTGGCTGGATTTCGATGGATAAAAGCATTCGCCTGCCGGGCAGCAACACCATCTGGAACGTTAAAGGCAAAGACTTGACACCCGAAACCCCGATTGTTTTGGAATGGAACAATGGCCAAGGCATCCGCTTCATTCGCAAAATTTCCGTTGACGAGAACTATATGTTCACGTTGGAGCAAGCCGTAGAAAACAACTCCGGCAAACAAATCAGCTTATATCCGTTTGGGTTGATAAAACGTGCCTATGACCCCAAAAATGCCAATCGCGCCATCATTCATGAAGGTATGATTGGCGTCGTCGATTCTTCTTTGGAAGAAATCAAATATAAAGATTTGGAAGACGGCGAAAAAGAAGAATATAAAACCAACGGCGGCTGGGCCGGCTTTTCTGACCACTACTGGTTCTCTGCTTTCATCTTGGATAAGAACAGCGAGAGCAAAGTCAAGTTCAGCAACATTGGCAAAAACAGCTATCAGGTGGACTATGTCGGTGCCGAACAAAAAATTGATAACGGTTCAGTCGGCATTGTTGATTTGAAAATGTTTGCCGGCGCCAAAGAAATCAAACTCTTGGACCAATACACCAAACAGTTTGACATTGAAAAATTTGATTTGGCGGTTGATTTTGGCTGGTACTATTTCTTGACCAAACCGTTCTTCTACATTTTGGACTTTTTCTACCATATCATCGGCAACATGGGCTGGGCGATTTTGCTCTTTGCCGCTCTGCTGCGTTTGGTCATGTATCCCATTGCCGGCAAATCTTTTGACAGCATGTCCAAAATGAAAAAGCTGCAACCAAAAATCAAAGAATTGCAAGAACGTTACGGCAATGACAAAATGAAATTGCAACAAGAAACCATGTTGCTCTATCGCAAAGAAAAAATCAATCCGGCCGCCGGCTGCTTGCCGATGCTGATTCAAATTCCGGTATTTTTCTCTTTGTACAAAGTGTTGAATATCTCCATCGAGATTCGCCATGCCCCCTTCATCGGCTGGATTAAAGACTTGTCCGCTCCTGACCCGCTGACCATTTCACGCATCATCCACTTCCCTGTCCCCGGATTTTTGGATATTGGTGTTTGGCCGATTATCATGGGTATCACGATGTATATCCAGCAAAAACTCAATCCGGCCCCGATGAACAAAGATCAAGCCCGCATGTTTATGTTGTTGCCGCTGATTTTCATGTTCATGCTCGGCCATTTTGCCGCCGGCTTGGTCATTTACTGGAGCTTTAGCAACATCCTCTCCATCATCCAACAAAAAGCCATCATGCGCAAAAACGGAGTAAAATAATGGAATTTGCCACCCCTGAGTATAATCAAGAGTCCTTAAAAAAAGCCGAAACTTTTTTCAAGCAACCCTGCACTTTTGTACTCGGGGTGGCTAAGTTAGAGCAACTGCCGTTAACCGAAATGCCGGAGGTGGCTTTTGCCGGCCGTTCCAATGTCGGAAAGTCGAGCATCATCAATGCGCTGACCGGCCAAAAAGGGCTGGCCAAAACCTCCAACACCCCCGGACGCACCCAACAACTGAACTACTTTAACTTGGGCGACAAAATTCATATTGTCGACCTCCCCGGCTATGGCTTTGCCCAAGCACCGGAAAGCATGGTCAAACAGTGGCAAAAGCTCATTTTTGCTTATCTCCAAGGCCGTGTGAACTTGAAACGCGTTTTTGTTTTAATCGATTCGCGCCATGGTATTAAGAAAGTTGATTTAGAAATTATGGAAATGCTGGACAAAGCCGCCGTCACCTACCAAATTGTCCTCACCAAAACCGATAAAATCAGCGCCAAAGCCTTAGAGAAGGTTTTGGCAGACACGCAAAAAATAATCAAAGACCATGCTGCCGCTTATGTCACGGTGCTGGCCACCAGCTCGGAAAAGAAAACCGGCCTAAATGAATTGCGCCGTGAGATTCAGTCTTTGGCTCTGTCATAAAAAATTTACATAAAAAAACTTGTCAGATAAAAATTTAAGGCATAATATTTTCTATAGAAAAAATATTATTAACCCTTAAATATATGCCTTATGAAAACACTTTTAGTTTACCTTGGCATGCTGCTTTGCGCCGGGGGTATGTGTTATGGCTTGATAAATGAAGTATCAAGACCTTTTGTCATTGCCTTCATTTTGGTTACTTGGGTTCTCATTCTCAAAGAGATGAAGAACGCTCCACTAAAAAAAATTGAAGACTAATTATAAAAAACCGTACCGAAAAGAAAAAAACAAAACTTTTCCGCACGGTTTTTTATTGCTTTTTTTTCCAAAAAGACCTATTTATTGGTTGAATAAATATTAATTAGAAATTATTAATCTAAAAAAATAAACTTATGAAAAAAAGAACATTAAAAAAAGAAGCTGCCGGGCTTTTAGCCTTAATTGTGCTTTTGTGTGGTATTGCCCTCATGGTCGGAATTGCATATTTGCTCTATTATCCCACCACCAGACACTACATGCTGGGCTTTATAATCCTAGTCTGGATGTACGCCATATGGGAGATTAATCACACGCCCAAAAGCGTCAAAAAACCCAATCAAGAAGCCTCATAAGGCTTCTTTTTTTATGCCCATTTTTTGAAAAAATCTTTTCGCGCCCGTCGCCCCATGCTCCAAAGATTACCGATTCCGTTAATCGGCTGAACCTTATAAAGCGACTTAAAATCAAAACTGCGAGAAAAGAAAACAGAAGTGGTTTTGGTATAATTATTCATCGGACAAAAGCCGTAAAAATCCACCTGCAAAAGTCCCGCTTGCCTCAAAATCTCAACCGTCTGCACATATTCCAAGCTGGTGTTAATACGGTCGCTGTCATCCAAAATAATCATACCGCCGTCGGCCAATTTTTGCACCGCGGCCTCGGCACATTTTTCGCGGCGCTTACCGTCAATCACAATCACATCATATTTTTCAGCATCTTCAAAAATGGCTTTTTCATAAATTTCGCCTTCATCACGGTAGCGAATATCCAAATTTTGCATCTGAAACTCTTTTTTCCAACGGGCAAAATAGTCCTGATTATCTTCAATGGAAACCACTTTTTGCGCACGACCGGCCCAAAAAGCGGAAGAATAACCGCAGCCATATTCAAAAATTTTTTTGTTGCCATAATCAAACTGCACCAAATATTCAATCGCCGGATAAGTATACCACGGCAAAGGGTTTCCGTCTTTATCGGCACAAATTTTTTCATCTATGCTTTTTTCCAAAGCATATTCATGCGCCCATATATCAATAAATTTTTGAAATTTTTCACTATACATATTATCGCCCTATTGAAAATATCATATTCATACATATATCAAAGATGTTACAAACAACAAACCTTTTTTTGATAAGGACAAATAAAATGAAAACAATCAGAACCATAGCCTATGTATTAACTCTTATCGGCGCCCTAAACTGGGGTTTGGTCGGTGTGGCTCAGTTTGATTTGGTTGCTGCCATTTTCGGCATCGGCTTAATCGCCAACATCATCTACACTCTGGTCGGCATCTCGGCCTTGTGGCTCATTTTTGCCCCCAAAGGCGAATAAACTTATTTTTTCCAGACTCTCTAAAAAAAAATAAAAGGGGCTTTGCGCCTCTTTTATTTTTATGCAACTCTGGCCAGTTTGGCGGCTGCCGAACCAATCTGCATAATTGTGTAAGAAACAATCTCTTCCACCGGCATATTGGTGGTTTTGCACTCTTTTTCGGCCTTAAACAACAGCTCCAAAACCGCCAAAACCCGCTCCCTCGACCAAATGGAAACCTGACGTTTGAAGCTGGATTCTCTAAAAAATATAATTTTCGGCACCAGCTTAAAAACCGCCTTATCCAAACTATCGCCTTTTTCCATATGAGCTTTCACGGTCAAAATTTTGTTAAAATGATAAGAAAGAGAACGAATGATGGATATGGGCTCATTGCCCTCATTCACAAGTTTTTTAAATGCTTTAAGCGCTTTATCGGTTTGCCCGTTGGCGGCAAAATAGCAAACATCATCGCCGCTCGCCGCCGATTGATCACTGATGCAAACCTGCACGTCATCGGTGGAAACGTTTTTCTTGTCTCCCATATAGGTGATGAGTTTTTCAATCTCGCCGAGATTGGTTTTTCTGTCATTGGAAAGGCGAGAGCATAAGAGTTGCAAAGCCTCGTTATTAATGCTTAGCCCGTTTTCGGCAAACATGGAACGCGCCGTTGCAAAAATATCTTCATCTCGGTCTTCATAGCAAGCAATCAAGCCCATATCATCGCGCTCTTCGGCTAAAGTTACCAGAGAAGACTTTTTGTTCAAAGCTGAAGAAGAGATAACCACCAAAGTGTCGGAAGGCGTGCCGTCCAGCATGGTTTTGAGATGCTTGGTTAGGTTGTTATCGGCATCTTTCACCACAATCACACGTCTGCCGCCCATCAAAGACTGGCTGGTATATTCGGCAAACATTGAGCCGATATCGGCCAAAACATCGGCACAATTAAAATAAACCACGGCAAAAGGGTCATACAAATCTTTGGAAACGGTTTGAATGAGTTTTTTGACATATTCACTGACCAAACCATCGTTAGAGCCATAGACAACAAAGGCTTTCACGGCCAAATCCGGCTTTTTTAAATATTTTTCAATCTGCGCCTGCTTATAAATCACAGCTGATTTCCTTTCTTGAAGCGAGCATGGAAATAAGCACCCAGACGCAAAGTGATATCATTGGCAATGATTTTGGCGGCGTCGGTTTGTGTTTTTTTCTTGGCAAAAGTGGTTGAATAAGGGTTGGCCAAAATATCATAGCTGACATAAGCAATGCTGTCGCCGGTGACCAAAACTTCATTTGTCTTGGCATCCACCAAACGATATTTAACCTTATAGCGCGCGCGTTCACGCGTTGCGGTGATATCATCACGCATGGCCTGCTGGGTAATTTCCACCGGTTCTGCATCCACAAACAAACGATATGTCGGTCTTTTTGGGGCGCCAAGCGGGGTCAACATATCCAACAAATCGTTTCTAAGCTCTTGACCGAAACGGTCGGCAATGGTCTGAACCTTGATTTTGGCCATTTCTGAAGAGATGGAAGTATCAAACTCACCGCCGAAATACCACAAACTTTCTTGTTTTTTTTGCACATAAAGCGGCTCAAAACCGCAAGCGGAAATAAAAAGCACCAAAAAAAACAACCAAAATTTTTTCATCATAAAAAAATCCTCATCAACCAAACTTTAGCCAACTTTAGCATAAATCCGGCGCAAGGCAACGATTTTTTCTTGCCAAAACACAATTTTTTGTCTACATTGTAAAAAGCAAATAATTATCATGAATATATTAACATAAAATATTATCATTATGAAAAAGCAAGAAGAAATTTTGGCAAAACTGCAAGATTCAGGCTTGAGTTTTTGCATCAGCAATCCACTTCAGGAGGGAACTTTCACCTTCAAAGCAGAAAGCATCCCGACCAAAGAGCAAAAATATGATATTGCCGCAATTATAGATGAAGAATGCGGATGTATTTATAGTTGGGACAAAAATTGGCTAACGCTTTATCCGGAAATCGGAAGCAACGTTTTTAGCCAATTTCAAATGATTTTGGATAAAATCTGCAACAACAAGGGAATAGCCTATAAAAGGCCGCCGTTTATCCATGAGCAAGAAGGCCTGTCTGCCCAGCAATTTTTAATAAAAATTGCTTTTCGACAACCGCAAAAGCGAAAAACATTCAACAAAATCTGCTGGGCTTTTCAGCTGGAAACCGGCATTTATTGCGAGTTGGTCGAAGGCAACGAAATTTTGATTGATTGTCAGGCACCGGTTGACAAAGGCGCAATCATTGCTTTTTTCAGAGAAGAAAAACAAAAAAAGCGCTATGCTGACGAATGCGGCCGACTTGCCCGAGCATTAAATCTGCCGTTTATCAATGTTCTGGCCATCGGCACGGATGAAGATTTGTTGGAAAAACATCAGCTCACGCTGGAACGTGCCGCCGGTTTGATTGCCGCTCAAGACAAAATTGAAAAAAAACTTCTTTATTTTCAGCTTTTCAAAGGAGATAAAGAAAACAAAGAAAAAGCCGTTAAAAGTCTGGGTATTGAAATCGGAGATGCCGATGTTATGCGGCTTGATTTTTCCATGTTGCTTGAGGCTTTCAAATGACCACAAAAAAAACACGCCGAACGCAAAGTTCCGCGTGTTTTTTTTGTTTTCTAATGCTTTAGGCAACGATATTGCAGATTTTGTTTGGAACCACAATAATCTTCTTAATCTCTTTGCCTTCAAGCTGGCGTTTCACATTTTCAACCGACAAAGCCGCGGCCTCAACCTCGGTACGCGGCGCATCTTTTGGCAAAGTGATGGTACCGCGAACCTTGCCGCAAATTTGCACGGCCATGGTCACTTCATTTTCTTGCGCCAATTTGGCATCACCTTTCGGCCAAGATTCGGCAACAATCAATGTGGTTTTGCCCATACGTGCCCACATTTCTTCAGATAGGTGTGGGGTGAACGGCGAAAGCAGTTTGAGCAAGGTCAAATACATTTCCTCAGGGATTTTTTCCATTGAGCTCATGTAGTTAACATATTCCATCAAGGAAGAAACGGCCGTGTTGAACTTCATTTGGTCAATACGTTCGGTCACTTCCAAAATGCACTTGTGCATGGCACGCAAATCTTTTTCGTTTGGTTCAACTTTAGCAACTTTTGCAAACAAACCATAAACTTTGTTCACAAAGCGATAAACACCCATCAGGCTTTCTTCCGACCACATGGCCACCTGATCAAAGGGTCCGATGAACATTTCATAAAGGCGGAAGGTATCAGCACCGTAAGCATCCACAATTTCATCCGGATTAATAACATTGCCGCGAGACTTTGACATTTTCTCGCCGTTAGCCGCCAAAATCATACCGTGAGAAGTACGTTTTTTGTAAGGCTCGCTGGTTGGCACCAAACCGCAATCATAGAGGAATTTGTGCCAAAAACGAGAGTAGAGCAAGTGCAGCGTGGTGTGTTCCATACCACCGTTATACCAGTCCACCGGCATCCAATATTCCAGCGCTTCTTTAGAGGCAAACTCTTTAGAGTTGTGCGGATCGCAATAACGCAAGAAATACCAAGAAGAGCCGGCCCAGTTCGGCATGGTATCGGTTTCTCTACGAGCCGGACCACCGCATTTCGGGCATTTTGCTTTGAGCCAGTCACCAGCTTTGGAAAGCGGCGATTCGCCTTCATCATTGGGGTGAAAATCAGGCACTTCCGGCAAGGTTAACGGCAGTTCGGATTCCGGAATGGGTTGCCAGCCGCATTTTTCACAATAAACCATCGGAATAGGCTCACCCCAGTAGCGTTGACGCGAGAAGACCCAGTCACGTAGTTTGAAGTTCACTTTAGCCTGTCCGAAACCGTTTTTAACCGCATAGTCGGTCGCAGCTTTCATCGCATCGGTTTTGTTCATGCCGTTTAAGAAACCGGAGTTGATGTGCGGACCGTCTTCTTCAAAAGCCTTTTCGGAAATATCGCCACCGTCCAAAACTTGCACAATCGGCAAGTTAAAGGCTTTGGCAAAATCATAGTCGCGTTGGTCATGCGCCGGCACCGCCATAATGGCGCCGGTACCATAGCCGGTTAAAACATAATCAGAGATAAATACCGGAATCAAATCGCCGGTATAGGGGTTTTTGGCCTTGATTCCTTTGAGTTCCACGCCGGTTTTGCTGTCAGTCATCGTGCGTTGCAGGTCAGACTTTTTGGCGGTTTCATCAACATAGGCTTTGACTTCGGCCGCATTTTCAAACTTATCCATCAGTTCGGCCACAAATTTGTGCTCCGGTGCCAAAACCATATAGGTCACACCGAAAGCCGTATCCGGACGTGTGGTAAACACGGTCAATTTGCGGTCCAAAGAATTGCCGTTATTATCGGTCAAAGCAAAGTCAAGCTCAGCACCTTCGGAGCGCCCGATCCAGTTGATTTGTTGCGATTTCACACGGTCAATAAAATCAACATCTTTCAAATCATTAATCAATCTGTCGGCATATTTGGTAATGGCAATCATCCATTGCTCTTTGTTTTTGCGCACCACTTGCGCACCGCAACGCTCGCAACAACCGTTGACCACTTCTTCGTTAGCCAGACCGACTTTGCAGCTCGGGCACCAGTTGATGGCAATTTTGTCTTTGTAAGCCAAACCTTTTTCAAAGAATTTGATGAACATCCATTGCGTCCATTTATAATATTCCGGATCGCAAGTGCAAATACATCTGTCCCAGTCAAAGCTAAAGCCCAAAGATTTCAGCTGACGGGTAAAGTTTTCAATATTGGCTTTGGTTGAAATGGCCGGATGCACACCGGTTTTGATGGCATAGTTTTCAGCCGGCAGACCGAAAGCATCAAAGCCCATCGGATACAAAACATTAAAACCCTGCATACGTTTTTTTCTCGCCACCACATCAAGAGCGGTATAAGAGCGCGGGTGTCCTACGTGCAAGCCGGCACCGGACGGATAAGGAAACTCGACCAAAACATAATATTTTTCCTTATTTTTATCAATTTCCACTTTATAGGCTTTTTCTTTGTTCCAAATAGATTGCCATTTTTTTTCAATGGCTTTGAAATTATAACGGTCTTCCAGTTTCCATTCTTTGGACCAGTCTTCAAAACTTTTGCCGTTATATCTGTCACAATTTTCACACATATTTATCTTACCTTGTCTTATTTATTAAAACTATTTTGATATAAAATTCTGGCTTTTTTTAAGATAGAGAGTTCAATCACCTGCGTCATTTGCAAAGACATATCTTCAATTTGCCATTTTCCGTTCACAAGTTTGCGGGTCTGTCCGTTGACCTTCACCCCGTCGGAACGAAGCTCTTTGCAAACAACATGCACCGTGAGTTTGAACTGCTCTTTGGCTTTTGGGGATTCTTTATACCAATCGGTTTCAATCACCCCAGTTTCTTGATTTTTGCTTTGTATGGGCATAAAGCCCAATTTGTCAAGTGAGGCTTGCCACAAAAACGGATTAACTTTCGATTCTTTAACATCTTCTTGCGGCTTCTCATCGGCCCACGGATTCCATTGTTGGACATAGGAGCAACCGCTGAGCCACAATGCACCGATTATCACCAAAGGGACAAACTTTTTCATCGTCAATTTCCTTCACTTTTTTTCAAAATTAATTAAACCTATAATAATTTTGTTGAAAACACAATAGACTTAATGCAAAACTTTCACTAGAATGCGATAAAAAGATAGATTTGTTTTAAATCGGGGAAAAAAATGAGCACCATTCGCCAAGCGGCGGTAGAAATGTTGAAAGACGTGCTGGAAAACAAAAACTTTTTCAGCGAAGTCAAAACCAAACAAAGCCAAATTTCTTCACAGGATTCGGCTTTTGCCAATATGCTGATATTGACAACTTTTCGTCATCTGGTTTTCATCAAAAAAGTTTTGAAAAAATTTGTAAAGAAAAAGCTCCCCGCAACGGCCGTTAGCGGACAATATGCGCTATTTTTGGGTACGGCTGAAATTTTATACTTAAACACCCCCGACTATGCCGTCATCAACTCTTATGTCGAGATTACCAAACACTTGGCCGACAAATATGTGGCCGGCTTTGTCAATGCCGTTCTGCGTAACATTTGCAAACAAAAAGAGGAGTTGAAAAAAGAAGAAACCAATGAGTTTTTTCCACCCGAATTTTTCCATATTTTGAATCAAGATTACGGCAAAAAAACCATTCAAAAAATTCAATCTGCCGCCATGTTGGAACCCAAGCTCGATATCACGGTTAAAAGCGATGCCGCGCATTGGGCCGAAGTTTTGGGCGGAAAACTTTTGCCCTCAGATACGATTCGCTTGGAAAATAACGGCAAAATCACCGAACTTTCGGGCTATGCCGACGGCGCTTGGTGGGTGCAAGATTTTGCCGCTGCCTTAGCCGTTAAAGCCCTGCCCGATATCAAAAACAAAAATGTTTTGGATATGTGCGCCGCCCCCGGAGGCAAAACCGCCCAACTGATTAATAAAGGGGCTAAAGTCACGGCCTTGGATATCTCAGCCCCGCGCTTACAAAAGCTGCAAGAAAATTTGCAAAGATTGCATTTTGAAGCCGATGTGGTTTGCGCCGATGCGCTTGAATATATCAAAACCTACAAAGGCACGCCTTATGATGCCGTTTTGTTAGATGCCCCCTGCTCGGCCACCGGCACGATTCGCCGTCACCCTGAGCTGGTTCATATCAAACGCTTAAAAGATGTTGAAAAACAAGCTGAACTGCAAAAAGAAATTCTGCATGAAACGCCCAAAATTTTGAAAACCGGCGGCACGCTCATTTATTGCACCTGCTCCATTTCCAAATTGGAAGGGGAAAAACAAATTGCCGCCTTTTTGGAAGCAAACCCCGATTTTAAGATTGTGCCGATAACCTCGGAGGAGCTTTGCGGAGACAATTATCTGGCCGAGATTATCACCGAACAAGGTTTCATCCGCACTCTGCCGCAACATCTGGCTGATTTTGGCGGAACCGATTCGTTTTTTGTGGCACGCCTAAAGAAGGAGGCTTAAGTGTTTTTCAAAAAAATTCATACCCAACCCGCACCGGAAACGACGCAATCTTCAGCCGAACAACATTTGATATATGTTCTCGGAGATGATGATTTGGCCTTATTTTTGGCCGCCAAACTCCAAGAAAACGGGCAAAAAATTGTTCTTCTGACCACCTCGGCACCGGCCATCGGATATCGCAATTTGAACCTCACGCTGAAAGAAGAATATAACCTGCAAAAAAAAGACCTTGTATTGCACAGCACCTCCTATGCATCGCAAACTCCTGACGCCATTTTAATTGCTTGCAAAAACAACTCTTTCCGAGCCCATCTGACTCTTTTGCCCAGCAGTCGCTATCAAGAAACCCCGATAATATGTTTCAACCCCATGGCCGACACCGAAACCATTCGGCCGCTCTTGGGCACCTGTTTTTACAAAGCCTATTTCAACGGCTATTTAAGCACAAACGCATCAACCATCACCTCTTGCGGCCTGATGCCGGAGCTCATTCTTTCTGCCGCCAGAGATACCAAAAAAGAAGACCCCGCCCCCCATCCGGCCGAAGCCATTTTGGCACTTTGCGGTCTGAAATTAAGCCTGCAGAACAAAGACAAAGAAAACTTTTGGAAGACGCAGGCCTCGCGCATTCTCGGCTATCTGGCCACCGCACCCAAACAATCGGTGCAAGAGCTTTTGAACAACAAAGAACAAAAAAACATTTTGACACAAGCCGCCAAAGAAATCTGCCAACTGGCCAAGTTTGAAAAAGTCAAACTTTCAAGCGAAGACATCATCCGCGAGCTTTTTGACACGCCGCGCAATTTTTACTACAAAAGCGGCAATCTTTCCAAAATAGAAAATGCCTCGCAACTGGAAAAGCTCTACAATATGCTGAGTGAAAAAGCCCGCACCTATAAATGCAAAATTCCCGAACTCAACCGCATGATTAAACAAAATTATGATAATCTGCTGAAAAAATAGACACCGTATAATTGTGGATTGAGGCTTGAAGAAAATGCAAAACTAGGCTATAAAACATCAAAAAAGATGGAACTTAAGACCATGACTTATACTTTGATATTGACAATAACAACATTGTTGTTGGGTTTTTGTTTGAGCTTTGCCGGCTTTTATATCTACAAAGAAAAAGCCAAAACCGTTTTGTCTTCCGTGCTAAAAAAAGAGCTGGCCTTCGCCCCGATTTACATAAGCGCGGCAATCATGCTGACATTGCTCTACTTCATCACCCCCTTGTCAGATGACTTCATTCATGATTTTGGCGCCGGAGAGCTTTTTGTGCCGCTACTTTTGACCGGCATTTGTTACCTTATCAGTCTGTTTCCGTCTTCGGCAAAATTTTTAAATTTGGCAATCATTCTTTCCGTTTCCGGAGCTGTTTTCTTGCTTCCGACGGATTTTTTGCTTTTTAAGGGTCATCTGCCTTTCTGGGCCGACCGCTTGGCCCTGATTGTGTTGTGGTCAATATTTTCTTGTTTTTACGGCATTTTCAACGGCATCGACGGCATTTTGCCGATACAAAGTCTCTCCTATCTGCTCACCCTGATGATTTTGGCAGTTTTAGGCGCGGCACCGCTTTTTTTGGGGCTGGCGGCCTTAAGTTTGCTAACCGCCACTTGCAGTTTTTTGAGCTACAACTGGTTTCCTTCCAAAATAAACTTAAGCGACAATTCTTGCAAAATCTTCGGCTATTTGTTGGGAAGCCTGATGGTTTTGGGTTGTTCGGAAAATCTGGCACCTTGCTTTGCCATTGTGCTGACGATTTTTGCGCTTGAACTTGTGCAATCTCTGTGCAAAAAACTCTCCGGCCGCGAAAGATATAAAAAACTCAACACCAACACCATATGCTACCAAGCTCACATCAAAGGCCTCAATCCGGAGCAAGTTTGCCTGTCTTTTTTCAAAATAGAAATATTGTTCATCATGTTGGGCTGTTTCCAAGCCTATCTTCCCAACAACTATTCTTTGCCGATAGCCTCGCTATTCTTGGCCGCATGGTTTTTAAACAAGCTCAAACATTGGGACGACCCCGAGCTCAGCTTAAAAGAAATCAACCAAGAATTCATGAGCGACCTGCGTCAAAACATTAAAAACATCAAAAACACCATCAACCGAGATTAGCATGCAACTGATAAACAAAATCAAACAACTGTTTTTTGCATCACGGCCGCACCGAGAAGAAGCGGAATTTGTTTTTGATGCCGAAAATTTAATCAAATTCAAAGTTGTCGTGATAGAATTTGCCGACAATGTAGAAAGTCGGAGCGGCGAAGTTATCGCCAAAAAACTGGAAAATAAAGAAGGTTTGCAAGTCAGCTACTTTGACGAACCGTTCAACAAAAACTTTCTCAATTTAGACAGCCGCACGTTGTTTGACCTGATAGACCGGGGCTTAAGCATCATCGACCGCACCCATGCCGATGTTTTGATTTGGGGATATCGCGAAGGGGACAAAATCCGCATCAATTTTCAAAATGCCAGACAATATGAAAAAGAAGACAATGCCTTCATTTCGCTAATGGACAGTTTCTACATTCCGGCCGACTTAAGCAATTCGGAAGCAAATTTTCCCACGGCTTTAACCAATTTAATCTACGGCGGGGTCATCAGCGCCATCAACCCGCACACCAAAGAAACCCTGATTCAAAAGAAGTTTCTTCTGAAAAAAATCATCAACAGCCTGTCCAAAGACAACTCGGCCAAAACCCTGTCCATTGAATATATGCCCTATGTGATGAATCTTTTAGGCATCATCTATTTAAGCTATGCTTATGACAGAGGCGACGGCAAAGATTACAAAATTGTCAAAAACCTGTTTGACACGGCTCTAAGCCACCAAGATTTAATCAAAGACCCGATTCATTTGGGCTGTATCTACAATCATTTAGGCCAGCTATACGATTCTTCCAACCAATATTCACCCAAGCGGCCGCTCAACCACCTCAAAAACGCCATCAGCTATTTCCGCATGGCTCAAAAATATCTGAGCAAATACAACTATCCTTATGACTACGGCTACATATCTTATCGTTTGGCACAACTATTTTACACCTACTGGCTGCAAAAAGATGACATTCAGGCTCTGCGCGACGCCGTATTTCAGCTTCGCGAAGCCGAAAAAATATATACCTACGCCCTGTTTCCGGAGTTTTGGGCCAACATTCAGGGAGAATTGGCACATATGCTGTCGCTGTTAGGCAGTTTCAGCAATAGTGAAGACATCTCGGAGCTGGCCATAGCCGCCTACAAAAATCGTCAAAAGGTCATCACCGAAAGAAGAGACCCGCTGGAATGGGCGCACATTCAAAACCACATCGGCGAAATTTATTATCGCATCGGCAAAAACGGCGGAGACAAAGCCTTGTTGGAAGAAGCTCTGGAATATTTTCACGATGCTTTGTATGTTTATGAAGATATGCAGCTTGCCGAAGAAGCCAAAAAAGTTTCCACCGAAATAGCCAAAGCCAGCCACAGCCTCAATTTTTTATGAAGAAAAGAAATGGTTTCGCGTTTGCTTATGGATTCACCGCTTGGAAAAATATTGTTAGAGGCGCAAAACAACCGCCTGACGGGTTGTCGTTTTCTCTTTTCGCCAAACATATCTTTATCCGATTCCGATAATCCGCTCTTGCGCCGAGCCCAAAAAGAACTGGAAGAATATTTTGCCGGAAAAAGAAAAAATTTTGACCTTCCCTTGGCCCCAATCGGCACGCCGTTTCAGCAAAAAGTCTGGCAGGCATTGCAACAAATTCCCTACGGCCAAACCCAAAGCTACAAAGACATTGCAAAAAAAATTAACAATGCCAAAGCCTATCGTGCCGTCGGCATGGCCAACAACAAGAACCCCCTTGTCATCCTCATTCCCTGCCATCGGGTCATCGGTTGCAACGGAAAATTGGTTGGTTTTGCCGGTGGGTTGGGCTTAAAACAAAAACTTTTAGATTTGGAACAAAATAACTTATAAGAGAAAGAAAATGCGACAATTTTATCCCCTCATTTTATTAACCATCTCCAACATTTTCATGACCTTTGCTTGGTACGGACACCTAAAGTTCAAATCCACGGCTTTATGGGTGGTTATCTTGGCCAGCTGGGGCATTGCTTTTTTTGAATATTGTTTTCAAGTGCCGGCCAACCGCATCGGTCACGAGTTTTACAGCGCCGCCCAACTCAAAATCATGCAAGAAGCCATCACCATCATCATTTTTTGCTTTTTTTCGGTCTTGTATCTGAAAGAAGATTTGAAATGGAACTATCTGGTTGGCTTTGCTTTAATATTATTGGCCGTATTTTTCGTTTTCAAAAAATGGGATTAGAAAAATATTTCACGCAGAAACAATATATTATTCAATTTTTTGCTTTTGTAACATTAAATTCATTTGCTAAAATTTAAAAATATTATATTATAGATAGTATAGGTACTTATTATTTTTGGAGGCGTGTTATGAAAAAGAAGATATTATTTATCGTGTCTGCTATGAGTCTCATGATTCTTGGCGGAGTATTTAATTTTGCATCAGCTTCAAACACGTCTTCCTTCACTCAAGAATTCACACCTCTGCCTCAGGGCTCCTATCAAATTGCTCGCTCCGTTTTTCTGCCCGATTATAAAGAACCGCTTTTTGCCGGCTATGAACTTGATAAGGACTATAACCAAACCAGCGATTGCGATAATGTCGATAGCCTCTACACCACGCAAA
>CALXPK010000025.1 GCA_944390265.1 uncultured Alphaproteobacteria bacterium | reverse complement strand
ATAAACCGTATTTCTAAAAAACACAACAACAATAATCAAAACAAACGCAAAAACAACTAAAAAAATGAAAAAAAAAGGCAGTTTTTTGGCAAAAATGTGCATATCTTTGCAAGCACAAAAATCTCGGTTGCAAAGGATAAACAAAACAATCAAAGCAAGAAAATTTTTTTGGCACAAAATTTGCATGGATAAAAAGAGCATTATAGGAGATAAAAATATGGCTTTGAGTATTTTTACCCCGTCTGTCACGGGAATGAATTCACAATCTCACGCGCTTGAAACCGTGAGCACCAACATTGCCAACATCAAAACGGTCGGCTATAAGTCGAGCGAAACCATGTTTTATACGCTGTTGGGCTCCACCCCCGTGGTCAAAGGCAACGCGGCCAGCGGCTTGCAGTCAACCCGCACCGATATCAACGGCGTAGGCTATTATGACCGCACGTTTGTCACCTCGCAAGGGCAGGTTGTGGCCTCAAACAACAGTTTTGACGTGGCCATCAACGGTAATAGCAATGCTTTTTTCACGGTTCGTGACAGCTATTCCGGCGATGAATATTATACCCGCGCCGGCAATTTTCGCATTCAGTTGTCCGGCGGCGTTCCTTATCTGGTGGCCAACAACGGCATGCGCGTTCAGGGCTATCCGGCCAACGAGGACGGAAGATTCGGCTCCTCGATTGAAGATATTGTTTTGGAATATCCGGAAAAAATTCCCGCCAATCCGACATCCAAGGTGCAAATCGGCGCCAATGTGCCGGCCGATGGCGTAGAAAACAGCAGTTACGGCATCATGATTTATGGCCCCAATGACAATGGCGCCAATATGAGCATGGTTTTTCACAAGGTGGAAGGCAAGGCCAATGCCTGGACTCTTTCTTTTGAGATGGAAGGCGCCACGGTCACAACCGCCGAGCCGATAGAGGTTCAGTTCTCAAGCGATGGCAAATTGCTGAGTCCGACCGACTTTGACATTGATGTGGCTTGGGCCGACGGCAGCTCCAATACAATCGCCATGAACATTGAAAACATGACCCAATATGCCGGCAGCAGCGGCATCGCCAACATCAAGCAAGACGGCAAAGAAGGCGGAGCCTTCAAAGAGGCTTCCATCGGCAAAAACGGCATTGTTTCAGCCTTATACAGCAACGGCCAAACCGTAAACTTGGGCAAGTTGGCCTTGAGTAGTTTTGCCGCACCGGACAATCTGACGGCCATTTCGGGCACCTTGTTTGAGGCCAACGGCGCCAGCGGCAATGCCGTGTTGATAGAAGACGGCGGCAACTATCTGCAACCCCAAGCCTTGGAACAATCCACCACCAATGTTGAAAAAGAGTTCAGCAAAATGGTGGTCATCCAAAGAGCCTATGGCATGAACTCCAGCTCCTTCTCGGTGGCCGATGAAATGTTGCAGGTGGTCAGAGATTTGAAGTCATAAAAAATAAAAGCATAAAAAAATCCCCCCGATTTTTCGAGGGGATTTTTTTTATTCTTCTTCGTCAGAAATGGAATATCTGACCGAAACCTTAACGCGGGTGATTCGCATATTATTCACACCCAACACTTCATAGGTGCAAAAATTATCTTCAGCTTTGTCACCCACATTCGGCACTCTTCCGAGCAGGCCGAAAACATAGCCGCCGATGGTGCTTTCTTCATATTCGGGTATCGGCAGGCTCATATTCTCATAAGCATCTTCAATCAGATATGTTCCGTCAAACTCAAAAACGCCGTCTTTGATCTTTTTCATCGGGACTTCTTCTTCATCATGCTCATCTTGAATCTCACCGACCAGCTCTTCCAAAATATCTTCCATGGAAAGCAAACCGGCGGTGCCGCCATATTCATCAACCACCACGGCCATGTGGATTCGTTTGCTCATCATCTCGTGCAAAATATCGGAGATAGATTTGTTTTCCGGCACAAAAAGCACTTTGCGCGCCAGTTTTTTCAAAACATATTTTTCACCGCTTTGGGGATTAAATTCCAGCATATCGCGAATGTGAATCATGCCCAAAATGTGGTCTTTGTCTTTGTCGCAAAGCGGAAAACGGGTGTGGTTGTTGTTTTTGACAAATTCCAAAGCCTCGTCAAAAGTCTGTCCTTTGTAGAGGCATTTCATGTCTTGTCTGGGAATCATTACCTCGTGAGCCAAAATCTCGGAAAAGTCAATGGCATTTTGAATGATTCCGCGTTCGGTATCATCAATCACGCCGCCTTTTTGCGAAGCATCAATAATCAGTTTGATTTCTTCTTCGGAGTGAGCATCGTCATTCTCGTTGGAAACTTGAGTCCCCATCAGGTGCAAAATGCCGTTGGTCACATGGTCAAACACCCAAATAAACGGGGCAAAAATTTGGTTGAAAATATAAAGAGGTTTGGCAATGCGCAAAACATAGCTTTCGGTATCTTGAATGGCCAAAGATTTAGGCACCAACTCGCCCAAAACCACGTGCAACAGAGTGATGAAAGCAAAAGCCACACCAAAGCTAATCGAGTGCAACAAAATTTTATTATTTCCGAAAAAGTCGGCAAACATATTTTCCAGCAGGCGTGAAACGGCAGGTTCGCCAATCCAACCTAAGCCCAAAGAGGCAAGGGTAATACCGAGCTGAATGGCGCTCAAAAAAGTGTTCATACGTGCATTAATTTTAAGCGCGGTTTTGGCGCGTTTGTCACCGGAGTGAGCCAGCTCTTCCAACTTTGTGCGGCGAATTTTTACAATGGAAAACTCGGAAACCACAAAAAACGCATTAGCAAAAACTAAAAAGAAAACGAAAAATAAATAAATTAAATTTTCAAATACGGAATCCATAACTTTTTAATCAAAAACCTCATAACTGTTATCTAAACAAGAATATTTAATAAAAAAAATCTTAAAATGTCATTAAAAAACAAGGCTTATAAGATATAAATATAGATTTAAGTTGTCAAACCCCAAAAAACAAATTATAACCGAAGCCGTTTTAAAATTAAAATGTATATATTATGGATGCAAGATTTTCAATCGCGATGCTGGGAATGTTCATTGTCGGCGCCTTATATGCCGCCATCAACGTTTCTCCCAACAAATATAGAAAGCGCGAACCTCTGATAAGCTCTCCGGTTTTGGGCTTATTGATAACGAGCCTGTCCGCATGTACCGGCGTTACAATTTTTGCTTTGTTTTTTATCAATCTCGGCAAAGGGATTGTGGGCGCCGTTTGTCTGTTGTCAGGCTATTTTATCTCAAGATATGTCATCAAAAATCCGGAGAGAAAATACTTAAAAGAGCAACAAAATTAAGAAAAGGAAAGCTGTTTGAAGAAAAAACTTTAAACAGCTTTTTTTATTGAATTTTAACCAAGCTAAATTATAATCAACATCAGGTTTGGGCGGAGCGTCCAAACTCAGTGCCGAAAAAACGGTGCGGGGCTTTCAACACCCTAATTGGACACGGTGTCAGATATAACATCGTCATATTGCCGGTGCATTTTGCGCCGCCGATAAATATATCCCCGATTTTTAAGGTCGGGGAGCTTTTAGCCATATATTGAAAGCTAAAAGGTCACTTTGTCCAATGTGATGTTGAAACTACCCCGACCACCTTAATTCCAAGGTGGTTTTTCTTTTTGAGGAAAAATGAAAAAAATCTGGGGCGTTTTAGGTTTATGTCTTTTGTTTTCCACATCAACCGAGGCGGCAGAAATTATGGTGGCATTCACCCCATCGGAAAATTGTGAAAATCAAATTGTCCAATTGATAAATTCCAGCCAAAAATCAATAGATGCGGCGGTTTATGCCATCAACAATAGCAAAATTGTGGCAGCGCTCAAATCGGCGCATGACCGCCGGGTCAACTTGCGTATTTTAACCGACAAATTGCAAGCCGCGCAAAAATCTTCTGCCGTCCAAGAGCTATTTCAATACGGGGTCAATATCAAGGTCAATTCTCGTTATAAAATCGAGCATAACAAATTTGCCGTTTTTGATAATCGGGTGCTGGTCACCGGTTCTTACAATTGGACCAATGCCGCCAGCCGCAAAAACAGTGAAAATTGTTTGTTCATTCGGCAAAATAAAAACGTCATAAAAAAATATCGCCAACGCTTTGACGAGCTTTGGCAAGCCAATGCGCAAAACAAGTCAGATAATTGGCTCAAGGCAAGATAAGCGCTTTAAAACAAAAAAAGTTCCTTTGCGGAACTTCTTTTAAAGAATGGTGCTCGGGGACGGGATCGAACCGCCGACACGAGGATTTTCAGTCCTCTGCTCTACCGACTGAGCTACCCGAGCATCAATCACGGAAAAGTTTATAGAGCATATTTTTTTTCTTGTCCAGTATTATTTTGAAGATTTTAAAAAAATATCAACACTTTTTATCTTGAACTTGTTTTTTTAAGCAAACTGGCGGCTCTGATAATGTTGGGCTGGTTGTTTTTGGCCGTGCCGAACATTTGACCTTGCTTCAAAACCGCCGCCGCATTTTGTGCCCGCAGTTGGTTGATGGCGGCATTCCAGTTGTCCATACCGCAATCATATTTTTTGTCGCCGTTTTTCCAAATATAATAGGCGGCTTCGCGAATGGCTTGCTCACTAAATTTTGTCATATTTTTTTACCCTCAAAAAAATCTCTACATTCTTGTATAACACAAAATATGTTAAAATATTGTTATGCAAAATAAATGCCATAAAAAATAAAGCCTCCGCTGGGAGGCTTTATTTTTGCATTTTTTTACTTATCTTGAGACGGCATTTTGGCTTCTTCAACCAGAGCTTTGACAAACTCATCAAGTTTGACAACCTCTTGCTTGTCAGAGCCAATGCGGCGCACCGTAACCGTTCTGTCTTCTTTTTCTTTGGCACCGACCACGGCAATGACCGGAATTTTAGAAACGGAATGCTCTCTGATTTTGTAGCTGATTTTTTCGTTGCGCAAATCAGCTTTGGCATAAAGTCCGTTCTTTTTCAAAATCTCGGTCACTTCCTCAGCATAATCATCCATCTCGGAAGTAATCGGGCAAACCACAACTTGTTCCGGAGAGAGCCAGAGCGGCAATTTTCCGGCGTGGTTTTCAATCAAAATACCGAGGAAGCGCTCGATTGAGCCGAACAAAGCGCGGTGCAACATCACCGGTTGGTGTTTCTCGCCGTCTTCGCCGATATAAGAAATATCAAAGCGTTGCGGCAAGTTCATATCAACCTGAATGGTACCGCATTGCCATTCACGGCCGATGGCATCTTTCAAAATGAACTCAAGTTTCGGACCATAGAAAGCACCTTCACCGGGGTTGATTTCATATTTATAGCCATGGCTTTCCAAAGCATGAGCCAGAGCGTTTTCGCACAAATCCCAAATCTCATCGGAGCCGATTCGATAAATGCTGTCCGGACGGGTAGAAAGATAAATCTTCACATCGTTGAAGCCAAAGTCTTTATAAATATCCAAAATCAGTTTCAACGTGGTGATGCATTCGGCTTCCATTTGTTCCGGAGTGCAGAAAATGTGTGCATCATCTTGAGTAAACTCACGCACGCGCATCAAGCCCATCAAAGCACCGGAGGCTTCATAACGGTTAACCTTACCAAACTCGGCAATACGCAGCGGCAAATCACGATAAGATTTAATGCCTTGTTTGTAGACGAGCAAACCACCAGGGCAGTTCATCGGCTTAATGCAGAACCATTTTTTATCTTCGGTCTGACCGGAATAGTTATGTGCCCCGTATTTATCCCAGTGACCGGAAATTTCCCACAAGCATCTGTCCATCACGCGCGGGGTAGAAATTTCGATATAGCCGTTGTTTTCTTGACGTTTGCGCATATATTCAATGAGCTTACGATAAATTTTGTAACCTTTATCATGCCAGAAAACGGCACCCGGAGCATATTCCGGCTCAAAGTGGAACAAATCCATTTCTTTGCCAAGCTTACGGTGGTCACGTTTGGCGGCTTCTTCCATCATGTGGAGGTAGTCTTCCAAATCTTTTTTGTTAGCCCAAGCCGTTGCATAGATTCGTTGCAACATTTCTTTGGTTGAATCACCGCGCCAATAAGCACCGGCCACTTTCATCAATTTGAAAGCATCGCCGATTTTGCCGGTTGAAGGCACGTGCGGACCGCGGCAAAGGTCGGTAAAGTCGCCCTGACGATAAAGAGAAATTGTTTCATCTTCCGGCAAATCTTCAATAATCTCAGCTTTGTAGTGCTCGCCCTTATCTTTGAAAAATTTGATAGCCTCATTGCGCGGCATAACAATGCGCTCTAACTTTTCATCGCGTTTGACAATCTCGTGCATTTTGGCTTCAATTTTAGCAAAATCCTCGGTTGTAAAAGGCTCTTTGCGGGCAAAGTCATAGTAAAAACCGTTTTCAATAGCCGGACCGATGGTCACTTGAACATCTTTCCAGAGCTCTTTAACGGCCTGAGCCATCACGTGCGAGCAGGAGTGACGCAAGATGGCTAAACCCTCTTTATCCTTGCCGGTGATGATAGTCACGGTTGCGTCGGTAGTGATAGGAGTGCTTAAATCTTGTGTTTTTCCGTTAACATTGATAGCCAAAGCGGCTTTAGCCAAACTTGAACTGATTTTATTGGCGATGTCAAAACCATTGACCCCGCTTTCCATCTCTAACTTACTGCCATCAGGCAATTTAATCGCAACCATATTAAAATATCCTTTTTTTATATTTAATCATCACGCCATTTATAATAAACAAAGTTTCACAAAGGCAATGGCAAACCCTCATCAAACCGCGGAAAAACTACTCTTCCGCTAAAAGCTCTTGATAAACTTTAATTGTTTTATCACACATTATTTCTTTGGTAAAGTTTTCTCTTACATTTTTTTGCGCTGCGGCCGAAATTTTTTTCTTTTCGGTCAGGGAGAGGGACAAAGCCCAGTCGAGCGCATCGGCCAAAGCCTGAGAATCATTATATTGATAGAGTTTACCGGTCACGCCGTCAATCACGGAGTCAAGCGAACCGCCGATGTTTGAGGCCACCACGATTTTGCCCATGGCCTGACCTTCAATCGCAATGCGGCCGAAAGCCTCGGGCTCAATGGCGGTTGAAAGAATAACATCGGAAACCATCATCGCCGCCGGCATATCCAAAACCTTGCCGTAGATTCCCACTTTGTTGCCGAGTTTATATTTTTTGGCCAAAGCCATCAAATTGTTAAAATAGGTTTCGCGGCCTTGCTCATCACCGGCAATAATGCAGTAATAATCTTGGCTTTTCATCTTAGAAAGCGCCTCAATCAGCAAATGTTGACCTTTCCATTTGGTGATTCTGCCGCCCAAAAACAAAACCGGCTTGTCATCGGGAATGTTATATTCTTTAATTTTTTGAATCATACGCTCCTGTGTCACGGCTTCGGGAGAAAATCTGTCCAGATTAACGCAACGATAAATCAGGCGGAGTTTGCTTTCATCAACTTTATAATTTTTCAAAACATGATTTTTGATGTGATTTGAAATCACAATCACGCGTTCACCCATGACCATCACTTTGTTGTAAATTTTTTTCAAACCCCAAGGGCCGAGGCCGTAAGTGCCGTGAAACGTGGTCATAAAATGCACACCGGCGCGTTTTGCGGCCAAATAAGCGCTCCAGGCCGGCGCGCGAGAACGCGCATGAACAATGTTAATGTCGTTTTCTCTAATATAGGCTTCCAATTTTTTGGCATTTCTCAAAATGGTAAAAGGGTTTTTGCTTTTAAGGTTGAGGGTAAAATGCTCAACACCCAGCTTTTGCAACTCGTGTTCCATACGACCACCTTTGGAGGCCACAAAATTTTTAATTCCGTGTCTGGTCAACTCGGAAGCCACCTCAATGGTTCCAAGCTCAACCCCGCCGGTTTCCAGCTCCGGCAAAACTTGCAAAACAACCGGTTTTTTGTCTTTACCTTTTTCCATTTTCTTTCTAAAATCCTCGTCAAAATCAATATCAGGAGTTTTTATATGATACAAAATCACACATTTAGAGAACAATTTACAGCCAAAATTGAATTAAGCCAAGCAAAATATGCAAAAACGCACAAAAACTCTGCCGATTTAAGCGTCATATATATTCATGGCCTTTTTTCCGACCCATGGGGCCGAAAACCCGAAGAAGTGAAAGCCTTTTGTGCGGAAAATAATTTGGGCTTCTGCCGATTCGAACTTGCCGGCCACGGTAGCGATAAAGAAAATTATGAAAATATTGATTTTAATGTCTGGAAGCATCAAGTTTTGGAAGTGATAGACGAGCTTGTCAAAGGAGATGTGGTGATGATGGGATCTTCGCTGGGCGGATGGCTGAGCTTGCTTGCCGCCAAAGAGCGCCCCGAACGTGTCAAAGCCGTGGTTGGCCTGGCGGCAGCCCCCGATTTCACTTTTGATATTGAAAAATATATCTTCACGCCGGCACAAAAAGCCGAGATGAAGCAAAAAGGCAAAATTTTGTTCCCGATGAAAGATTTTACCTATATTTTCACCTCCAAAATTTTTGATACGGCCAGAGAAAATTTGCTCCTTGAAGGAGAATTGCCCGTCAATTGTCCGGTGCACCTCTTGCAGGGAAGCGAAGATAAAAACGTTTTGCCGGACAAACCGTTCAAGATTATGAAATGCCTCACCTCAGAAGACGTGGTCATCAAAATCATCAAGGGCGGCAACCACCGTCTGGGCCGAGATGAAGATATCAAGGAGATGAAAAAATCTTTGGCTTCGGTCTGCGGTTTATAAATCGCCGGGGTCGAACGGTTTGTTTTGCAGCACGCGTTGCGGTTTATAAACATAAATATTGGTAATTTCCGGAATATTGGCATTGCGGTGCCAATAGCCGCGGCTTTCCATGCATTGACGATATTTTTTGGGGTTGACCTCGCTATCATCGCGCAAAGAGTTGACAATCAGGGGTTGCGCCCCGACATAAGGCACATAAGTTGCCCAAATGCCTTTACCGGAATGCCAGTCGGCACGAATGTTGAGCTTGGCCTCTTCAGAATAAAACCAGCTGGAAACATCGGGCACCCAGCGTGTGGGCTCGGCCACGCGCAGGCATTCGGAATGATCTTTGACAAATTTTTGCACGCCGGTATTTTCTTTGGCCCAATGATAGATAACCTGTCCCTGCGGTTCATCATCAAACCAACTGCAAGCATTGAGCAAAGAACAAGACAAACAAATCAGAAACAACTTTTGCAACATGGGCACACTCACTAAAAATCCAAATCGGCATAATGTTTGGAAGGCAAGATTCCTTTAATATTATCTTTGAGAATATCTTTAAAACTCGGGCGAGACTTCATCTTAGAGTACCACAATTTGGCATTGCGATAACCTTCCCAAGGCACATCACCCAGATAGTCAATCACGGAAAGATGGGCGGCGGCGGCAATATCGGCCCAAGTCAGCTCTTCGCCGGCCAGATAGTTGCGGCGCTCAATCAGCCAATCAATATATTCCATATGAAAATTGAGGTTGTTCAAACCGATTTTCAAAATTTTTGAATCCGGTGCCAAACCTTTGGAAAAGCGTTTATGCACTTTTTCATAAACAATATTGCGATAGACCTCGCGATAAAATTTGTCATCAAACCACTCCGTCAAGCGGCGCACTTCGGCGCGTTCACGCGGGGTTTCGGGCATGAGTTTGACTTCGCGGCTGGTTTCTTCCAAATATTCCATAATGGCATTATGCCCACACAAAACCATGCCGTCGTTTAAGAAAATCGGCAAATCTCCGGCCGGATTAAGTTTGAAAACATCTTGAGACAGATTCCAGGGATCTTCATTGCGTAAAATGAAGAGCATTTTTTTCTCGCTCATACCGATTCTGATTTTTCGGCTTTGGGGAGAAACCGGATGTTGAATTAACAAAACCATATTTTATGTCCTAAATTTTTCAAACTTTTCCAAATTTTATCCACTTAAGAAAAAAGGTCAAGAGATGATATGGATGAAACTCAATTTTCTTTTTTGACAAAGACGGGAGAAATCAATCCCTGATTTTTGAGCTCAATATCATAAATCAAATCTTGCAGTCTTTTCTCAATTTTTTGACGATTAAGCGGGTTTTCGGAATAAGAAGAAAGTTTTTGCACCAAAAATTTGCGGCTTTTGGAAAGTTGTGAAACCCCGATAAAAACCGGCATATTCCAAATAATTTGTTTAGAAAAGCTCAGCTGTTTGCGAATGCCGAGTTTGGCCGCTTCAATAATGCCGAAATATTGGGTGGCAAAAACATAATCCACCTCACCGGTATAAAGTTTTTGGAACATTTCTAAAGGCGTATCGACATATTCCAAAGAATAATCTTTAAGCTGTTTGGAAACATAATCGGAGAGGCGCTCTTGGGTGCAGATGGCTCCTTTCAACTGTTTGAGCTCTGCCAAATTGCCGATTTTTTCCGCCATTTCCGGCAGCGTGATAACAATCACCGGATTATTGATGAGGGAAGGATAAACCAGCTCGGTTCGCTGAAATTTTTGCGTGTCATAATAAACGCCGAGAAAAATATCGGTTTTGCCGGAATTAATATCTTCCAAAAATTGGTCTTCGGAAGCATCGGGTGAATATAAATAAGTCAGTTTGAGATTGCTGTTTTGTTTGAGCTCATCCATCACGCCGTCAAAAATGGAATGATAGGCATATCTTGTTTTGTCCAACTTATCGCGCCGATATTCTTCAATATAGCCGAAAGGAGGATAATTCATATATCCGGTAACAAAAATTGTTTCGGTGTTTTTGGTTTGGTTGGTCACGTTTTTCATCTGAGCCGGTGCCTCAAAACACAAAAAACACAAGAAAGAACAACAAAGTATAAAAAAAGGCTTATTCATTGCTTTTGACCTTAAAATATTATATAATAAATCTGTCTCTTTATAATAATTTAACCAAATAATGTTAAAAAAGATTTTAGATATGTTGGAGTTAATATTTTTTTAGAGGGAGAAAATGAATATATCTCAAAGGTATGCCGAAACAGAAGTTTCCGGAATGAGTCAGATTGAGCTTGAGACTCGAGCGCTGATAAAAGCAGCCGCAAGCCTCAATCAAATCAAAGAAAATTGGGAACAAAAGAGCGGTGACCTGGATGAAGCTCTGGAAAAAAATCGTCGTTTGTGGACAATCATAGCCGGAGCCATGGGAGATAATTCATCGCCGCAGCCGCTTGAATTGCGCCAAAATTTGTTGTCCTTGTCAATGTTTGTTTTTCAACGAACCTTGGATATTATGGCCAATCCCAAGCCGGAAAGTTTGGACGTGCTGATAAATATCAATATGCACATAGCCCGCGGTTTGGCCGAAAAACCAAACGCGCAAAACGAAACGCAAAAATCGGAATAAAACTTTTTGCAAAATAAATATAAAGAGGGTTCAAAAGAATCCTCTTTTTTTATATCTGTTTTTTTTGGCACGCATTTTGCATAGATGTGGAAAGGCTAATCATTTGTTAGGATGAAAAAGATGGATATAAATGAATTAAATAAAATGAGCGTTGTTGCACAGTTTAATAAGTTGATATCGCAAACCAACTTTATCGGCTCTGATTCCGGGAGCTTTGCCGGCTTGCTGGAAAAAAATACGTCAGATGCCCTTTTTGCCGATTCGGATAGTTCGATTGCCGTCAACAACGATTCCAAAGCAACTTTTGCAAATGATAAAGCCGATAATAAAAAAGAACAGGTCAAAGAAAAAGAAGAAACGCCGAAAAAAGAAAATAAGGTAGATAAGGAAGAAAAAACAACCGATAAAAAAGATTCCAAAGTCGAAAAAGAGGCAAAAGAAGATGATAAAGCCTCTGATGAAAAAAATGAGGAAGAAGACAAATCTGCCGACCAAAAAACAATAGATGCCGTTGTTCCGCAGTTTGCGGCGCAAACACAAGCTCTGCTGGAGCAAAATACTGATGCCGGTGATACGCTTGCGGAAGATATTCTTTCCGGAAAAGTTCAGGTGATGGATGAAAACGGCAATATCTTGTCTTTGGCCAACTTAACGGCAGAAAATTTGTCGGGAAAAGAGAGCTTGCAAATCATCAATCCGCAAACTCAGGAAACCATCCAAATCAGCGGAGCTGAGTTAGCTCAAAAAATGGCCGATTTGCAACAGGTTGACTCTTTTGAAGCGGCAGAAGAACTTCCGCAGATGGAGCTTTCGGCCGCCAAAACACTGCCGGCAGATAAAAAGAATGTACAAACCCAAAATATTTCCGATTTTGAAGAAATTTTGACCGCACCGGATTCTGTTTCGGAAGAAAGTCTTGAACAAGCCGATGCCTTGGCAGATAAAAACGTCAAAATTGATTGGACCGTCAAAGAGGAAAAAATTTCCTATACCGATACCAAGGGTTTGGTAAAAGACGCCTTGTCGCTTCAAGAAACGGCAGAGGCGGAAATGCCAAAAGAAAGTCAGCCGACAACATCACAAAATTTATCAACATCGGCAAGCGTGCAAAATAAAACCGCAGTCAACCTCACGGCGGCACTTGCGCCCAATGCGGCAAATTTTGCCGAAGAGAACAATTCTGCAGTGCAGAATATGGCCGTGACCGATGTTAAACAAGTCTCATCAGCGGCAAATGCCGGCCAAAGCATTATGAGCGGGGCCGAGTTTGTTGCCGCCGCCAAAGCCGAAAATGCCGGCAAGAGCAACCAAACCAGCTTAAATGATGTGTATAAAGGCATGAGCAAAGAAGCCGTAGAACAAGTTAAAGTCAACATCACCAAGTCTGCGGTAAAAGGTGTGGACACCATAGAAGTCCGCCTCAAACCGGAAGAGCTTGGTCACATTGAAATCAAAATGCAAATCAAAAACGGCAAATTGCAAGCCCACATCATCTCCAGCCGTCCGGAAACCATGGAAGCCTTGCAGCGAGATGCGCAAGTTTTGGAAAAAGCCTTCAATGATGCCGGTTTCCAGACCGACGGCAACAGTTTGAGCTTTAGTTTCCGCAATGAAGGAAATCAGGCTCAGGGTCAAAATGACCAACTTCGCAATTTTATTGGCAAAGTCTTTGAACAAGAAGCCAATTCGGATGTGATAACGGCAGAAGCCGCCAATCAGAACTGGTCCGCAGAAACCGGATTAAACATCAGAGTATAGACTTTAGAGGAGAAAAGCCATGACAACAGATATTAGTGGAATTACCGGATATTATACCAACGGAACCAGCTCAACCAATGCAAGTTCGCAACAGCTTTCAGCCGATATGAACACTTTTTTGCAGCTGTTGACCACGCAGTTGAAATATCAAGATCCGATGGATCCGATGGATACGGCCGAGTTTACCAACCAGTTGGTACAATATTCATCAGTCGAGCAAGCCATCCAAACCAATGAGAAATTGGATACCATAATGTCTTTGAGCATCGCCAATTTGGGTGCACAAGCCGTGTCATATATCGGCAAAACGGTTCAGGTTTTGGGCGATGTGATGCCGCTTGAGGGCAGCAAGGCCAAAGCCACCTATACTTTGGACAAAGACGTGTTGTCTACCACCATTGTCGTCAAAGACATGACCGGAAAAATTGTCTACACGCAAAGCGGAGAAAAAACTTCCGGCACCCACGAGTTTAACTGGGATGGTAAAGATTCCAACGGCAATCTTTTGGAAGACGGCGCTTATCAAATTTCGGTTTCGACCACGGTTCCGGAAGGAGATTCGGCCGCATCCGTCACCACCACGATTTTTGGCAAAGTGACCGGCGTGGCCAGCGACCAAAACAATGTTTACGTTGGTCTGGGAGATGCCGTCACCGCCCAACTGGGTGATATTGTGACCATCCGCAATGATGACTATTTTGATAAAACACCTTCTACGGGAGGTCAAGGAGCAGGGGACGGCGATAATGCCGAAGGTGAAGAAGAAACCCCGTCTGAGGAAGAAACCCAAAGTTATTCCACCATATAATTAAAGAAACTTTAGGAGAAGAAAAATGAGTTTATTTGGAGCAATGCAATCGGGTATTTCGGGAATGGCCGCCCAGTCCAATGCAATGGGTGCAATTTCCGATAATATCTCAAACGTAAATACCATTGGTTATAAAGGAACAAGTGTTTCTTTCCAAACTTTGGTAACAAAACAAACATCATCAAACTTTTATTCACCGGGCGGTGTGCAACCTGTGTCCAAGCAAGGTGTAGATGTACAAGGTTTATTGTCCTCGACCTCATCATCTACGGCCATTGCCGTTTCCGGAAGCGGTTATTTTGTTGTAAACCAAGCAGCCAACCCGCAAGAAGGTGATGCTTGGGCCTATACACGCGCCGGAGATTTCCGTATTGATACAACCGGATATTTGAAAAACACCGGTGGCTTTTATGCGCAAGGTTGGTCTTTGTTGCCTTGGGATGGTACGCCGACAGCAAGCACCATTGAAATCGGCGGTGTAACATATATGAAAGCCTATTATGATACGGATGGTTCAACCGTATATATCAACGACAATATTGTAGATAGCAAGAACTTAAAGCCGATTAACCTGGCCACCATCGGCGGTACCGCAACCCCGACCCAACAAGTGAGCTTCGGCGCCAACTTGCCGGCCGATGACCCGATTTATGATCCCACATCTCCGGATGCCGGCGGCTATCGTTCAATTTCTGCTTTGATTTATGATAGTTTGGGCAACTCCAGCAACCTCAGCATCAACTTCATCAAAGAGAGCACCAACTCTTGGGGCATGTCTGTAGATATGCCCTCCGGCGCAGCCAACATCATTTTAACCGGCAACAAAGAAGTAAGCGACGGCGGAGCCGATGATGTTTACTTTGCCGCCGGTCAGTTGGAGTTCAAAACCATTCCGGCCAACGGCTCCAGCATCACCATCACCGATCAAAGCACCGGAACCAATTATATTTTTGACTTTTTGAACACCGCTACGGCGGCCCCTGTGGGTGATGCCGATAATGTTCACATCAAAGTGGATATTCAAGACGGTATCACATCATTGACCGATTTTATCAATGCGTTCAATGATGCCATTCAGGCCAACATGCCCGGTGCCGGCAGATTCAGTGCCGATAGCGATTCTATCCAAATTGTCCAATCGCAAGCCGGTGCCGCTCTGACCATTGATGCCAGCAAAACGCAAGCCTGCGTGCAATCTGCCGTCAATCCGGTTTTGGCAACCGGTATTCCGACCGGTATCTTCCAAATTCCGGCAATTGATTCGGATATTAAAAATACCGCACGTTTTGACTTCACGTCAACCACGCCAGGTGATTATACCAATAATACGTTTACCATCAACGGTACAACATTCACTTTTGTTGCCAATACACCGGCCGATTCCACAAAAATTGACTTATCTCAGGCAACCGTTGACGGAAAAATTGATACGGTCAAATTGGTCAGTTTGATTCAAAGTGCCATTAAGGCCAATATTACCGAACCGGACAGATTTGTAGCCAGCGGCAGTAGCTTGGAGATTATGCCGAGCTCAACCGGTGGCGATATCACCGTTAACATGAATAACTTGGGCGGTGTTGTCGGAGAATTGAGAAATGATGGCGGCGCTTGGGTTGAAGGTGCCAATGTAGCCAATGCCGAATACACCATTTCCGATAGCTTCCTGACCAACGATTTGGACATTGAGCAAGGCTCGATGGTACCGGCCGTACGTTTCAATTCAGATGGTACCCCAAAATATTTCTATGTTGAAGACATGGCCATTCAATGGGCCAACGGTGCGCAAAACATGGACGGCAGTGTCGGCAACGGTACCACGGTCAAATTGAGCATGGGCAACACCGGCACCACCGATGGCTTGACCAACCTGGCCGGCAGTTTCACCACCAACTACATCAAGCAAGACGGTGCCAAGTTCGGTAGCTATTCCGGCGTAACCGTGAACGAAAACGGTGTGGTAACGGCTTTGTTTGACAACGGTGAAACCAGACCGATTGCCATTTTGCCGCTGGCCACCTTCACCAACCCGAACGGCATGAGCGCTTTGACCGGTAACGCATGGATAGAAACCGATGCCTCAGGTCAACCTTTGCTCAAACAAGCCGGTGTGGACGGCGCGGGAGAAATCAGCAGCAACGCTTTAGAAACCTCCACGGTAGATTTGGCCACCGAATTTTCAAACATGATTGTAACCCAACGTGCTTATTCGGCCTCAACCAAAATCATCACCACTGCAGATGAAATGTTGCAAGAATTGACATCATTAATCTAAAAAAGCAGTAAAAAAACATTCTTCCTAAAGTTGGCCCCTGTCGTTCTGACGGGGGCTTTTTTTGTGATGCCGATATTGGATAACTTGTGAATATTTTAAAATATCGTTTAACTATAAGAAAAATTAAGTTATGTATAACGAAAGGGAAATATTTTTATTTTAAGGAGCATATGGCTCTGCAAATGGGGAAGATAAGTGAATAACTTTTGGCAAAGCATTAAAAATTTATCGCCGGGCAGATTGATTTCTCTGGCTGCAATCGTCATTTTTCTGATTAGTTTCTTTGCATATATCATCATGCAGGTCAACTCGGTGGAATATTCCGTGCTTTATACGGATTTGGAATTGGAAGACGCCAAACAGATTGTTTCCCGTTTGGAAGCCGAAAACATCAAATACAAATTGGCCAAAAACGGTACCGAGATTTTGGTTCCTCAAGATCAGGTCAACAAAATGCGGGTCGAGACGGCCGAACTGGCATTGGCCAGCAAAGGTTCCAATGTCGGTTATGAGATTTTTGACAATACCGATGCTTTGGGCACCACCAATTTTGTGCAAAACATCAATCTGGTGCGAGCTTTGGAAGGTGAATTGGCAAGAACGATTCGCTCGGTAGATAATATTAAAAGTGCGCGTGTTCATTTGGTTTTACCCAAGAGAGAAATGTTTTCAAGAGAGGAGCAACAGCCCTCAGCTTCGGTTGTCATCAAGACCAAAAACGGCACGTTAGACATGAAAGAGATTCAATCCATTCAAAAGTTGGTCGCCGCCGCCGTACCAAAGCTGACGGTGGACAATGTTTCCATTGTAGACAGCACCGGCAAACTTTTGACCAGTGATAATAAAGACCAACAAACCATAGACAATGCCACCAACGAGGTTTTGCGTCTGGAGCAAGAGCGCAAAATGACCAAAAGTTTGGAAGAGTTGATGGAAAAAGCCGTCGGACTGGGCAAAGCCAAAGCGCGTGTCAATTTGGAGATGGACTTTGATCAGGTTGTGACCAATGAAGAAATTTATGATCCCGATTCTCAGGTGGCACGCTCAATGCAGACCATCACCGAAAGCGGCATGTCTAATGAGACGGAAAATCCGGTAACGGTGTCACAAAACATTCCCAACGGAGATACGGTCACGCAAAACACCGGCATTGTTTCGCAAAATGCCAAAACCGAAGAAACCGTGAATTATGAAATTTCCAAAACGGTTAGAAACAAGGTCAAAACCAATGGCGAGATCAAGCGCTTGACGGTGGCCGTGATGGTTGATGGTGTCTATGAAAAAGATGCCGAAGGCAAAATGGTTTATCGCCCGCGCACGGCTGAAGAAATGGAACAATTGCGCGCTTTGGTCAAATCGGCCGTCGGTTTTGATGCCAACCGCGGAGACATGGTAGAAGTGGAAAACATTCGCTTTGCCGCAATTGAGAGCGGTGTAGAAAAAGCCCCCGAAATTTTGATTATGGGCTTCACCAAAGCCGAATTGATGAGAATTGCCGAAGGTTTGGGCGTGGCCATTGTTGCCATCTTGGTCATTTTGCTGGTCATCCGTCCGCTCATCAACAATGCCTTTGACAATGCCTCACAGCAAGCTCCGAGCGGCAAACTCTTGGGTGAAAATGCCGATGATGATAATTTGCTGTTGTCCAACTTCTTAAATGACAATGATGCCGATATGGATGATCTGGTCAACTTGAACAAGGTGGATGGTCGCGTTAAGGTTTCATCCTTGAAGAAAATCAATGACATCATTGAGAAAAATCCGGAAGCCGCGGTCAGCATTGTTCGCAGTTGGTTATATTCGACCGATGGCAACTAACGAGATAAAATAAGGAAACAAAAAAATGAAGCAAAATGTGATAGATGATTATAATTTGCTCACCGGACAGCAAAAAGCGGCCATTTTAATGCTGTCTTTGAATGATGAGCGTTCGGCTTCTTTGTTTTCCTTGATGGATGATGAAGAAATCAAGGAGCTCTCGGTTGTGATGGCCAGTTTGGGCAAGGTCAACTCCAATGTGGTTGAACAGCTGTTTGACGAGTTTGTGGAAAGGGCATCCAACAGCGGCATGTTGATGGGCACATACGAGAGCACCGAGCGCTTGTTGTCCAAAGCGCTGGATAAAGACCGTGTTTCCGTCATTATGGAAGAAATCAGAGGTCCGGCCGGCCGCACCATGTGGGATAAATTGGGCAATGTCAACGAGCACGTTTTGGCCAACTATTTGAAGAACGAATATCCGCAAACCATTGCCGTTATCCTCTCCAAGATTAAGGCCGAGCACGCCGCCAAGGTCATTGCTTTGTTGCCGGAAAATTTTGCCATGGAAATCGTCATGCGAATGCTCAGAATGGATTCGGTACAAAAAGAAGTGTTGGATGGCTTGGAAAAGACCTTGCGCAAAGAGTTTATGAGCAACCTGTCCAAATCTTCGCGTCGCGATTCGCACGAGCTCATTGCCGACATCTTCAACTCTTTGGACCGCAACACCGAAACCCGCTTTATGGAAGCCTTGGAAGAGCGTAACCGCGAGAGTGCCGAGCGTGTTAAATCTCTTATGTTTACCTTTGAAGACCTTATCCGAGTGGATTCTCAAGGTATCCAAGTCTTGCTGCGCAATGTCGATAAAGATAAGCTGGCCATTGCCTTGAAGGGGGCCTCCGATACCATTAAAGATTTGTTCTTCAACAACATGTCGACCCGTGCCGGCAAAATTATCAAAGAAGATATGGAAGCTATGGGACCGGTTCGTTTGCGCGATGTTGAAGAAGCTCAACAATACATTGTTACCACCACGAAAGAGCTTTCTAATTCCGGAGAGATTGTCATTAGTGAGGGTAAAGAGAATGATGAATTGATATATTAAGGATAGCGGAACGGGCCGATGGTAAAATATCAAAAATTTGCGTTTGATAACTTCATCTTGGATGAAGACAATCAGCCCTATGCGGAAGATTGGGAAAACACGCATATCGCGGTAGAACCGCCGGCCGAAGAAACGGAAGCGGAGCAAGTGCCGCAAGAAGAACTGGAAGCAGAGACGGCGGCGGAAGTTGTTTCCGAGCCGGCACCGGAGCCGGAGCCGCAAAAAGAGCCCGAACCGGAAATTATTGAAGATATTATCACTTTCACGGAAGAAGAAGTTGCCGAAAAAGAAAACAAGGCCAGAACCGAAGGCTATGAAGCCGGCTATCAGCAAGCCAAAAGCGAGCAACAGGAAGAGCGCAATCACCTGCTTTCCGAAATCAACAACAAGTTGATGATGCTTTCGGCCGACATGAGCTCACAAAACAAAAATGCCGACAATCAGGTCATTGCTTTGTGCAAAGAGATTATGCATAAATTGGTGCCGGTGGTGGAGAAAGCGCAGGCGGAAAAATTGGTCAAAGCCTTTTTGGAAAAGAATTTTTCTCAGTTTAAGGATGAGAGCAAATTGGCATTTTATTTCAATCCGGAAGCCTTGCCTTATGTTCAGGAAGAGATTTCTCATTTGGCCAATATTCATGACTATGAAGGCAAAATTTCTTTGCACAAAGATGCGGCAATGGCCGTTTCTGATTGCAGAGTTGAGTGGGAAAACGGCGGTGTGGAAAGAAACAGTGCAAAAATGCTTGCCAAGACCGATAAAATATTTGATGCTAATACCAGCAAAGACTAAAAAGAGGGGAATATGGTAGATAAAAACTTAGAATTAGATGAAATGCATGATTCCGGCGCGCAAGGCGATGAGCCGATTTTGCGCACACAGGAAGATATGGACAATTTCAACATTCCGACATCTGTCAACGATTTGGAAGCGGTTTATGAGATTCCGGTTAAGGTTTCGGCCGTTTTGGGCAAAACCAAAATGAAAGTCAGCCAGCTGATGAGCTTGAACAAAGGCGCCATCATCGAGCTGGATAGAAAAGTCGGCGAGGCCATTGACATTTACGTCAACAACAATCTGGTCGCCCGAGGCGAGGTGGTTGTGGTTGATGATAAATTGGGCATTACCATGACTGAGGTTGTCAAAGCCGCCAAATAATAAAAGAGGGTTAAAAAAGTGGAACTGCTCATCGTCGGAACATTGGAAGGACAAATCGGAGCCGCCAGCAAAATTGCCATTGCGCAGGGCGGACATGTTTCTTTGGCGCAAAATGAAGATGCCGCTTTGGATGTTTTGCGTTCCGGCAAGGCGATAGAATTGGTGATGATAGACGTCAAGTTGGATGTCTATCGTTTTATCAAATCTTTGGAAAGTGAGCGCATCAATGTTTTGGTTGTGGCCTGCGGCGTGGCCAATGACCCGACCTTAGCCGTCAAAGCCATCAAAGCCGGAGCCAAGGAATATATTCCCCTTCCGCCGGATCCGGAGTTGATTGGTGCGGTTTTGGCTGCCGCCACCCGCGAAAACCATGCTTTGATATATGGCGACAAAAAAACCGAGGCCGTGTTAAAAATGGCCAAACAGATTGCTCCGTCGGAAGCCAGCGTTTTGCTGACCGGCGCATCCGGAACCGGTAAGGAAATTTTTTCGCGTTTTATTCATGATAACTCAAAGCGCGCCAACAAAAAATTTGTGGCCGTCAACTGCGCCGCCATTCCCGAAACCTTACTCGAATCAGAGCTGTTTGGTTATGAAAAAGGCGCATTCACCGGCGCCGTGGCCCGTCGTATCGGCAAGTTTGAAGAAGCCTCGGACGGCACCTTGCTCTTGGATGAAATTTCGGAAATGGATATCGGCATTCAGGCCAAATTATTGCGCGCCATTCAAGAAAAAGAAATTGACCGTATCGGAGGCAAAGCTCCGATAAAAGTCAACACCCGTATCATTGCCACCTCCAACCGCGATTTGGCTGAAGCCGTTAAGAATGGAACTTTTCGCCAAGACTTGTATTATCGTTTGAATGTGGTCAACATCCACATTCCGGCTTTGAAAGACCGTCCCGGAGATATTGTGGTTTTGGCCAAACACTTTGTAAAAAAATATTCCGAGTTGAACGAGCTGCCGATGAAGCCGATGTCGCAGGCCGCCGAAGAAAAATTGTTAAATTATCTCTGGCCCGGCAATGTGCGTGAGTTGGAAAACACCATCCATCGTGCCGTTTTGCTCAGCACCGGCGACCAAATTGAAGAAGATGCCATTATTTTGGATGATGCCGATTCAATAATCAATAAGCCGGAAACAGCGCCGGAACAGACGGCCTCATCCGCCACACCAACACCGCAGTTTGGCACCACCGTGGCCACCATGGAGCGCAATCTGATTATTGATACACTCAAGCATACATTGGGAAACAGAACGGTTGCGGCACAAATTTTGGGCATTTCGATTCGCACCTTGCGCAACAAGCTCAAACAATATGAGTCGGAAGGTTTTGAGGTTGAGGCAGATAAGCAATAGGATAGAAAAAACAAACCATGCAAAATAACATTTTTGGCAATAAATCATTCAAAGATATGCTGGTCGGCGCCACCAAACGCGGCGACTTGCTTTTTGCCATGTCGATTATTTTGATGTTGGTGATTTTGATTATGCCGATGCCGGCTTGGTTGTTGGATATTGCGCTGGCCTTGTCCATAACCATGTCTTGCTTGGTTTTAATGACCGCCATTTTTATTGAGAAGCCGACCGAGTTCAGTGCTTTCCCGCTGGTGTTGTTGATTACCACTATGTATCGTTTGGCTTTGAACCTGGCCTCCACGCGTTTGATTCTATCCAAAGGCTATACCGGTCCCGATGCCGCCGGTGAGGTCATCAAGGCTTTCGGCGGTTTCATCATGGGCAACAACTTTGTCATTGGTGTGATTGTTTTTGCCATTTTGGTTTTGGTCAACTTTGTGGTTATTACCAAAGGTTCCGGACGTATTGCTGAAGTGGCCGCCCGTTTTGCTTTGGATGCCATGCCCGGTAAGCAAATGGCCATTGATGCCGACTTATCTTCCGGCTTGATAAATGAAGATGAAGCCCGAAAAAGAAGAGAAGACTTATCCAAAGAAAGCTCTTTCTACGGAGCCATGGATGGTGCCAGCAAATTCGTCAGAGGAGATGCCATTGCCGGCTTGCTGATAACGTTCATTAACATTGTGGCCGGTATCATCATCGGTATGGTGCAAAATGATTTAACCTTTGCCGAGGCCGGTTCGACTTATACGCAGTTGACGGTTGGTGATGGTCTGGTTTCTCAGGTTCCGGCTTTGATTGTTTCCGTGGCCTCCGGTATTTTGGTTTCCAAAGCCGGCATGACCGATGCCACGGATAAGGTCTTGTTTGACCAAGTGGCCAATTATCCGAAAGCGCTGGGCATGTCAGCCTTTTTGGCTTTGGCTTTGGGCATGTTACCGGGCACGCCGGCCATTCCGTTTGTTTTGCTGGCAACCTTAACCGGTAGCACGGCCTATTATCTGGACAAGCGGCAAAAAGAAGTTCAGGCTCAAGCCCAAGAGGTGATGGAGCAAGAGCAAAAACAAGGAGGCGCCAAAGCGGCGGCGGAAGAGCCAATCTCCACTGCCTTGCGGATAGATTTGATTCGTTTGGAAATCGGCTATGGCTTGCTGCCGTTGATTAATGAAGAAACCAACAAAAAGTTGACCGACCAAATCAAGGCCTTGCGCCGCGCCCTGGCATCGGAATTGGGTTTTGTCATGCCTTCGATTCGCATTCAAGATAATATGCAGCTGGCGCCCAACGAATATAACATTTACATCAAAGAGGTCAAAGCCGGCCGCGGCGAGCTGCGCCCGACCCAATTGTTGGTCATGGACCCGAGGGGTGAAAAAATCAACCTCCCCGGAGAAGATACTACCGAGCCGACCTTTGGTCTGAAAGCCATGTGGGTTGATCAGTCTTATCGTGAAGAAGCCATGTTCCGTGGCTATACCGTGGTGGACCCGTCAACCGTGGTGACCACGCATATCACCGAGCTGGTCAAAGACAACATGCCTGAGCTTTTGTCTTATGCCGAAACCCAAAAATTGTTGGATGAGTTGGACAAAGAGCAACAAAAGTTGGTCAAAGAGCTCATCCCCAACAAAGTCAGCTTGGGTGCGGTGCAGCGCATTTTGCAAAATCTGTTGCAAGAGCGTGTTTCGATTCGCGATTTGCCAACCATTTTGGAAGGCATTTCCGAGGCTGTGACCACCACCCGCAGTTTGATGATGATAACCGAGCATGTCCGCACGCGCTTGGCTCGCCAACTTTCCAATGCTTATGCCAACGAGTTTGGTGTCATCTCTTTGGTGACCTTGTCGCCTTCTTGGGAGCAGGCTTTTGCCGAGTCAATCATCGGTGAGGGCGATGACCGTCAGTTGGCCATGGCACCGAGCACATTGCAAAACTTCATCACCAAGGTCAGAGATGTGATTGAAGGTTTGGCCGCCAAAGGCGAAAATCCGGTATTGTTGACCAGCCCCAACATCAGACCTTTTGTCCGCTCAATCATTGAGCGCTTCCGCCCGATGACGGTGGTAATGTCGCAAAATGAAATCCATCCCAAAGCCAAGATTAAAACCGTTGGTCAAATTTGAGGCTAAAGCATGAAAATAAAGCAGATTACCGCAGCAAACATGACCGAGGCTCTGGCGCAAATCAAGTCAGAGTTGGGCGATGATGCGATAATTGTTTCTTCAAGTAAAAATGCGGACGGAAGCATTTGTGTTTCAATTGCCGTTGATGAAAAAGAAGAGTTTTATTTTGATGATGACGAAAAGATAGAAAGTTTTTCTTCCGCCCAAATTTTTGCGGAACGTCATTTGCGCGATTGTCTGGAATATCACGGCGTGATTGATGTTGTGGCCGAAAAAATTTTGGCGACGGCAAGGCAAATCAGCCAAGAACTTTCGCAAAAAGATGAAAAAACGGTGCTGGAAAAAACGCTGGCCAAATTATATGCCTTTTCAGATATGTTGGATATGCGTCATCCGGTCAAAATCTTTATGGGTGCGCCGGGGAGCGGTAAATCCACCGCCATTGCCAAAGTGGCCACCCAAGCCAAGTTGAACAAAATTTCCAGCTGCATCATCAGCACCGACAACGTGCGTGCCGGCGCCAACAAACAGTTGGAAGCCTTTGCCGAGATATTGGATGTGGATTTTTACTTTTGCAAAAGCAAAAACGAGTTGGTGCAAAAGGTGAAAGAATGCAAAAATAAATATGGCTTGGTTTTGATAGACACCCCGGGGATAAACCCTTTTGTGGAAAAAGAAGTCAAACGCGTGGCCGAGTTTTGCGAGGCGGTTTCGGGTGAGAAAATTTTGACCATGGATGCCGGCCGTAACACCATGGAAGCGGTGGAAATCGGAGAGGTTTTCATGGATATCGGTGCCCAATATTTGTTGCCGACCAGGTTGGATTTAACCCGCCGCATCGGCACGGTTTTGTCGGTGGCGGCTTGTTGCGACATGGGGTATTACGCGGCCAGCGTCAGTGCCTCCATTGCCAACGGTCTGGCGCAAATCAACGAAAAATCTTTGGCCAAACTCATTTTGTGTGAAGAATAAACGGGAAGAAAAAAATGGAAAATCAAACAACCGAAGAATTAAAAATAATGCCGAGAGCCCCTTTGAGCCGCAGTGTGAAAAAAGGGCGCAATATGATTGCCGTTGCTTCCGGCAAAGGCGGCGTTGGCAAAACGTGGTTTTCCATTACCTTGGCGCATGCTTTGAGCCTGCTCAAACAAAAGACCCTGTTGTTTGACGGCGATTTGGGCTTGGCCAATATCGACATTCAATTAGGGTTGATGTCAAAATATGATTTAGGCAGCGTGGTTGCCGGCAAAGTGACCTTAAACCAAGTGGTGCAACAATGTCCCAAAGGCCATTTTGACATCATCGCCGGCCGTTCCGGTTCGGCAGGCTTGGCCTCAATGCCGATTGGCCGTCTGCAAATTTTGGGCGAAGACTTGTCTTTGTTGGCTTCTTCATACAATAAAGTGATTTTGGATATGGGGGCAGGGGTAGAAAAACCGGTGCGTATTTTGTCCGGCATGGCCGAAAAAATCATCGTTGTCTGCACCGATGAACCCACATCTTTGACCGATGCTTATGCTTTTATCAAAATCATGACCATGCAATATCCCAAGAGCGAGATAAGTTTGGTTGTCAATCAAGCCAATTCGCTGAGAGAGGGACAGAGAACTTATGACACCTTGCTCAAGGCTTGTAACAATTTTTTGAAGATAAATCCGCCGTTGCTGGGCATCATCCGCCGAGATACGCGCGTGCGAGATTCCATCCGCAACCAAACACCCATACTCAACCGCTACCCGACATCGGAAGCGGCCGAAGACGTGGTCGCCATTGCCAAGAGAGTGCTTGCCAATGGATAGTTTGATTCCGCCGCTGAGCACTCCGCAGACCAATGTTTCCGGCAATGAAACCGGTGTAAACGGCAGCATATCGGCCTTGCCGCCGGAGGTGCAAATTGCCGTCAAACCGGGGCAAAGTTATTTGCTGGAAATTCTGATGAATGAAGGCGTGGACTTTAGCGGCGCAATCAAAGCCGAGATAGATGTTTCGGGACAAAAAATCCCTCTGGACATTGAGCTGGAAGCACCGATAAAACTGCCGCCGGAGCAAGGGGCCAAACTTCAGGTAAAAATCGGCAATATCAATAATAAGGGGCAGGCAGATATTAAATTATTATCCATAAACGGGGAGAAAGTTGTCCGCGCCCCCGCCATGCCGCAAAATGTTGATCGTACCGCGCCAGTGATTAATATTTCAACCCCCAAGGTGGTGTCGGAGTTTCATCCGCTGAAAATCGGTTCCATGCTGAAAAGCCTGAGCAACCAATTGCACCTGCCGAACATGGTGAGTCAAGTGTTGGATGAAAATTTTCAAAAATCGGAAATCAGCGTTGGATTAAGGCTGGAAAACACAAATATAAACAATGCCTTGGTCGAAGGAAACACCATCAAAAATTCAATCCAAAGAATAGAGCTGATTTTAAAAAATTTTGCCGATACGTTCCGGCGCCAAACACCGCAAACCGCCGATATAGAACATTTTGTGTTCCAAATTAAAAATGAGTTTTTGCCCTTGAAAAATGCGCTGATGACGGGCACCGCCTTCTCCAATCCGGACAGCAAACTTTTGGCCTTGCGCACAAGTTTGGGCAATTTTTTGCCGGACAAAAATATCAAGCTGGAAAACTTGAGCCAAGTTCTTTTAGAAATAAAAGACATTCGTTTTACCGATTCTTTAATGCCGCTGGAAGACTTAAAAGCCAGCAACCGCCTGACCCAAAATTTGCCCTCCCTGCTGAATATTTTGAAAGATTTGCTGGAATCATCATTGCAGCCGCAGTCAGAAACAGACAAATTGTTAAACATTTTCAAAACCTTGCACAATTTGGGGCAAGATAATCTGGCCGATAAAATCATGCAAAAATTTCCAAGTCTGGAAGGCAAAGTTTTGGAAAATATGTTTCATTTTGTCAAAGCGGCAGGACAACATAATGCGGAAGTCTGGCTTGGCAAAGACATAGTGCAAGACTTGCGCCAAATGGGGCAAAGCGGGCAAGAAATCAGCTCCCGATTGACCGATTTTATGAACGCTTCCATCAGAGACGGCGGCAGCTGGAAAATTATCAACCTGCCGATAATCAACGGCGAGCAGTTAAGCCGCATTCGTTTGGCCATCAAAAACATTCAGGAAGAAGAGGCCAGAAAGGAGCGCGGCAAAAACAAAAAATCAGCCCGTTTTGTGGTGGACACCAGCTTTACAAAATTAGGGGCTTTTCAGTTTGACGGTTTTTCTTTTATCAAAGACCGCCAGTTTGATTTAATTATCCGCACCTCACAAGTGATTGATGAAGATTTGAAAAGCAACATTTTTCGCATATTCAAAACCACATTGCACAATTTTCAATATAAGGGTACAATCAAGATAAATGTTAAAGAAAATTTTATAAAAATATGTGAAGATGAGAACAAAGAAGAAACATTAAAACAGGGATTATATGTCTGATGGACAAGGCGGAAACATATAACAGAGATGTTTTGGGATATTATCGAATTTTGGGTGTAACCCCGAGCACCGATGATAATTTGCTCAAGCAAAAATATCACGAGCGAGCCAAAGTTTGGCATCCGGACCGCAACAGCAGTGATGAAGCCAAAGAAAATTTTCAAAAATTGTCCGTGGCTTATGATATCCTCAGCAATGAAGACAAGCGCTTGACATATGATTTATTGTGCAGTGCCTATACAAAAGCCGATTTTCCGCCCATGTTTGCCTTAAAGCCCTATCGCAATCTGGCCGGAATTGATGATTTTAATGTGCAAGCGGTGAGCTTAACCAAAGTGATTGGCAAAATCATCAAAGCCGAGATAAAAAAAGAAGACAAAATTTGCAACTATCAAGAAGCACTGAAAGAAGTTTTGAAAACCTCAGCCGTCAACTGGTTTTTAGGCTGGTGGAGCATCAAAGCCGCCCCGCAAAATCTCAAAGCGCTGGTGAGCAATTTTTACAATATCGGGCACAACCGAGCCGAAAATTATCGGCTATGGGTGCACAATGCGTTGGCTTATTGGCAAAACAAGCAAGTGGGCAATACCTATATCTCGGCAATGATAGCCACGCAATATGCCAATGTGGAGCAAAGAGTTTTGCTCAAAAAGTTGCTGAGCAAGCTGAATCTGAAGCCCAAATATCAAGTCAAAAGTTGGAATATGTTGTTGTTGCAAGGGGTTCAGCTGATAATACCGGCATGTTTGGTTTTGGCCGCAATGTTGCCGATGGGCGGCAAGCTGATAAGCAACAGCGATTTATGGCAATATTTCAATCAAGAAAAGCAAATCGCCTACAATCAGGAAGTCCGGTTCAACAGCGGGGGAAGCATCAGCGATGACATGGTGGTTGGCAAAATCATCAAACTTCCGGTAGATATCAACGACACGTCGCGTTTATATCATGTGACCTCGGAGCAAAAAGTGATGTATGGCCCGTCAGATGATTTTGATGCCATCAAAAAAATCAAGACCGGCACAACGGTTCGCATCACGGGCATCACGCCGGATGAGGCATGGTATCGTGTCATGTTGGACGAAGGCGAAATGGGTTTCATCCGCAAAGAACATTTGGTTCAAGGCATTGGCAACGACATTCCCTACGGCAGCCAAATCTACCACAAATAAAACCCTGATTCTTATTTTTTCTGAGCGGGATTGATATAATTTTCAATCATCTTATCCATCAAATAATCATACTCGGCATCGGAGAGAATATTATCGCCGTTGGTATCAATTTGTTGAAAGACCTGAGCGGCAATTTTTTGAGCTTCGGCAGTTTTATAGCGAATAAACTCATTTTTAGAGATAATCCCGTCATGGTTCAAATCCATCTCGGCATATTTCTTTTTCATCATCATGCGAGCGCGCTGTTCCGGAGAAATGCGGATTCCCCGATTGAGCATATTGGTTTCAAGCGCATTATCATCAAGAAAATTACCGGAGATAGGCGCCTTATTATCCAAAGAAAAAGCATTGGTTTTGGGCTTGGAACTGGGCTTTGGTGCGGGCTTTGGCGCAGGTTGAGTCTCCTTTTGAGGGCTCAAAACCGGAGCGGCTTTTTGTTGCAACAATTCTTGAATCGTCGGCTGAGAATCTGCGGTCGCATTGTCTTGTTGCGGCGTGGGTTTAGAAACCGTGTCGGGCTGAACCGGCTTTTCAGCAGAGGCGGTCGGCAGAGTTTTTACCTCCGGCTCGGCTTTGGCAGGCGCGGTTGGTTGTTGCGGCAAAGGCTGAGTTGCGGCGGGTTTGGATTCAACCATGGCCGGAGCCGGTTGTTGCGGCAAAGGCTGAGTTGCGGCAGGCGCGGTTGGTTGTTGTGGCAAGGGTTGAGCTTGTTTCAAAGACGTCTCCGGTGCAACTTTGGGCGCATCTGGCGTCGGGGCGTTTTCAGAGACGGCGCTTTTATCAAGCGGAATATCATCAAAAATCTGCACTTCTTCGGTATCGGAAGTGAGTTCATTTAAAAAATCTTCAGAAAAGAAAATGGTTTGAGCATCTTCTTCGCTCATGGTCGGAGCCTGAGCAGAGGCCGAATTTGCGGGGAGCTGTTCTTGCGCCCAAGCCGGAAAAGATAATAAAACAGACAGCCCCAAACAAGAGATAATTTTTTTCATCAACGGATTCCACTTCCCAAAAAAGACATGAAGGAAGTTTAGGTTAAAAAGAAAGTTTAGTCAAAAAAAATAATAAAAAAAGCCCCAAAGAAAATCTCTGAGGCTTTATAAATAAGATTTTAGCTTAGTAAGAGCGTGCATAAATCACGTCAATCGTGGCCGGTTTGCCGGTGAGCAAGCACACGCCTTCGGTGCCGCTTTGGTCCAGCGGCAGGCAGCGAATATTGATTTTCATCGATTTTAAAATCTCTTCGCTTTTTTCATCGCCGCTCCATTTACCGCGAACAAAAGCCACTTTTTGTTTGTCATCGCCTTCCACCCAAACATTGGCTTTGTCAAAATAAGCCTTAAATTCTTCGGGGGTTTTGATGTCGGTACGAATATTGTCTTCCATGCGTTTTTTGGCTTTGGCAAACATGGTTTTTTGGATGTTTTCCAAACGTTCGGCAATAGTGTTGACAAAGGCATCGCGTTGAGCAATTTCTTTGCCTTCCGGCGTGCCGAGTTTGAGGCGTTCTTTAACCATGAGGTTGTTGCCATCCACATCGCGCATACCAATCTCGCAAATAACCGGAGCGCCTTTTTTGGTCCACTCCCAGAACTTGTCAACGGACTTACGGTCACGTTTATCAACCTTGATGCGGATTTTTTCGGCAAAGGGCGCTTTAGTTTTGAGCTCTTTGACGAGGGTGTCGATATAAGCCATAATTTTTTCGGCATCATTTTCATTTTTGATAACCGGAATAATCACCACCTGATAAGGAGCAATTCTCGGCGGCACGACCATACCTTCATCATCGGCATGGGTCATAATCACCCCGCCGATAAGACGGGTGGAAACGCCCCAAGATGAGGTATAGGCAAACTCAGGTTGGTTGTTGGCATTGATGAACGAGATGTTGGCCGACTTGGCAAAGTTTTGGCCGAGGAAGTGAGAAGTTCCGGCTTGCAAGGCTTTACCGTCTTGCATCATGGCTTCCACGCAATAAGTGTCAACGGCACCGGGAAACTTGTCAAATTCGGGTTTTTTACCCATAATCACGGGCATGGCCAGCGTATCTTCGCAAAGCTCGCGATAAGCATGCAGCATACGGATGGTTTCTTCTTCGGCTTCCTTAGCCGTGGCATGAGCGGTATGCCCTTCCTGCCACAAAAACTCGCGTGTTCTTAAAAACAGGCGCGGGCGCATTTCCCAGCGAACGACGTTGGCCCATTGGTTGACCAAAATCGGCAAATCGCGGTAAGATTTGACCCATTTAGAAAAAGAGTCGGCAATAATGGCTTCGCTGGTCGGGCGCACGATAAGCGGTTCGTCGAGTTCGGAAGCCGGCACGAGTTTGCCGTCTTTCATGGCCAGACGAGAGTGGGTGACCACGGCCATTTCTTTGGCAAAACCATCAACATGTTCCGCTTCTTTTTGGAAGAAGGAAAGAGGAATAAACATCGGGAAATAGCAATTTTCGTGGTCGGTTTCCTTAATTTTTTCATCAAACACGTCGCGGATTCTCTCCCAAATTCCATAACCCCACGGTTTAATGACCATGCATCCCGGGCTGGAAGAGTTTTCGGCCATATCGGCTTCGGCCACAACATTTTGGTACCATTCAGGATAATTTCCTGCTCTAACATTTTTGAGTGTCATAAGTTTATTCCTTAAAAAAGTTTAATATCGCAATTAAAAGCCCGTTCCCCCAATGGAACAAGCGGGCAAAGCATAACAGAGATAAAATATATTGTAAATATATAAAGTAAGCTAAATTTAGCTTGCAAAATAAAATGGGAGGACTAGACTCTATTTTGTAACTAATTTTGGTGAAAAGATTTTATCTTGAGATTGTTTCTTCCAGAGCAATGTTTTTTTTAAGTTGTCTTGGCCAAGCAGTTCATTTTAAACCCAAAGTGTAGTTATATGGATTAACCTGTTTTTGCAAAGGATTAAGAATATGGCAACAGGAACGGTAAAATGGTTTAACAACAGAAAAGGCTATGGCTTCATTTGTCCCGATGAAGGCGGCAATGATGTGTTTGTCCACATTACGGCGGTACAAAAATCGGGTTTAAAATCTTTGAAAGAGAAGACAAAAATTTCTTATGAACTGATGGAAGAAAAAGGCAAAACCGTTGCCTGCAATTTGAAATTGATTTAGTTTTCTGCATAAGAACAAATATCCTCCGCCTCTTTTCAAAATGCGGAGGATATTTTTTTTGAAAAAACTTGATGATAAAGTAGAAGTATAGTAAAATACAACCAAAGCAACAGACCAGTCGGAGAAAGAAACATGGACATAAAAAAAGCGTTGGAATTGGTAGAAAGCGGCCGTTTTGAAGAGCTGGACATTGATGACCTTTGGGAGCTGATAAATATATTGTCTGTTTCTTCCGATCCGCAGGCATTTCAAGCCTTGGTAAAGGTTCAAAACAGCAAATTGGGTCAATCTTTGCCGCAAATGAACCAACAAATGCACTATATCATGGAGCAAAATGCGCAAGCGCTGGCCTCGTTGGAAAAGGGGTTCAACTTGTTTGCGCTGGATGCCAAGGGCAACCCCAAACAAAACGCAGTCTGGCCGATTTTCAACTTTTTCCGCCATGTTGATATTGAAAACCGCGAAGGCGCCGAGCCGGTTGAAGCCAAAGATGTTTTTGCCCAAGCGGTCGGCATCGCCAAACTCACCGCCAAAAAAGATATCTTGCTGGATAAAAATTTCAGCAAACAAAAACCGGAAGAACAACAAAAGACCTACGCCAACGCGGTTTTAATGGCCATGGAAGAAACGGCTTTTGTGCTTGTTTCCAACCAAATATTGGAAGACACGCTTGCCAAAAAGCACACACCGCTGTCAAAAGTAGATAGAAACGAAATTGCCGCCAAAGCGGAAAAAAGTTTTGCCGAGGTGATTCGCCCCAAAACCAAAACGCGTTTTCTGTTGAGCAACGGCAACATCATCAGCACCTTTGCGGCCGAGGTCAACCGAGCCGGCAACAAAGCGCTTTTGGCCGAGCAAAACACCACCTCGCCGAGCATGGTAAAAGAGGTTGAAGCCGTGGAAAAAATGTTGCAGTCTCAATATTCGGAAACCATGCAGTTGCTGAGACCTTTGGCGCAATATCAACAAATGGCGTTTGTAGCCGGCCAACCGGGGCGCAATATGTTTGGTGCGGACTACATTGCCAAAACCGTGCACGAGAACAATCCGGCCAAAGGCCAAACCGAAGTTTCTTTATTTGCCTTTTTGAAAGACCAGCCGGCCAAGATAAAAAGTTTCAGCCAAAGCATAGTCCGTTCCATCAAAAAAGCCTATACCCTGATGGCAGAAGCCGTTTCGCTCAAACTTTCGAGTGAAAAATTTGCCGAAGGCCTCAAGAGCATGTTTGCTTTTTTCCGCGGCAACAAAGACAACAAAAACGCCAAATATAAAGGAATTGGCATCAAAACGGCCGACGGCAATTTGCGGATAATCAGTGCCAAAGCCAGTCAGATTTTGTTATCGCAAAGCACGGCGGACAAACGTGTCATTGCGTGGAAAGACTTTCGCAACACGTTTCACAACAGCCAGCTTGGCCGCGCCATGTTTTTTGATGCCGAGCGTGCCGAACTGAGGCCGGAAAACGTGGAAGATTATGTCAAAGTCACCCCGATTGTTTTGAAAAACAAGAAAAAATCTGCCAAATCTTGGGTCAAAAAAGCCATAAACATGGTCGGACAAAAGATTCTGTCGCCAAACAAATTGGATCGAACACGCTAGATTTTAACCAAAATTTTACTTGCATTTGCTATATTTTAAACCGTGCGGGAAAGTGCACCCTGCACGGTTTTTTAGAACTAAAAAATTTTTTGAGGATATGGCAGAATGTTATCTTCAGTAAGAAAACAGTCCAATTTGAG
>CALXPK010000024.1 GCA_944390265.1 uncultured Alphaproteobacteria bacterium | reverse complement strand
AAGGGTTAAACCACCTCCAAAGAGATGGTGCGAGCGGGGAGTCTCGAACTCTCAAACCTTGCGGGATCAGATCCTAAGTGTGGCGTGTCTACCAATTTCGTGACGCTCGCAATTACTTAGTTTTGCTTGCATAGTAAAGAAAAAAAATTTTAAATCAAGACTAAATTCACAACCTCATAAAAATAATTGTAATATAAGTTAATATTTTATATGATGAGCTCAAAAGCTTTTTTTTAATTATGATTTTGGGAGTAAACTCGTGTTTGCAAAAAATATCACCAAAAATTTATTATGCAGCGCCGCCGTTCTGGCTTTGTTAACCGGTTGCAACGCCACCGCCCGCATGGGAGAAAACGGCAACACGCCGACAATTTGGCAATTTAACGACCAAGCGGCCGAAGATGCCAATCTGGCCACGGTGGCTTATTCACAGGGCAACTTTGAAGAAGCCCAAAGATTGGTTGACCGAGCTTTACAGTCCAACCCAAAATTGCCGCAAGCGCTCATGGTCAGCGCCATGACGGCCGAACAGTTAGGCCATTATAACCGCGCTCGCCAAAATTATGAAGACATCATTCTGCTAAACAGCAATGACACCACCATTTTGGGTTCGCCAAGCGGCAAGCCGGAAAAAATGTCCGACATTGCGCAAAAACGCCTGCGCATGATAACTTTGCAACAAAGCAAAATGGTGATTGAAGACGATTCCGGCGCCAAAGTTTTCAATATTGATGATTCCAAAGCCCTAAGACAAAGCAAATCGGCCATTGCCAAAGCCATTTTCATGGCTCAAAAGAAAAAACCGGTGATTGAAGAACCCACCACCGAAGAGCAAATTGAAGCGGCTGAAGTTTTGTTTGATGACGGCGAACAAAACGCCATTGCCCGTTTCTTAACTTTGAAAGAGTTAGCTGAAAAAGACTTGGTCACCCAAGAAGAGTTTTTGACCGCGCGTTCGGCCAACATCGGCGCTTTGTTGCCGATGACCAATTCCGCGCCGGCTTTCGGCATTGATAGAGCCGTTCCCTCACCGGACTTAATCATCGAGCGCATTAACGTTTTGAAAGAAGCCACCGAAGCCAAAGCCATCACCCCGAGAGAGTTTTCGGCCGAGCGCGATTTAATTATTGAAACTTTGCTGCCGCCGCACCCACGTCAACGTGCCAAGAAAAAACTTCCGAGCAAAGATATCATGACCGCGGCCAAAAACCTGCGCAAATTGGAAGTGCTTTATGATTTGAACTTAATCACCACCAACGAAAAAGAAAAAGAAAAAGCCGCCATTGAGAACTATCTCGGCATCAACCGTGCCCCGACACAAACTGCCGAAAAAACAACCAAAACCCAAACTCAAGTGGCAAAACAAGAAGACGACAGAGCCAAGGCAGAACCTTTGGTGCCGATGGTTTCCAATCCGTTTTAAGCCGAGTTTATGGAGAAAGAGGGTTCGTTTGAGCCCTCTTTTTTCTTGCCAAGAAAAGAGTTTTGATATAAAAGAAGCCTAATTTCCAAAAATTTAAGATATTTAAGTAAGGTAGAAAATGAACAATATTGTAAATAAGCGCAAAACTTTTGCCATTATTTCACACCCTGATGCCGGTAAAACCACTTTGACCGAAAAATTGTTGCTGTTCGGCGGTGCCATTCAACAAGCCGGTGCCGTCAAAGCCCGCGGTGAAAACCGCCATGCCCACTCCGACTGGATGAAGGTGGAGCAAGAGCGCGGTATTTCCGTTGCCTCCTCGGTCATGAATTTTGAATATAAAGACATCACTTTTAACTTGCTCGATACGCCGGGTCACGAAGACTTTTCCGAAGACACTTACCGCGTGTTGACCGCTGTTGACTCCGCCGTCATGGTTTTGGATTCCGCCAAAGGTATTGAAAGCCAAACCAAGAAGTTGTTTGAAGTTTGCCGCCTGCGCGATGTGCCGATTTTAACCTTCATCAACAAACTCGACCGCGAAGGCTTGGACCCCTTTGTTTTGCTGGATGATATTGAAAAAACTTTGGCCTTGGAAGTCACTCCCGCCAGCTGGCCGATCGGTATGGGCAAAGATTTTTTGGGTTGCTACGATTTGTTGAATGACCAGCTGATTTTGATGAACAAAACCGGCGACAAATCACAAATCAATGCCACGATTGAAACCTGCAAAGGTTTGGATGACCCCAAACTTGATGAACTTTTGCCGGCACATGCCGTGGCCAAATTGCGTGAAGACGTGATGATGATTAAAGAACTCTGCCCTGAGTTTTCTGTTGAATCTTATCTGGCCGGCGTGCAAACTCCGGTGTTTTTCGGCAGTGCCATCAACAACTTTGGTGTCAGAGAGGTGCTGGAAGGTCTGCACAACATTGCCCCTACCCCGAGAGAGCATCCGGCTGCCGAACGCGAGGTCAAACCCGATGAAAATAAGGTCACCGGCTTTATCTTCAAAATTCAAGCCAACATGGACCCCAAACACCGCGACCGCATTGCCTTTATGCGTATCTGCTCCGGACATTTTAAGCGCGGCATGACCTTAACTCAAGTCCGCACCGGCAAAGGAATAAAGATTCCGACCCCGGTGATGTTCTTGGCTCAAGAAAGAGAGCTGGCGGAAGATGCTTATGCCGGCGATATCATCGGCATTCCCAACCACGGACAACTCCGCATCGGCGATACTTTGACCGAAGGTGAAAAATTGCACTTCACCGGCATTCCGAGTTTTGCACCGGAATTGTTGAAATCGGTGCGTGCGCTTGACCCGTTGAAGTCCAAACACTTAGGTGCCGCTTTGCAACAAATTGCCGAAGAAGGCGGTGCCAGCGTGTTCAAACCGGTTGTCGGTTCGGAATGGATTGTCGGCGTTGTCGGGGCTTTGCAATTTGAAGTCATGGCTGACCGCATTCGCTCTGAGTTCAACTTGCCGGTGGCATTTGAACCCACCCAATATTTCACCGCCCGTTGGGTTGATTGCAAAGATAAACAAATATTGAAAAAGTTTATTGATGCCAACCAAGGCTCCATGGCCACCGACCACGATGGTGCCGATGTCTTTTTGGCGCGCAACGCATGGCACTTGAACAAAGCTCAGGAAGATTTCCCCGAGGTTGAGTTCAAAAAGACCCGCGAACAAATGTTCTAAACTTAAAAGCCTCTCACTCGAGAGGCTTTTTTTCATTTATTCCAATACCTTAAGCCGATAAAATCACGTATGGTTTTAATTTTTATTTTGTCTTTTTCAAAATAAATACTGGCACCTTCGGCTTGCTTTGTGTCAAACTTTTTACCGTCAATTTCCAAGTACTTATCCTTGTAAAAACGAATGCGATTTTTATATAGGCAAGATTTTTTATCACATTCCAAATCAAGCCAAGACTTGTCGATTTTCTTGCCGCGATAAATTTGATAAAGTTTGCGCCGCTCTTTTTCATCGAGCTTTTTATTGGCGGTTTTCTCCAGCCACATCTGCTTGGTAAAATTGTTTCCGCGCGCAGGCAAAATCACCAAATCGCCCTGCTCGTCTTTGACGGCGAGTAAAGATGCTTCATTATCCACCATCACATCCGGCGTTTTGACCGCAAAAATGCTTAACACCCCGACAAGAATGACGACAAAGCCCCACTTGCGCCACGGCATATTCCACAAACACAGCCACAAGCCTCCCATAATAATCAGCGCAAAACCCCAAGTCGGCATCGAGAGGACTTGGTATCCGGCATTAGGAAGCGCTGCCACATAGGCCGTGATATCATTGATAAGCCCTATTCCCCAGCCCACCAGTTTGAGCGGCAAAACATCAAGCCCAAACGGCATGAGGATAAGCGCCAGCAGAACAAAAGGCATCACAATCAAACCGATAATCGGTCCGGCCAAAAGATTGGTCAAACTGGTGTAGATTGAAATTTTGTTAAAGTGATAAATGGCAAAAGGCGTGGTGGCCAAACTGGCAATAAAATCCGCCACCAAAATACCGATAAGATAAGCCCAAATATAGCGGAAAAATTTGACTGTTCTGCCGCTGTCGGGATTACCGCGCAAAAAGCGTTGCAACGCACCGGCATATTTTTCATAAAAGGCAATCAAAGCCACCACCGCGGCAAAAGACATTTGAAAACTGGCCCCGATGAGCGCTTGCGGCGAGAAGAACAAGATGAACATCGCCGCCCAAGAAATGGTGCGCATGGAAATGGCTTTGCGCCCGATAAAGATGCCCAAAACCACAATCAGGTTCATAATAAACGCGCGTTGTGCCGGTACTTGCGCCCCTGAGATAAACAGATAAAATATGCTGATGAAAATGGCCATAATCGCGGCCGGTTTCTTAGAATCATAACGTAGCGCAAGCGGCGGAATAAGCGCCATAAACAAGCGCACAAAAAAGAACATCAAGCCGGCAATCATCGTCATATGCAAGCCCGAGATGGAGAGAAAATGCGCCAGACCGGAATCCCGATAATTTTGTATCACTTTGCGGCTGATAACACCCTGCTCTCCGGCCACAATCGCCGCGGCAATTGAAGCTTCGTCCGCAGGAAGGATGCTGCGAATATGGTTGATGATTTTAGCCCGCAACTCATCAATATAGAAAGTAAATTTTTCGGCAAAACTCGGTTTGGTTTTGCAATCAATTTCATAAACCGAGCTCATGGCAAAACCATTGGCATCAATCTCTTCAAAATAGGCTTTGCGGTCAAACTGATACCCGCCGATAATCACCGGCTTACCCGCCGGCATCAAATTTGCCGCCATTTCCACACATTGCCCCACCTTAAAGTGGCTTTGCTTCATGCGGGTGCTGACTTTAACCGTGCCAAAGCTCCGATTCTCTTCAAAATTGGAAGTATCTTTGAGCAAAAAGCGCTGAAAACCGCGATAATTATAGTCAATTTTGCTAATCACCCCGCTGATATAGGTCAGCTCCGGTGTTTTGATTTCTTTTTGTTTGTTGAGATAAGTCGCTTTAAGTTGAATATTGGCAAAGCCGAGCACCGTCACGCCGACAATCATCAAAAAAATAAGAACTTTGATATGATGCCGCAACAAAATGGCAAGGAAGATAAGCGTTTCCAAAATACCCAAAGTCCACCAAATGGAAATCTCATCAGGCAGTTGAAAATAAAGCGCAATACCCAAACCAAACAAAACCGGCATCCACAAAAACCACCGATTTTGCTCTCCGTCAAATTGTGCTTTGATATATTCAAAAATCTTATTCATCATGGAAGATAATCTAAAATATTTTTAGCATATTTGCAAAAATTTAATCTTTATTCCACTAAAATAAAAGAAATTAAAGTAAAAAAACAGGAAGCAACAAGATGAAAAAAATATTCTTTTTAAGCATAGCCTTGAGTTTTGGGCTTTTGAGCGGTCTCAACAATGCACTGGCTCAAAACACCGCCCGCAAGGTTGATGAATTCGGCAAAGCCATCGGAAGCGGCAGCGCCGAAAATCAAATGTGTTTGCAAATGTGTCCGGGATATAGTTCTTCCGTCACCGATTGTCCGGAAGGTTTTGAGCTTTTGACTTGCGAGGCGGCCAATTGCGCCGAATATCGCAAATGCGAACAAAGTCCTTGTGCTCCGGGCTATGACCTCAGCTTAAAAGATTGTCCGATAGCGGTTCAGCCCGGCAATTATCATTGTTCAAAATGCAAATAAAAAAAAGTCCGTTAGGTTCAAACAGAACGTAACGGATTTTTTTTATAATTTTATGAATTCAAACGAGTGAACTCATTTTCCAATTTTTTTGCGGCCGCATTGATATCAGAAACAACAATAATGTTTTGAACATTATATCTTTTCAGATACGGGCCCAACTCTTGCAAGGTAACAACGGCGCACACATCAGGTGAAAGATGATGCGCTTCAAAACCGTTACGCAAAAAACAAAGCTCATTTGCTTTTGCCGAATCCAACGCCGTAATACCTTTAATTTGATAATTCAAACAACCGCGAATGATTACCCCGTCAATCATTGAGGCAACCTTTTGTAAGTCAATTTTTTCCATATATATATAAAGTTTAAGACATCAGCAAAGAAAAAAAGAAAACCAGCGTTTCACAACGGCGGTTTTCTACCATGTTAAAACTTTTTTTACTATAAAGACATAAAGTACAATAAACGTACCATAAAAAATCGACACTCACGTGCGGAAAGTTTTATAATTATAGCCAGAAACATAACATTGTGGAAGCAGACTATAACCATAAAACTTAAATTGCAAGCAAATTTTTACATTTTTTTGTTTTTGATAAGCTCAAAAATGATATCGGCGGCATTTTGGCTTGGGGTTTGCTCGCCCTGTCCTAAAATTTTGCGGACCTTGACAAAGCCGTCCATCTGCCGATGATACAAATCTCCCTGACGTAAAAGTTCCAAAATATAAGAACGAATATTGCCCTTCACACAACGCTCTTGAAGGAGCTCGGGAATAATCTCACGCCCCAGCAAAATGTTAGAAAGATTAACAAACTGAATATGCAAAAATCTTTTTGCCAAAAATGCGGTTAACGGCGCCACTTTATAGGCAATAATATGTGGAATATCGCAAATGGCCAATTCCAAAGCCACCGTACCGGAAGCGGCAATGGCCGCCGAACTGGCGCGAAAAGCCCCATACCGATCTTGCTGATTTTCCACCACCAACACCGGAAGCTCATAATTTTTAAGTTCAGTTTTGACCATATCAGCCACGGTTTTGACGGTTGGCAAAACAAAATAAAAATCTTGATTAGCTTGGTGCAGCTCTTCCGCAGCTTCCATAAACACCGGCAAAAGGCGCGAAACCTCATTCTTGCGCGACCCCGGCAAGATGGTGATAACGGTTTTGCTTTCCGGAATATTGAATTTTTTGCGGAATGCCTCACCGCTGGCCGTAATCGCCTCGCTTTCAATCACCGGATGCCCGACAAAACGTGCATCAAGCTTGTAAGGAGTAAAATATTTTGGCTCATAGGGAAAAAGTGTGAGCAAACAATCAATATATTTATACATGGTGCGCGCTCTTTTTTTCTTCCAAGCCCAAACTTGCGGCGCCACATAATGCACTTGCGGAATGCCTGTTTTGAGCTTACGCAAGGCCTTATGAATGCGAGAAGAAAAGCTCCAAGAATCAATGGTTACTACCACATCCGGCTGCACTTTTTGAATGTCGGTAATGGTTTCTTTGATATGTTTCAAAATTTTCGGAATACTTGGAATAACCTCGGTCAAGCCCATCACGGCCAAATCGGAAATATCATAAAGCGAATGCAAACCTTCGGCTTCCATCGTATCTCCGCCCACGCCGAAAAATTCAACATTTTTGTCTTTTTTGCGCATGGCACGCATCAAACGTGAGCCCAATAAATCTCCCGAAGGTTCTCCGGCAATCAAATAAACTTTCATTAATTTTCTCCTCCCTCATCATTCACATAATCGGCAGGATTGATTCCGATAATAAACAGCCCTTCTTTGTTGGCATAATCGACCACATTTTTTTCATCCACAATCAAAGCATTGCCGGCATGGACGGCCACCCCGCGCAGACCGGAATTTTTGGCATTTTGCAAGGTCCGGATACCAATCGTCGGCAAGTCGATACGCATATCTTGTTGCGGTTTTCTGAGTTTGACCAAAACCCCGCCCTCACCTTTGCGTTTATATTCACCGCAACGAATGATGAGCTTGTCGGTTCCTTCAATGCCTTCCACACCCAAGACCAAGCCTTGTTGCACAACAACCGATTGTCCGACATCCAAGCGGCCGAGCTCCAAGCCCACTTCCACACCGCGTTTAATATCGGCAAGCGCTTTTTTATCAGGTTTATGTTTGGTCAACACGCCGGATTTAACCAGCAAATCAGGCATCACTTCGTGGATTCCGCGCACCACCATACCGTCATGCTCAAACTCTTTGACCACGGCACGCAAAATGCCGTCATCGCCCAATGATTTCATACCGATTTTGGCAAAAAAAGCCGTGGTGCGCAAATCCGGCACCAGCTCTTTGAAGCTCGGGCGTTTGATGGTGCCGATCATCACCACGTCTTGCACGTTTTCATCTTTCAGGCGCTTAAAACCGCTGCCGGCCTGTCCCAAACGTATCCACGCGTGCGGAATGGTATCATCAACCAAATGTTCATCGGCATTGCCCTCAATTGCCAAAACAAAAAAATCACGTTTTTGTTGTTGACAATGTTCAATCAACATTTGGGGAATATCGCCGCCGCCGGCCACAATACCGAGTTTGCGCTCAAACATCAAACAAAATCCTTTTTTGGTTTATCTTAAAATCACAATAACCGGCAAAGCCCACTTTTTCAAGCAAAACCTTGCCGGTTATCACATAAAAACTTATGGCAAATTAGTCAGCCATCATAATTTTGCGTCTGCCTTCAAGTCCTTCATCAATGAACTTCAATTGCTCCATAACCATTTCATTGTCTTTGAACTTTTCTTTAGCTTGAGCCAAGCGCTCATCAAAAGTGCCTTCTTTGCCTTTGAACAAGAACATAAAAGCATGAGAAATGGATTTGATGGTATGTTCATCATAACCGCTGCGTTTCAAACCAACCACGTTCAAGCCGCGGAGTTTGCCTCTGTCACCGGTTACAATACCAAACGGAATAACATCGCGGTCAACACCGGACAAACCGCCGACCATGGCCTTGCGACCGATACGGCAGAATTGGTGAACGGCTGAGTTACCACCCAAGATAACGCCATCACCCAAACGAACGTGACCGCCGATAACGGCATTGTTGGTCATAATCACACCATTGCCGACCACGCAGTCATGAGCAATGTGAGAGTTAATCATAAACATACCGTCATCACCAACCGTGGTTGTAAAATGCTCTTTCGGAGTTCCGGCATGCATGGTCACGTTTTCTCTGATGATATTACGTTTACCGATAATGAGTTTTGCTTCTTCTTTGAATTCATTACCATGGTCTTGCGGACCGGCACCCAACACAGCTCCGGGGAAAACGATTGTGCCTTCACCGATGGTGGTATTGCCCATCACGGTAACGCGACCCAAAAGTTGCACGTTTTCGCCGATTTTGGCTCGAGAACTAATCCAGCACAAAGGGCCGATTTTTGCACTTGCGGCAATTTGAGCACCATCTTCAATAACAGCTGTCGGGTGAATATTTGTCATAGTAAAAATCCTTTCGTTAATTAAGTTTATTTATATAATATTTTTTTTATTTCTAATGTAAACACACAAAAACTTACAAATTATTACGGTTTTTATAAACAAAAACCTTCAACGGCATACCATAAGACTTGGCATCAAAAACCTTCTGCGGTGTCAAATCTTTGAGCTCAAAAGCCGAAGAAATAATCATGGCATCAGGCTTAATTTCTCGCGCCACTTTCAAAGATAATTCTTCGGCTGCTTTGGTATCCAAAAAGCACAAAAGCAAATCATATTTGCTTAAATCGGCTTTCAAAAAATCACCATGAACTACCGAAAGATTAGAAAGTTTGCGCGCCCGCCATTGTAAAATTTTGCAAACAAAAAAATCCCAATCATAGCCCACAAACTGATGCTCGGGAAATTTCTTGGCCAAAGGAAGCAGCAAGCCACCGGTTCCGCTGCCCAAATCAGCAATTGTCAGGGGTTGGTCTGCTTGCGTCAAAAAAGCCTCCGCTTCCGCTAAGGCAATTTTTTTCATCTTGCCGAAAGAAGGAAAAGCCGGCGGATATTTGCAGTTTTTGGAAATAAAAATTGCATAAAGAAAATAAAGCTCAAAGGCAAGGCAAAGAACCACCAAAACACAACCGAACAACAATAAAAAAATATCCATATTTTTCACTCCCGAAAATATGGATATTTTAGAGAAATATGCTTTATAAAAGCTTAAAATTCAAACCGCGCATTCAAACTCAAATCCAGAGGCATTTCAACATTTCCGCCCATGATGGTGCCAAGCGAAAAATAAAGCTCTTGTCCTTCATTGGTATTGAGGTTAAAACCGGTACCCAAGCGCACAAAATTTTCCGACCGGTCTTCTTCGATTTTATATCCGGCCACGGTCACCTTATGCCCGTTGTCAATTTCCGAATAAAAATCGGTGCGAACAAAAACATCCAACGGCATATCGTAAAAATCATCGATTCTTTTGCCCAAAATAATGCCGGCTCTTGCCAACCATGTTCCCTGATTGGCCGCATCAATCAGCGTATTATAAGAAGTGCGATAAGAAACGTTATCAAAATCAAGATAGCTGATTTGCGCTTGCGGTTCGACATAATAGCCGTTGTCAAGTTCAAAGCGTTTTCCGCCTTCCAAAGAAAGCGTGTAGCCGTCCACATCATAGTCACTGTCAACTTGTGCCCCAAACGGCAAATAGCTGGTGATTTTTTGTTTGTGATGATAATAAGCCATCGCCACATCGGCATAAAGCCCGTTTTGTGCAATCATCGTCGTATAAGCACCAAAGCTGTAGGTATCGGCCGAGCCGTCACCGGAGCGATCAAAGCTCTGGTCGGTGTCGGAATAACCGCCGTAAACACCGATGAGCCAGCGGTTGAAAATATTTTGTTTCAAAGCATGGTCAAAACCAACTTGCACGCCGTTCATATCCACATCGGATTGACTTGCATCATCAAAATCCAAATCCAGCTCACGATGGATTCCCCTAACCCAAAGTCCGCCGTTTTTGTTGGTATGAATTTCACCCAATCGGTTATTCAAATTTTCCAAATGCGCATACATCACCGAATGAATGGCTGAATATGTATTTTTGGCCAGAACCGCCGTATCACTGAGCTGCATGGTTTTGGTCAAATACCAACCGTCGGCTCCTTTTTGCAAATCATAGTGAAAAGCGCCCACATCAGCTGCACCGCCAACCAAATAAAAGTTCTCTGCCGGCAAACCTTCAATCAGAATCATATTTTGGGCAAACACGGGGGTGGCACTATAGTCGGTCAATGCCAAGCCGATTTTGCCGCTGCCGCCGTTTTCCACATTTAAGGTATCATGCCCTTTTTGAGCCACATCTGTGTTCATATAAATAGTTCCGTTACCGTCTAAATTGGTCACCTCAATATTTTTAAATCCGTCATTATAAACCGAATAAATATCGCCGCCGTTCAAATCCAGCTCAACGAAACTGGTATCGCCGTTCAAATATAAAGCACTGCCGGCATTAACCTCTGTTATACCGGTAACATCAATATCTCCTTCAAAAACGGTTTCTCCACCGTTCAAGGTCAAACCGCTGACAGCACCACCGGCAAAAACATCTAACAAACCACCGTTTACGGTTGTGTTATTAATCAGAGCCTTATCTTCCACAAACATATAGCCGTCATTAATTTCGCTGTTGGTTGCTTCGCCGCCGCTCAAAATTTCCACGTTGCCGCCGTTTATTTTTGCATTACTGATAGTTGCGGTATCCCCGACATAAACTTTGGAAGAAGAATTCACGGCAATACCGTTTGCTGAAGCTGCATTAGTCACATTCATTTGCGCACCGTTAAGAATGGTATTATCGGCAGAGCTTCCGCTTCCTGTCACCGTCAATGTGCCGCGTCTGCCAACCGTTGTGGTATCGGCAGTTCCACCGTTTTGCACCGTCATCTTGCCATAAGTTCCAACTGTTGTGTTGCTCACAGTTCCTTCCACCGTCAACGGATTGTTGCTGGAAACGGACAGACCCGTTTTAGATGTTCCGGACGGCACATCCAAAGCCAAAGCCGTGCCGGACATCAGCAAACAAGACAAACAAAGCAGCTTTTGCATCACTTTTTCTCCTGAAAAAAAATAATATAAATTAATATGATATGTTTTTTAGCAGATACAAGTTAAAATATAATAAAAATTATTTTTTCTCGCGGAAAGAAAAATATTTATGCAAGAGATAGGTCAAAATGGTAGAAATAACCAAATATGCAGCCTGCCCGACCAAAGGATAAAGGCCAAGCACACGCACAAATAAATTAAGCGCAAAGGCATTGAAAAAATACATCCCGATATAAACCGTCCAAGCCTTAAAATATTCGGCTTTGATATTGCCGTGGCTCTGAAAAACATAATACCGCATTGTGATGAAAGACACGTTGACGGTGATGAAATATTGCAAAATCAGTGCCGGATTATACGGAATTTTCACAAGTTCAAACAAAGCCGCAAACACACCGTAGGCAAATACGGTATTAAATCCGCCCACCAAAAGAAAGCGGATTTTTTGGTTGATTGTAAACCAAATACGCTCAATTTTTTTATAAAGCTCAACTATCATTGAATTTCATCAGCTATTTTCTTGTCAAGCAAGGTTTCCAGCTCTTTGGTACGCCATGGAGAAAGCACGTTTTCATCAAACACATTTTCCATGTGCTCTTTATCCACCTCAGGCATTGCCGGATGGATACCCACTTCCACCGCCTTATATTTTTCAGGCATTTTCAAACCGTTAAAGCGTTTTTTTGAAAGTTTGCATGTATATAATATGCTGTAAAAATAAGTATCGGTCGGATAATTATTCCAAATCACCATCGAGCGCAAAACCAAATATTTAACCAAACCGCCGTCATGGAGAAAGCACTTGTCATCATTATATTTAAGCGTGTTAAAAATGTTTTCGTTCATCACGCGGATTCTCGGGATTTTATATTCTTCCGCCAGCTTTTTCACCACTTTGAAAATCACCGGAATATGGTGGATATGACGATGGCTGTCAATATGCGAAAGTTTAATTCCGAGACTCAAGGCTTTTTCAATTTGGGCTCTGGCTTCCAACTCCACCTGCCGCGCCAGCTCTTTGGGGTGGCGTAAGGAAAGCAAAAACAAGCTGACAAACCCGTTTTTAAACTCACCGTTACCGTCAACCAGCAAGGGAATATTTTCCGGAACCGAAAGTGCATATTGGTTGGTCAGATTGAGGTGCAAGCCCACATCCAAGTTCGGCATATCTTTCTTTAACTCAAGCGCCTCTTTGACAAAGTTCAAGTTAATCATGATGCTTGTCGAGTTCAAGATTCCCTCATGATAAGCCTTGGCTATAGCTTGATTCACCCCCGGGGTCATACCGAAATCATCGGCATTAAATATCTTTTTTAGAGCCATGACGCACCACCTGTTTCACTTCTTCTTGTGTTTCATAATCTGCCATATAGAGCGGACGTTTTTTCACTTCCATATGGATTTTGCCGATATATTCACCGATAATTCCCAAAACAATCAGTTGCACCGAGCCAAGGAAAATCATTGTTACCATAATGGTAGCATAACCGGGGGTTGGTTTGTGCATGATAAAATGCTCACCGATAACCCACAAACCAAGCAATCCGGCAACAAAAGCCGTGATAATGCCTAAATAAGTTGAAAAACGCAACGGCTTGACTGAAAATTGAATAATTGAGTTAACGGCCAGTTGCAAGCTCTTGCGGAAATTATACTTCGATTCGCCGGCATGACGCTGCGGTGCCACAAAGTCCAAAACCTTGACCTTGTCGTTGGGCATAATCCAGCTCAGCAACCCGCGAAACAATCTGTCTTGTTCATTAAAGTTTTTCAAAAAGTCAATATATTTGCGGTCAATCAGGCGAAAATCCGGTGTTTTTTCAGGGATTTTTGTATCAGATAACAGATTCAAAATCTTATAAAAACTTTTGGCACAGAATTTGTAAAAAGCCGAAGTATCCACATTATCCACACGGCGAGTTAAGACAATATCATATCCGTTCTGCCATTCTTCCACCATTTGTTTGATATAAACCGGCGGATGTTGCAAATCAGAATCCATAAAGATAACGGCCTCTCCTTTGGCATAGTCCATACCGGCGGTCATGGCAATCTCATGCCCGAAATTGCGTTTGAGATGCACGATTTTGACGTGTTCATCTTTCTTTTGCAAAGCCTGACATTTGGCATGGGTTTTGTCCGTACTACCGTCATCGACATAGATAATCTCATAATCTTTGACGTTCGTTTCTTTCAAAACCTTTTTCAGCTCTTTGTACAAAGCCTCAACATTGCCTTCTTCATTATAGGCAGAAACAACAATACTGATAGAATCTTTAGTCATGGTTCACCTCTGATACCGGCTCAAAAAAGCCATAATAAATCACCTTGCTCTTTAGCTTACCAATTCGATTTTTAAATTCAAGCCTATATTCACTCGGCTCGCTCATATTCGGATAAATATTTTTGAGAGCCATATAAGCGCCTTTGTCTGGAAAGACCACCAGCGCCCCGCTTGATAAAATATCTTCTTTATCAAACCACGGGCTGTGTTCGGGTTTCATACCGGCCACCGGTTTGGGTTGTGCATCGGCAAAAATGGACAAGTTGGCCACATACCAAATCTCGCCGCCGGCATATTTGAAAGGTTTGTCGGTATGGAGTTTCCAAGCATAAGACATATCTTGAGCAAACTTCTGATAAGGAAAATTGATTTTTTCACTCTTATCAAAGACAATAATCGACAAAGCCGCAACGGCAAATAATACCATGGCCACATAAACCGACTTGACAGTCTTACGGAAATTGATATCGGAAAGTTTATACGGAAAATAAGCAAAAAGAACGATACCGAGCATATACATGGTCGGAAAACCCCACATGCTCTTGAGTTTGCTTCCGCTGATAAGAGCCACGGCCGCAAATAAAAATACCGGCAAAATTCCCATATAGAAAAGAAATTGTTTTTTATCTTTGGTCAAATAATCAGCTTCTTTGGCATCACGGCGATAGCTTAAATAAAAAAGCAAAACTGCCATGAGGGTAAACAAAATCTGCGAGCCTAAAAACTTAATGGGATAGAAGAAATGCGCCCAAATTTTAGCACCCAGCGTTTGTGCTCCGTTTCCGGCACGCCCCATCAGATATTCAAAAGAATAAAAATCATGCTGATAGAGCCACCAAACGTGCGGTGCTATAACAACAAGGAACAAAATAAAGGTGATATAAGGGCCGACTTTTTTGAACTGAGCTCTCCCCTCTTTGGTAAAGAACAAATAAAGAACCATACACAAGAGCTCAATGCCGCCGACATATTTGTTGAGCATATTCAAACCGGCAAACAAACCGGTCAAGACCCAAGCGCTCATGGTGTTTTTGCTCAAAGCGATGTAAAAATAATAAGCGGTGAGCGGCCACAAAGCCAAAGACACCACATTGACGTTATATTCTTGTGCGCTGAAACCGTAATAAATCACGCCTTCCAAAAGCATAACCGATAAAACGGCTTTGCCTTCACTCAAAAAGCATTTGGTAAGTTTATAAATAAAGATAAAACCGATGAGAACCAGAACTTGATTGAGCAGATAAATACCGGCCTGTCCGAAAAGCTGATAAAACCACTCAGCCGGAAAACCGGACAAAGGCGGATGTTTATTGGTACCAAAGTCACAATATCTGCCCCAAGTAATAGCCTCAACCGAGTCCAAAGGCAAACTTTGGCGCATCAACGGCACAATAAACCATACCAGGAAGTGTATTGAAAGGAATATGAGCAAATTTTTGTTATATAAGTTTCTCATCGGTTGTATCTTTCTTTTTTGGTAAACACAATAATTTATTAGTAATATTAAGGTAAAATGATGTCAAACCCAATTCGTTACATTTGCATAGTAATTATTTCCAGCCTTTGAGCATCTGATAGATATTCACGCTTGTCTTGGCAATCACGGCTTTGAATTTGTTAAGGCCGTTTTCTTGCCAAATTTTCATCAAAATATCGGTTGCCTGCTTGCGGGTATAAAGATTTTTGTTTTGGCACATATAGTCATGAAAACAAGCGGCCTTAATTCCCTGGCGCAAATCTTTGTTAGAAAAAAGCAGCGTAAAAGGCGCCGGCACCGTCACCCCGTCAAAAACAAAATCTTTCGGCACGGTGATGTTTTCAAAAGTTTGCTCTCTTAAGGTGATATAATTAATACCCTCTACGGCAAAGTCATAAACCTTATGACGTGTATATTTTCTTTTTATGCGTTCCATTTTATTTTCTCCAATTCTTCTTCTGAGGTTACTGATTCTATCTGAGCTTTAAGTGCGGTCGCTTTTTGGTGGCAAGTGTTAGACCATTCGGCAAGAGCCACGCTCAAGCCCAATAATTCTTGTGCCGTGAGTTCAATTGTAGTGTTGTCTTGACACGTCCATGTGATGGTCGGCACATCTTCGGCCATGGTTGCCGCCTGCATGGACTGTGCCGCTCCTTGAATGCGGATACAAGAAACAATATCGCTGTCAAAGGTTTTCCCCATATAAAAAAAGCCGCCTTGTTCGGCAGCATCGCGTGCAGCATTAATCTCTGTCCGCTTGGCAAGTTTGAGTTCATCAAGATTTGGCTTGGGCAATTCAACAATTTGATATTTTCCCTCACCCAAATCTACAATCGTTGCACCTGAGTTTTCTTGAACAAATTTATAAGCCTCATCATATTGGCTCAAATCAAAAATATCGTTTATTTGCATTTTATGCTCCTTTCCCAATGGCAATCCAATCTTTACCGATAGTTGCAGCCGTGCAAACAAGATTAAAGTTTGTTGCTGTTCGGTTATATACAGAAATTCTATAAGGATTCGAAGTTCCGCCATCATTTGTTGACAAAGCCGTTACGGAATAACTTGTATTTACAAACGGTTTTGGCAAAGTAACGTTAACACTTGAACCTGCACCCGCCTGTCCCCACTGGATGAGGGTTTTATCCGGGAAGTAAATATAATTATTTCCGCTTTCGACAGCATATTTAACATCATCCAAATCATTAACATCAACGGCACGAAACACCTGCTTAGGCTTAAACGAAGTCACTCTGCCGGTTGAGTCGACAATGCAATATCCCGCCTCAACATATTCATAAACATCTGAGCCATCTGTAATTATATTCTTGTCTGAATCATAATACCATTCAGGGACAGCACCAATACTAATTGATGTTAAAAATACTGTACCTGTTTTTACATTTATAGGATATGTTTTACTGAGAATGCTTGTTGTCACAAACTTGGTATTATTCAGGCTCCCATCAGCATTTCTGCCGTTAGGAATCAAACCTTCAACCCCCGGCAAAGCAAAAATCGTACTTCCGATATAACCAAATCCGTTAAAGACTTGGTCGATTGAAGTGATAACACCGTTACTGAAAGTACCGACACAGAGGGGCAAACTCCAACCTTGAGTTGAGATAGAACCACCGGAATAGTTTGATATAATATTTGTCTCCGTGTTAAAAAAAACACCGCTTTGAGGAGGAGTTGTTCCAGATGTCGCATTATTGCTAAAACCAAACGCATAACCAGAGTCTGTAGGCTGTAAAAGAACCAAATAGCTACCGTTTATAGAGCTCCAAGCATCTCTTGAAATATCGCTTTCGACAACATATTCATCAAACACACCAACACCGTTTGGCACATAGACCTTGCTACCAGCTTTAAGTGTCAGTGTGCCGTTGTTTAACTCAAGGTTTATGTCTTGAGGTATGGCCGTAATGCAGTTGGCCTGAATGGAGGCAACATTTGCCTGCCGAGCATAAGATTTAGCCTCTTGAGCATATTTTTTGGCAGAATATTCAATTCCATCGACCGTATCGCCCAACTTATTCGCCCAATCTTGAGCCAATTGTGCAAAAGTTTCGGCTTGTCCGGCACTGTCAGACGAAGCCAAAGCCGCCTGAGCTGCCTCATTTTTGCTGCTTTCCGCCGCAATTTGAGCTTGTTTGGCCGCATCGCGATATTGTTGCGTAACATTTTGCAAATCATCCACAACAGCCGAAGAATTTTCCAATGCCGTTGCCTGCTGATTCCAAACCAGAGCTTTTCCGGCAGACGGAAGCGGAAGTTGCATACTGACCCCGTCTTGCACATAGGGCGGATAAATCATGGAGCGGCCGATTTTTTCATCCAACTGTTGGAGCGTAGCCACCTGATAGTCCAATTCATGATTAATCACTTTAGCCCGAAAAGCTCCGCCTTCCTGAAAATCAGAAGTTCTTTTGATATCCAAATTGCGAATAATGGTGATTCGCGTTCCGTTAACCGGCGGCTGACTAAAAATCACCTTACCGCCGATATTTTCATCAATCGATACGTTATAACCGGTATCGGTCAACGTTTCATCAAGGTAGACATCCACATCGCCGGCCTCAAAAATTTGGAAGTTAAAGTTAAATTCTTTCACTTCTCCGTCGGCAATAAAATGTACAACCGTAGTTTGTCTGGCATTTTCAACCATAGATTAAATCTCCAAAAAAAAAATCTCACTGCTTTTGTGCAATGAGATTGTTAAAACAAAAAAAAGAGCCTCTCTGCAGAGAAGCTCTTTTTAAATACACTTATCCCAAGTGATATTGAACATTTAACAAAAATAAAACCCCTTGTCAAGGAATTTATTCCTATATTTGGGATAAAATAAAAAAAATAATCAACAAGCAAAATAATGATTGACAAATGAGGGAATAAAGATTATTAAAGACATGAATTTGATGGCGGGATAGCTCAGTCGGTAGAGCAGAGGAATCATAATCCTTGTGTCGTGGGTTCGAATCCCTCTCTCGCTACCATACAAAAAGGCGGTATTCTTACCGCCTTTTTCATATTTAAAAGTCACGTAGGGATTTGAACCCACGAGGCGTGGGTTTGAACCGCTGAAAGAAGGCAGACGGGAGTATGCCGGTTTTGCCTTTAGGCAAAATCTTTCAAGGTCGGCGTTAAGAAAACTTTTTATATAAAAAGTTTTTAGCCCATCCCTCTCTCGCTACCATACAAAAAAGACAGCGAAAGCTGTCTTTTTTCATTTTAAAAGTCACGTAGGGATTTGCACTCACTTCAAACTCTCGGCACAAAGCAAAGCCCCGCCGATAATGCCGGCATTGTTTTCAAACTCAGCCTCTTTAAGTTTGATTGGAGAAGTCACAATCGCCTCATTAACATGTTTTTCCATCATCGGATAATTGATAAAATGCGCCATCGATCCGCCGAGCAAAATAATATCCGGATCAAAAATACTGGCAAAAATTCGAACTCCTGTCTCCACCATACTCTCCCAGCGCTCAAAAACGCTCAAGGCTTTGGCATCATTTTCTTTTAAACCGGCAATAATGTCATGGCTAGTCATATTATCATCTTTATAGGCTTCTTTAGCATCCAAATTAAGCGCCGTTCCGGACATATAGACTTCCAAACAATCATAATTTCCACACCCGCAACGACGATGATTATCTTGTCTGACCGGAAAATGCACCTCTCCGGCCGCACCGGATTTTCCTTTTAGTAAATGCCCATCTATAATGATTCCGACCCCAACGCCGGTACCGAGCGTCAACAACACCACATTATCCATACCCTGCGCATGCCCAACCTTATATTCGGCCCACACTGCGGCATTGGCGTCATTGACCACAAAAACTTTTTTCTTGGAAAGCGCTTGGAAATCAATTTTGCCATAACCTTCCGGCAAATTTCCGACCGAACCGGTGATTTTTTGGTTACAAATATCAACCGTTCCGGCGGTAGAAATGGCAACGGCATCAATCTCGTTTTCATGTTGAGCAATAATCTTTTTCAACAAGGATTCGATAGCCTCTTTGCTGGCCGGTGTTGAATATTTCACCGGCTGCGTAAGGAGTTTTCCCGCTTCATCCACAAGCGCAAAAGCAATTTTTGTTCCGCCAATATCAAAAGACAATATTTTCATCATTTTTCTCTATTATTTTTCATCAATAATTTCATATTCGGCATCAATAATCTTAGATTGACGCGGCGTTGAATGCGTTTCAATTTTTACTTTGGTTGCGCGGTTGCGTTTGACTAATCCGAAAATAAAATTAGCCAAGCCGGAAACGGCAATCACAAAGAGCAAAATCGGAATAAGAATAGATGCCACATAGAAAGCAAAAACTATCGCAAACATACCCAATGCTGCCCAAAAAACCAAGACCAACCAATCATTTATATTTCTCATTTTCAAATCCTCTGGCGATAGTTACAAACATACAAATAAGATAGGAACTTTTTTTGTTCTAATCAAGTTATAAAGACATAAAACAATAATGTTTTTTAGATTGACAGGCACAAAAAACGTGCTACTACCTAAGCAGTTTTTTATCCAACCCTTCATTATATAAAGAGGAAAAAATGTTTGAAGAATTTAACTTACGTCAGTTTATCAGTGCTTTTGTCGTTTTGTTTGCGGTGATTGATGCCCCAGGCTCGATTCCGGTAATTTTGAAGTTAAAACGCGGCGGCAAAACCGTCCATGCCGAAAAAGCAGTCCTGCTCTCACTCATCATGTTTTTAGGCTTTTTCTATGTCGGAGAGGCTTTTCTAAACTTGTTCAAATTGGACATTTCATCATTCGCCGTGGCCGGTTCATTAATCATCTTCATCATGGCTTTGGAAATGATTTTGGATATTGATATTTTTCACGAGCGTCCGGATATGCCCAAAGATGCCACCTTCATTCCGATTGTTTTTCCGCTTTTTGCCGGCGCCGGCGCATTAACCACCCTGCTTTCCATTCGCGCCCAATTTGATGACATCAACATTTTAACTGCCATTGTTGCCAACATTGCGGTTATTTATGCTGTTATCAAAATGGCCAAAAAGCTCAACCTCATTTTGGGCAACGGGGTCATTTATATGTTGCAAAAGTTCTTTGGCATCATCTTGCTGGCCATCTCAGTCAAACTGTTCACCACCAACATCACGGTTCTGATTGAGCATATCATAAAATAATATCCCCCACAAAAAAAATCCCTCGGACTTTTCCGAGGGATTTTTTTTGTGCCTTTTAAGCCGCCTTTCTTGACTTGATTAATGATGCCGCAATTCCGATAAACAAAATTGAGAACGTCACGCAAAGTGAGTGCCATGGCTGAATATTGATGCCGCAATATGGCAAGAAAATCTTCAAGCCGATATAGATTAATATAATCGACAAGGCCTGTTTCAAATATACAAACTTGTGAACGGCCGCTTCCAACAGAAAATACAAAGCACGCAAGCCCAAAATGGCAAAAATGTTACTGGTATAAACAATAAACACATCTTGCGTAATCAAGAAAATGGCCGGAATGCTGTCAAGAGCAAAAATCACATCCATGGTTTCAATAATCAAAAGTGCAAAGAAGAGCGGCGTGATATAGTGCTTGCCGTTTTCTTTAACAAAGAAATGCTCGCCTCTAATCTCATGCGTCACATGAAAGATTTTAGAAAGCACGGCATAAAGTTTGGTGTCTTTCAGTTCTTTTTTAATTTCTTTTTCGGGCAAAACCATCTTGGCACCGGTATAAACCAAAAATGCCGAGAAAATATACAAAATCCAGTGGAAGTTTGAAATCAAGGCTTCACCGAGGAAGATAAGGATGGCGCGCATGATAAGAGCCCCTAAAATACCCCAGAACAACACACGGTGTTGATACATACGCGGCACCCCGAGAGAAGTGAAGATGATAGACATGATGAAAATATTATCCAAAGACAAACTTTTCTCCACCAAAAATCCGGTAAAGAAGAGCATTCCTTTGTCCACGCCCTCTTCATACATCACAAACACACCGAAAAGCAAAGCCGCCAGAATGTAAATAATGCACAAAATAAGCGTATGCATAAAATTCGGCACTTCGTTTTTGCGGTTAAAAAAGAGCAAATCCCACATCAAGAGCACAATCACGGCAATGCCAAAAATCACCCAAAGCCAAGATTCGGGCAAAACCGCATGATGCGTAAATAAATATTGTAGTTTTTCCATTATTTTTCCTATTCTTTTATTTTTGTTGACATTGATTAAAAATATCCAGCTCCGCATTATAGACGGAAGTTTTAATACCCATCAGCCCCAAAAACGAATGAAACAAATTATCATGAGAATATTCGTTTTCAAGTTTTGTTTTCAGACAGTTTCTGTCGAGATGAAATTTTTGCGCAAATTCATCATCAAACCACACAATCATCGGCACGTGGATTTGCTCATCCGGCGCCACCATATAAGGCGCGGCATGCAGATAAATGTTGTTTTCGCCCAAAGATTCGCCATGGTCGGAAACATAGAGCATAAAGGTGTTATATTTTCCCTTCAAAGACTCAAGTTGTTTAATTAAATCGGCCAAATTGTCAGAAGTATAATAAATGGTGTTATCATACACATTCACAATCTCTTCGCGCGAGCATTTATCCAAGCGTTCGGTCATGCAATTCGGCGCAAACTTTTCGGCCGACTTAGGATAGCGTTTATAATAAGTCGGGCCGTGACTGCCGAGCTGATGCAAAACCACAAACATATCTTTGTTTTCTTTTAAGGCACGCTCATTCAAACCTTTGTTCAAAATATCATCAAAGCAGGTATCTTTGTCACAAAGCATCTGCGTTTCCACGCGGGTGCAAATTCCCTTACAACCGGTCACATTGCCGCGCCACCAAACTTTGTATCCGGCGCGTTGCACAACATCTAAAAGATTTTCATGATAGCGGGATTCCACCTTGTCAAAATCATTTCTTCCCCGAGCAGAAAAAATGCACGGAAGCGAGATTGCGGTAGACGTTCCGCAAGAATAAACATTCTTGTAGCTGAGCAAATCAGCCTTAAAAGGCTTTAAGGGCGCGTTAGTATCGCGTTCATAGCCGTTGAGAGAAAAATTGGCGGCACGGGCGGTTTCTCCCACCACAAAAACAAACAAGTTGGGCTTGCCGTTGTTTTGCCAATAAGGCTGAAGCACGGCATCTTTCCCAACTTTTATCAACTCTTTGGGGCGGGAGCGCAATTGTTTTTTGGCAACCGAAATCACGGCACTGAAATAGTTGACCGGCACCAACAAATATTTAATCGGCTTATTGTTGCGCAAGAATTGAGCCGTTTCTTTATAGCCGCCCGCGATAATGGCGGCCGAGATAAGAAACGCCCCCAAAATCAACCCGATTTTGTGCAAGATTAATTTTTTGGGCGTATTATAAACAATTTTGGTTTTATAAATCAAAATTGAGGGCAAAATCGCCAACAGAAAATACATCCAAACCATATCCCAGCTGAGCAAAGCGGCCACTTCCTGCACATCTGTTTCCAAAACGTTCATCAACATCACTTTATCAAATGCCACGTTATAAACGTACATAAAATAAAAAACGCCGCCGTTGATAAGCGTGAGAACAATTGCCAAAAACTTGGTCATTCTCGGCCAAAACAAAAGAGCACAAGCCGCATTCAAGAGCAAAAACAACACCAAGGTGAGCAGGCTCACAAACAGCAAGCTCGGATAGATATTCCAAAGTTTTTCAAAAAAAAGTTTGTTATAGGCAAACAACGTGAACAAAGAAAAAATAGCGTTGAATTGATAAGACTTTATCTGCCACCAAAAATCTTTGGCAAACAAAGATGATATTTTAGAAAAAAAGCGCATTTTTCAATCCTTAAACAAATTTGTCTTTTCAAAAAATACAAGATATGTATAATAAGTGTATAAAAACTTTTGATTTATACACTATCTTTACTTTTTGTTTTTAGACTATGTGCCATACAAAACAAAACTTAAGGAATGCTTAAATGGACAGTGGAATTTGTCTTCACAATGCAACAATTTTGACCGGTTTTTCGGTCATGGAAAATTGTGCGGTCTATATAAAAAACAACAAGATAGCAGATGTTTTCAGTGAAAATCGCTTTCAAGAAAAACAATTTTCTCGCAAGGTACAAATCATCAACGTCAACGGCTCCTACATCGCCCCGGGGTTGATAGACACCCACATTCACGGCATTGGCGGATTCGGCACTGATGACGGACAAACCGATTCGATATTAAAAATGTCGGAAATTTTGCCCCGCTACGGTGTCACCTCGTTCATCCCCACCATTTATGCCGCCAAACCCGACGAGATGATAAAAAACATCAAAGCCATTGTCAAAGCCATGGGCAAAGAAAAAGGCGCTCACATTTTGGGAATGCACCTTGAAGGCCCGTTCATCTCACCGGAAAGATTGGGCGCCCAAAACAAAAACGCCGCCAGTCCGGTAGATATCAAACTCATGGAAAAATTATACGCTGCCTCCAAAGGTCACATCATCAACATGACGGTCGCCCCCGAGCTTCCGTCCATGCGCGGACTGGCGCTTTGGTGCATAGCCAAAGGCATCATCTTGCAAGCCGGACACACCAACGCCACCTATGCCCAAATGCTTGAAGGGATGCAAACCAGAATCATGCACACCACACACCTGTTCAATGCCATGAGTTGCATGCACCACCGCGACCCCGGAGCCGTTGGCGCCGTGTTCATTCATCCGGAAATGTCTTGTGAGTTTATTGCCGACGGCATCCATATTGACCCCAACTTAATCAAACTTTTGTTCCAGTTCAAACCGCTGGATAAATTGGTTATGGTGACCGATTCGCTCAAGCCGACCAAACAAAAGGCCACAAAGCTATATGCCAACAATGAAGAAGTATACTTTGACAAATGTTTTTATCGCAAATCAGACAATGTAATCGCCGGCTCAGCCATGACCATGATAGAAAGTGTAAAAAATCTGGTTGATTGGGGGCTAAGTCTGGAAGAAGCCATTCATGTTTCCGCCCCAAGTCCGGCCGAAATATTAAAGATTCCAAACAAGGGCTATGTTGCCCCCGGCTTTGATGCCGATTTAATAATTTTTAACGAAGATTTCAGTAACATCAACACCATCATCAACGGAAAACTCTATGAGGGAGAAAAATAATGCGCGTTATCATCAAAAAAAATTATGAAGAATGTGCCAAATGGGCAGCCATCTACATTGCCGACAAAATCAAACGCTTTCGCCCCACGGCGGAAAGACCTTTTGTCTTGGGCTTGCCGAGCGGTTCCACCCCTTTGGGTATATATAAAGAACTGATAGAAATGTTCAAAAAAGGCAAAGTTTCATTTGCCAATGTGGTCACCTTCAGCATGGATGAATATATCGGGCTGGATGCCAAACATCCGCAGAGCTATCATCGCTATATGTGGGACAATTTTTTCTCGCATATTGACATCAAAAAAGCCAATGTTCATATGCTGGACGGCATGACCAAAAACTATGTCAAAGAATGCCAAGATTATGAAGATGCCATCAAAAGCTATGGCCGCGTTCATTTGTTCTTGGGCGGGGTTGGCTCGGATGGGCACATTGCCTTCAACGAACCGGGGTCATCTTTGAGCTCTCGCACCCGAATCAAAACCTTAACGCAAGAAACCATCAAAGCCAACTCGCGCTTTTTTGACAATGACGTCAGCAAAGTCCCCGGAACCACCTTAACGGTAGGCATCGGCACCATTATGGATGCGGAAGAAGTCATGATTGTTGCCAGCGGCTCCAACAAAGCCCGCGCCATACATCATGCCATAGAAGGCAGCATCAACCACATGTGGCCGGTCAGCATTTTGCAAATGCACCAACACGGCATCATTGTCTGCGATGACGATGCCACCAGCGAGCTCAAAGCCGACACGGTCAAATATTTCAAAGAGATTGAAGGCTCCAAAATGAGAAAATAGTTTTGGATATAAGGCAAAAGAAAAAGCTCTCGAAACCGAGAGCTTTTTTTTGTTTATCAAAATCGCCTATTTCAACCAATATTCAATAGTCGAAACCACTCTGACTTTCTTTTCAATTTGCGATGCCTCGGAATCTCCGCCGGTTTGTTCGGCCGGCAAAATGGAAAAGACACCCTGATTGGCATATTTAATCTTGCCAACGGCAGAATTTGAACTTTTGGCAAATTCTTGCGCCGAAGCCTCAGCATTTTCAGTGGCTTCTTGCAACATCTTCGGCTTAATTTCATTAAGTTTGGTAAAAACGTATGAAACCGGTGAACCATATTGATTATCAAAAACAACGCCTCGCGCAATCAAACTTCCGGTTTTACCCAAACTTTGCGCCACCAAATCAACCTTTTGCGACCGAACTTTAATTGTTTGGTTCAAAATATAACGCGAGGTTGCCGCACCATCACTACGATACGGATTAGCCATCAAATCGTTGGTGTTGATAGATTCAGCCACAATCTCGTCATCGGTGAAGCCTTGCTCTTTCAAAAAAGCAATAATGGTTTGCGCTTTTTGGGCAATTTCCTGCTGCGCAATCGACAAATCGTTATTAGTCACCACAAACTTCAAATCCCAAACCGCCAAATCAGCCCGCACCGGCATTTCGGACAAACCTTTAACCGTTACATAGTTTGAGTTCATCTTGGTTTGATAGTAATAATATCCCGGAAAAAAGCCACCGGCACACAAACCGGCACCAATCAGCAAAGCGGAAAAGATGCGTGTCATTCCTTTACCACATTTGCAATTTTCACCGCATTTACAACCGCATGAACAATTTTTTTCATCTGAACATCCGCAAGTGCAAGGCTTGCCTTCATTACATCCGCAAGTGCAATCGGGACCGCAAGAACAAGTCTTTTTTTCTTCCATATCTCTCTCCTTAAAGTTAAAGTTTTTATTTAACATAATAATTTTATCATTTGAATTTACGATTTATATGTGTTTGCAATTTTTTCGGCACATTTCAGCCCATCCACTGCCGCCGACATAATTCCGCCGGCATAACCGGCACCTTCGCCGCAAGGATAAAGGCCTTTAACCGAGCTTTGCAAAGTGGCATCGCGATAAATGCGAATGGGAGAAGAACTGCGGCTTTCCACACCGGTCATCACGGCATCATATGATGCAAAGCCATGGAGCTTTTTATCCATATCGACAATCGCCAAGCGCATGGTTTCCAGAATATATGGCGGCAAAACCGCGGCCATGTTACCAAAGGTCACCCCTGGGGTATAGCTGGGTTTGACATCGCCAGCTTGTTTGGAATCTTTGTTTTTCAAGAAATCGCCGACCAGTTGCGCCGGTGCATGATAGTTGCGCCCGCCGGCGGTAAAGGCTTTTTCCTCAAGTTCGCGCTGCCAATACATTCCTTGCAGAGGATGGCTGCCGCCAAAATCTTGCGGCGTAACCCCAACCAGAAGCGCGGCATTGGCATTTTCTTTGTTGCGGGCATGTTCGCTCATACCATTGGTCACAACCCGATTTTTCTCGGAAGCCGCGGCAATCACCTCACCGCCCGGACACATACAGAAGGTAAAAGCCGAGCGACCGTTGGCGGCATGGTACGCCATTTTATAATCTGCCGCGCCGAGTTTCGCTGAAAATTTTCCGTATTGTGCAGTACTTATCAGACTTTGTTTATGTTCCACACGAACTCCGACAGCAAAAGGCTTGGGCTCTATCATAAAGCCGGCGCGATAAAGCATTTCAAACGTATCGCGCGCGCTGTGTCCAATCGCCAAAATAACGGAATCCGCCGCTTGCTCATAGATTTGACCTTGTGCATCACGAATTTTAAGCGCGCTAATTTGCTGATTTTTAATGACAATATGTTCAAGTTTGTTTTCAAAGCGATATTCACCGCCCAAACTTTCTATCTTATAGCGAATATTTTGCACCACGCGCGCCAAAATATCGGTACCGACATGGGGTTTGGCTAAATATGTAATCTCTTCCGGTGCACCGGCAGAAACCAGCTCTTGCAACACTTTGGCGGTGTATTTGTCTTTTTTGATACCACTCATCAGCTTACCGTCGGAAAAAGTGCCGGCACCGCCTTCCCCAAACTGAACGTTAGATTCCGGATTAAGTTCGCCGCCTTGCCAAAAAGCCTGCACATCTTTTTGCCGCTCCGGCACCTTGCGCCCGCGCTCGAGAATAATCGGTTTTAAACCGGCTTCGGCCAGCGCAATTCCGGCGAGCATTCCGGCCGGCCCACTCCCGACAATCACCGGTCTGAGGCGTGATTTTGTTTTTGGCAAGATATATTTTTCTTCCACATCTAAAACAAAAATATCTTTTGATTTATAATGAGATAAAAATTTTTGTTCATCTTCTACTTCAACATCAAAACCATAGACGTAATGCACATCAGACTTGCGGCGGGCATCTATCGCCTGTTTGATGATTTTAAAAGAAAGCCACACTCCGGAATAGCCGATTTCTTTTTTGACATATTCGGGCAAATCAGACAAAGAAACCGACAACGGCACTTTGATATTATTAATTCTGAGCATGGACATATCCTTTTTGTAAAAAATTTTTATCAGAATATAATCCAATTTTATCAGATATGCCACAAAAAAAAGGCAATAGTCTGAAAACTATTGCCTTAGCCAAGCATAAATGCAATCAAGAAGATAACCGCGCTTACGCCTGTCATACCTAAGAAAAACTTCCAACTGGTGAAAGTTTTCCAGGTCAAATAAATTCCGGCGACCATACAGAATAAACCGCCGCCCCAATCAAGGATAAATCCCAGAGTTTTAGGGAAAACCCACATCCAAGAATCTTCAGAGCACATCAGAATGGCATAAATTGACAAACCGATGATTGCCGGAATCCACAGATATTTGCCTTTTGTTGCCCCAAGAACAACTCCAATGAGTTGAAGATAGAAAGCAAGCATAAAGATACAGTATACCAAGCAAAGTATGACTGTGATGATACTAATTATTAGTTCCATACGCTATTTTTTTAATATTATTATAACAATTACAATCACCAAAATGACCCACCAGCCGATATAGGCAAACAATGATGAGATTCCCCACCAAAGCAGCCAGCAAACTGCGGCGGCGAATATTAAGATAACAGCAATAGCTATTATTTTAATAAAAATAGCGGCAAGGATAATAAAAAGTATCACGGCAATGATTAACTCTAACCATCCCATAAATAAAATATTTTAAGTGCAGTATGAGGCAAATACCGCGTGAATAATAGCCTCTTAATAATTTTTTTAACAAGATGATTATAGCACAAAAAAAGAGCCCAAACAAGGCTCTTATTACATCAACATGGATTTGCACCAAACTAAAATGAACCAACAGCTTTCCATTATACGAACTTTCACAAATTTCTTTTTTATGAGCGTAATAATAAGAAACCAGCAAAAATATGAGAGAGTGTATAAAAGTTCGGAGACGGCCGCAAAAAAAAGCACCTAAATGTGCTTTTTTTAAGGAGACGCAATGAGACTTGGCTTTGGCAGAATGCGATAGCTTTCGTAACAAAGCCTAGTCGGAATTGGGAAGATAGAGTGATTTTAGGAGCGAGAAAAATCCTAATGTACATAGAAGTACATGAATTTTTCGAGCCGACGCATAATCTTTTCTGATTTCCATTATACACATTTTAAATTTAGATTTGCATATTAAATATAGACTGATAAGCCTTTATCGCGGTGTCGCGGAAAGCAACGACCGTATCAAGAGCAAGCTCGGCGTTGGAAACGGCCAAGACAACATCTTGCGCACTGGCTTTGCCTTGAATGGCGGCAAGCGTTGTTTGCTCAGCTTTGGTGCCCAAATCTTGAGCTTCTTCAATGCTGGACTTGACCATATCGGAAAAAGTAGAACCGGTCACCTGAACCGGAGCCGATTCTTTGGCAGGAGTTGGCGCCCCTATTCTGCTGAGAGCGGCTTGATAAGCATTGAGAGCACTTGAAATATTACTAACCACGATTATAACTCCTTATTATTTCAAAATATCCAAAACCTTAGAATTCATGTCACGCGCGGTTTGCACCATGGTAAGATTTGCTTCATAGGCGCGTTGGGCTTCTTTCATATCCATCATCTCGACAAGGGTGTTGACATTGGGCATGGAAACATAGCCCTGAGCGTCAGCCGCCGGATGATTGGGAGCATATTTTTTAACAAACGGCGATTGATCTTTAACCACCTTGTCCACCTTGACCATTTCGGCACCGGTCTGTTTATCAACATAGTTTTTGAAAGTGACAACCTGACGGCGATACGGCTCCTCTCCAGGGCGGATGCCGACCGATTCGGCATTAGCCATATTTTCGGAGATGATGCGCAAACGCTCGCTTTGTGCTTTCATACCGGAAACGGCAATATCAGATGTTACAGACAAATCACTCATCAGTTAAAAACTCCGTCACGCATTGATTTTTGTATTGGCAAGTTTGAGCATGTCCATATATTTGCCATAAATGGTAATCATGCGGTTATATTCGCCACTGGCCTTGCTGGCTTGGTTGAGTTGGTCTTCCACAATCACGCCGTTGCCGTCTATGGTGAGCGGCGATGTCGGCTTTGGCGTATAGACAACAAACTCGCCATCGGCAGATTTTTTCACAGCATCATCATGGGTCAAATGTTTGGGATTGGTGGTCACCATCTCCAGTTTTGGCGTCTGTTCTGCAGCCAGCGCATTTTTAAAATCGGGCAAAGCCACATCTTTGGCCAAATAATTCGGGGTGGTCGAGTTGGCCAGATTCTCAGAAATCACGCGTTCTTTAGCTGTTTGATAACGCATGTTTTTCTTAATTAAATCAACAACTTGCAGATTATTTAAATCCATTTTTCATTCCCCAAACATGAAGATTTTGTTTCCCATACAAAAATCTAATGCAAAAACCGTGCCTTAATTATAAAGTTCTTGCCAACTTTTCCCCAAAAGTTTATACTCAAGCAAGAAACCACAAAAAAGGCAAAGCCCATGTCTGAAAAAGATATTAATGAAAGATTAACAAATAGCAATCAAGAAAACAGCTTGTCCACAGATTATGCTGTTGCTTTGGGTTATGAGCCGGAAAAAGACAACGCACCGAAAGTTTTGGCCAAAGGGCAAGGTCATGTGGCGCAAAAAATCATCCAAATTGCCATTGATGAAGGCATTGAAATCAGAAAAGATGCCGATTTGTTGCAAATTTTGAAAGCCGTGGATATTGATAGCGAAATTCCGATTGAGGCTTTTTCTGCCGTGGCCGAAATCATTTCTTATATTTACAAGCAAAACGGCAAAGAGATAAACAAAGATTAAGCCAGTTTTTCCATCACGCAGATAAAAAATCCGTCAGTTCCGGTGGTCAAGGGTGAAAGTCGCAAATATTTTTCCGAATGATACGGATACGGCGCCTCAATTTTGCTCTCCCAAAGTTTTTTCATGTTCACCGTTTGCATGCTGGGGTTGTTTTGCAGAAAAGCGGCAATAATTTCCTCATTTTCCTCATTCAAAATCGAGCAAGTGATATAGATGATTCGTCCGCCAACTTTAGTCTTTTCAAAAGCGGTTTGCAAAATGTCAATCTGAATGCAGTTGAGCTTGTCCACCATGTTTTGATTAAGGCGGAATTTGGCATCGGGAGCGCGCCGCCATGTGCCGGTTCCCGAGCATGGCGCATCCACCACAAAGCGGTCAAAATTGTTATCCGAGGTTGCCACAAAATCAAGCAGCTCAATATTGTTGATATGCAAGCGTTCCATACGGGGTTTGATGGCCATTAAGCGCTTTTTTTCAATATCATGCGCCAAAATATGACCTTTGTTTTGCAACATATAGGCCATAGCCAAACTTTTGCCGCCTGCCCCGCAACAATAGTCAATAATTTTATGTTCGGGCTTCACATCACATAAAATCGCCGCAATTTGCGAAGCCTCGTCTTGAACCTCAATCTCGCCTTCTTGATAGGCAATGCAGTTGCCCAAGGGAATACGTTTGAGCGAGCGGATGCCGTAAGGCGAATAAGGCGTCGGCACCACCTCGAACCCTTCGGCTTTGAGTTTTTCTAAAACCATATCCCGATTTTTGACATTGATGCGAAAATCAGCTTCTGCCGGCTCATTTAAAGATTTGAGCAACCGCACGTCTTGCACTTTTTTATAAAGCCACTCCGGCGTTTCTGCTTCGACAAAGGGCGGATAAACTTCGTCATTGTCTTCTTTCAGCCAAGCCTTTTCTTCTTCGGTCAAAGCTGACGGACAATATTGCAAGCCGCTGAAAATTTCATCCACATTTTCGCCTTTGTGCTTGAGATAGGTCAGCAAAATTTTGCGATATTCTTTGGAGCGCGCGTCAAATTCCAACTTCATCCGATTGCGAATAATCGTCCAGACCGTATCGGTAATAAAACGACGGTCTTTGGAACCGATATATTTACGAGCTTTCAAGTAAGCGTCAATAATCCCATCCGCCGGCTTGAGGTCTTTAAAAATCTCGCTGATAAGTTCCAAAACGGCTTGATAGCGCGCCCCTTGTTGCATAGAGATAGCTCCTATCTGTCTTCCCAAAGCTCAAAACGCGGTTTGCCGTTGGGAAGCGTATCTTCAAACATGACCAAAGGACGCGCCCAAATTTGGGCTTTGTTTTTAACATTGCAATAGATAACCAACTCTTCTTTGGTTTCGGTATGCGTAGCCACCTCCAAAACCAAATAGAGGTTGCCTTTATAGTGCTTATAAATTTGCCCGCGATGTACCATAATTTTTCACTCCTCAACATCTTTTTTGAAACCGATAGCCACCAAATATTCCTCCGGCGATCCCTGACGGCTGGCATCCGGCTTGGCATGAGAAACTTTTTTGAAGCGTTTTTTAATATCATTGAGCAAGCCTGATTCCGCCCCGCCTTTGAACACTTTGGCAATAAAAATACCACCTTCAGACAGAACTTCTTTGGCAAAGTCATAAGCAATTTCCACCAAAGCAATCGTGCGTAAATGGTCGGTTTGCTGATGTCCGGTAGTGTTGGCCGCCATATCGCTCATCACAATATCCGCCTCGCCGTTCAAAAGCTCTTTCAAGCGGTCTGCCGCTTCCGGTTCGGTAAAATCTTGACAAATAAGTGTGGCGCCTTTAATCGGTTCTGCTTCCAAAATATCTATACCCACAACCTTACCGGTGCCTTTGTTGCGTTCCACCGCAACTTGGGTCCAACCACCGGGGGCACAACCCAAATCGACAATGGTTTTTCCCTTGCCTAAAAAATGAAATTTTTCATCCAGCTGAATCAGCTTAAATGCCGCGCGAGAACGATATCCCAAGCGTTTAGATTCAGCCACATACGGGTCATTGAGCTGACGAGCCAGCCAACGATTGGATGATTTATCTCGATATTTTGCCGTTTTAACGCGAACGGTCAATTGATGGCGTCCGCGGATTTCTTTGGCTGATTTTGTTAATTTGCCCATTATTTTCCCTATTATGTTCTTTATAATATTCATCAATCAATTCAGAAACAATGCCGTCTTTGGCGCTTTTAAGCGAAGCGGTAATTTCTTTGGCGCCCAAACAATCATAAATGGTTTTGAAAATGACGCAGGCCGCCGTAAAAATAGAGGAGCGTTTTTGTCCGATATACAAATTTTCCATCATCTGTGCACGGGTGAGCTTATAAACACCTTCTATTTGCGCGTCAATATCCTTGCATTGAATAACATGACCGTCCGCCTTATCGCGGTCATATTTGCCAAATTTTTCAATCATGGAAACATAGCGCAGCGGCGTGCTGGATGTGGCCACAAAACAAACCTTGTCCTTAATCTCTTTCAAATGAGAATCTTTGACAAAGTCGTTGGCATAGCGGGCAATCTCATCATGCAGTTTTTGCGCTTTTTCCGGCTCATATTCCACCAAATCAAAGGCTTCGGAAGCATTGCGCGCCCCCCACGGAATAGATATGGTATGAATGATTTTTGGGTCTTTGGTATTGGTAGCCAAAGTGATTTCGGTCGAACCGCCGCCCAAATCATACAAAACCACATATTCGGTTTTGCCGCACACATGCTCCAAAGCACCTTTCAAATTGAGGCGTGCTTCTTCATAGCCGTCAATCACTTCCAGTTTTATCATCGATTCATGATAAACTTTATCAATAAACTCCTGCGCATTTTTGGCCATGCGGCAAGAGGCCGTGGCAATGGCACGCGTTTTGACAATATGAAATCTGTCCATAATCTGTTTGAGTTTATAAAAACACTCCAAACCCCGCTCAATGGCTTCGGGCGTAAATTTCATATGTTCATACATACCCTCGCCGAGTTTGACCGAATAAGCCTCGCTGAACAAATATTTTTTGTGTTGATTGGCAATCAGCAACCGGCAAGAGTTTGTTCCCAAATCAATAGCGGCAAAACACTTATTTCTGCTCATGATTATACTTCCTTCCCTTTCTTGCAAAAGGATAACGTCTTTTCTTGTTCATCGGTTTGCGGTTTGCATTTTGCGCATGCATCAAATCAAGCAAAATTCCCTCTCTGATTCCTCTGTCGGCAACAGTAATTTCGGCAATCGGCCAAAAAGAACAAAGTGCCTCAATAATGGCGCAACCGGCCATAGTCAAATCGGCCTTTTGTGCACCGATACAAGCATGTTTGCGCCGGCCCTCATCCCCCATGCGTTTGATTTTGGCAATGGCGCGTTCAATATCTTGTCGGCTGATAGACAAACCATCCACGGCGGAGCGATTATAACGCGGCAAATTGAGGTGAACGGCACCCAAAACCGTAACCGTGCCGGAAGTTCCGATAACCTGAATCTCTTGATTGCGAATGGCATCGGTAATCTGATATTTTTCTTCAAATTCAGACAAAATCTTATGCGTGCGTTCAATAATGGTATCATAAGCCAAATCGGTCATTTCTTGAGCCGGAAAAGCCTCGGAAATGGTCACCACACCATAGGGCAGAGAGACAAAACCTTCAATAAAAGTTTTGCCGCTGTTGGTCACCCTTGCCAAAGAAATTTCCGAAGAACCGCCGCCGATATCAAACACCAAAGCACGTTTAATATTGCGGTTTAAGAGCGGAATACAGCCGACAACCGCCAGTCGAGATTCTTCCTTGGAAGAAATAATCTCAATATTCAAGCCGGTTTCGCGTTTGACCGCATCAATAAACTCTTTGCAGTTCACCGCCCTACGGCAAGCTGCCGTTGCCACATAGCGTCCTTTATAAATCGGCGCATATTCCGCCAACACACCGGCACAAACTTTCAAAGCACCGATGGTGCGTTTGATGGCCGGACGGGAAAGTTCGTTATCTTTGATGATGCCCTCACCCAAACGAGTGATTCGAGAGAAAGTTTCCACAATTCTGAAAGAACTGGGCGTCGGCGTGGCAATCACCAATCGACAAGAGTTTGTTCCCAAATCAATAGCCGCATAATTTTTGGGTTCCAAAAAAGACGGGCTATTTTTTCTATCGCTGTATGGCTTTGTATTATTTTGTTTTTTTCGCCATTTTTGCATTAATTTTCAATTCATTAGTTAATTATAAAATACTATTGCTTTCATAATGTCCAATTTTTGTTTCAAGAGCAAGCATTTTTTTAAGATTTTTGTAAAAAAAATCGGGGCAACACCCCGACTTTTTTTCAAATTAATCGCCATAAATTTCGTGTCTGACTTGTGTTCTCAGCTCATCAATGGAAACGAGCTCTTTTTTCTCGTTTTCAAAATACCAATAGACCCAACCGTTGCAAGCCGACAAATTTTGTGCGGCCGCCCCAACCTGGTGGATGGAACCTTCCATATTGTCAGACTTCAATGTGCCGTCAGAGCGGACAATGGCTTTATGTTTGCGGCCGGTATCATACAAAACATCTCCGGGGTTGAGCAAACCTCTTTCCACCACGGTTCCGAACGGAATGCGCGGCTGGCGTTTTTTTGAAACCATTTCCAAGCAAGAAGCATCATCAACCGCCTGAATGGCATCAATACGGGCTTGAGCACCTTTCACATAGTTGGCATCACGTTCAATGCCGATAAAATTGCGGCCGAGTTTTTTGGCCACGGCACCGGTAGTACCTGTTCCGAAAAATGGGTCAAGAATAACATCACCCACATTGGTTGAAGCCATAATCACGCGATAAAGCAAACTCTCGGGCTTTTGCGTGGGATGAAGTTTGTTTCCGTCTTCATCTTTCAAGCGTTCTTTGCCGGTGCACAAAGGGATTTGCCAGTCACTGCGCATTTGCGTATCTTCGTTCAAGGCTTTCATCGCCTCATAATTGAAGGTATATTTGGAATTTGGATTTTTTGAGGCCCAAATCAAGGTTTCATGCGCATTGGTAAAGCGTGTTCCCTTAAAATTCGGCATCGGGTTGGTTTTGTTCCAAATAATATCGTTCAAAATCCAAAAGCCCAAATCTTGCAAAATATAACCGACGCGAAAAATATTGTGATAAGAGCCAATCACCCAGATGGCGCCGTCTTCTTTCAGCACGCGGCGGGCGGCGGTCATCCATTTGCGGGTATAAGCATCATAAGCGGCCAAGCTCTCAAAACTATCCCAATCTTCATACACTCCGCTGACGTTGGTATTGTCCGGACGTGTCAAAGCATCACCCAATTGCAAATTATACGGAGGATCGGCAAAAATCAAATCGACCGAGTTTTCCTCCATTTCGTTCATAGCTTTGATGCAATCATCATTGATAATGGTATTAAGAATAGTTTTGCGTTGCTTACTGCTCATGTTTTTTAAACCGTGTAAAGAGTTAATTTATCTGATGAAGACAGTATCGGCGAATTTAGTTATAAAATTATTAACATTGACAAAAAAAGTGCACAATTTTAAAAAATATTTTAAAAACTACGTAAAATCAAGTAGATAAAATATGGTATTTTTCGTTTTTAGACAATTTTTTCAGAATAAAATACAAAAAAAGCATTCCAAAGAATGCTTTTTGTTAACAATTTTGGCTCATTTGAGCAACTCTTGTATCGGCTTATAAGATTTCCGATGCTCAGGGCAGATTCCGTGCGCTTTCAAACCGTCAATATGCAGCTTTGTGCCATAACCGGCATTTTTTTCAAAACCGTAATACGGATATTTTTGTGCCAAATTTTGCATCAAATGGTCACGATAAACTTTGGCCGCAATTGAGGCTGCCGAAACCGACATGGACAAAGCATCGCCCTTGATAATGGTTTGCGTGGCACAAGGAAAATCTTTGGGCTTTTGGTTGCCGTCAATCAGGGCATGTTTGGGTTTTGCATCCAAATTTTGATAAGCCCGCTTCATCGCCAAAAAAGTGGCTTGCAAAATGTTCAAATCATCAATCTCTTGCGCACTGGCTTCGCCAATCCCGATAGAAACATTGCCCTTAGCCTGCTCTTCCTGCAACAGGGCATAGAGTTTTTCACGCTTTTTGGCAGAAAGTTTTTTCGAGTCATTCAGCTCTTGCAAAAGTTCGGCACTTTCGTTGCGGTTATGAAAAACCACCGCACCGGCCACCACCGGTCCGGCCCAAGGCCCGCGTCCTGCCTCATCAATACCGACCACTTCCTCGGCATATTTATCTTCAAAAGAAAAATCCGGCATCCTTTGTCTCTCTTTGTTTTATCCCCTTTTTTGATAGGAAAGTCTGTAACTTTTGTCAACAAAAAAGGCCTGTATTTTCACAAATACAGACCTTTCGATGGCAATTATCAATGCATCATGGCCACAACTTCATTATAAGAATAATGCGGCTGATTGGTATAAGTCACATAAGTTAACGGTGTTGAGAAAATCTCTTGCGCAATCTCTTGCACATCACGCGCAGAAACACGCCATGTTGCGATGATTCTTTCATCAATGTTATACATATGTTCCCGACCCAAAATTTGCCATGCCGCTTCAACCGAAGCATCGTTAGGCGAGGCAAATTTGAACAGTTTTTCGGTCATAGCCCATTGGCGAGCCGATTCCAGAGCATTGTTGTCCAGTTTCTCGGTTTGCAAATTTTTCACAATAGCGGCCACGGTTTGAATGATATCATTCAAACTTTTCTGAGAAGACAACGTCTCCACCGAAATTCGCAATGTCCGCATACCACCGAAATATCCGGCAATTTTCAAGGCTGCCGTGCAGGAGGTTGAAGCAAAAGCATGTTCCAAACGTCCGTTCAAAGCCGACATCAATACATTAGCCTCGGCCACATTGGACAAAGAAGTAACATCCCAACCGAATATAACCCGCTGATAGTCAACCACAGCCGGAATATGCGTATACCCACCGGTATAAAGTTCCTGTTTTACTCTATGGAAAATCCCGTCCGGAATATCTTCAAAATATTTTTTGGCCAAAGCCTCAATTTCCGAAGCATCCAGATTTTGAGCCGCCACGCAAAGCACCAAATTTTTACCGGTATAATATTTCTCCCGCAAAGATTTCAAATCTTCAAGCGAAATAGACTTCACGGAATCAATATATTTTTGCGTATCCCAAACAACATTGTTTTGAGAAAAAGCCGTATGCTTATAAGCCAATTTAGATTGTCTTGAAGGCATATCAGCCGACTGCAGCGTTCTCTCAACAATCTCCTTTTTGGCAACATCAAGCAAAAGCTCAGACAACTCCGGCGTTTTGATTAAATTTGCCATTTTTTCCATAGTTGCGGCAAGCTCCTCTTTAGGACAATCCGTTAAAAAAGAGGTAATCGTTCCGCCATAGATAGCCTGTACAAACGGCACTTTCTTTAACAACATTTTCTCATAAAGAGCGGCAATGCCTAACTTAGGCTCATTAATATGCCCTACATTTACGGTAACCGATACGGTACATACACTTGCTCTAACCTGAGCTACAGCAACTCGCATTCCATTGGACAATACAACTGTTTCCATAACTTAATAATTTAATAGTTAATAAAAAAGAAAATAATTCACTTGATGACTAATGGCATATTCTCATTTTAACCTTTTGTCAACTATTTTTTATTTTGTACAAGGCACCGTTGGCGGAAGACAACGTCCGTTGCAATCATACAAAAGTTGGTTGGGCGGACAAACGCATTTTTGGTTCATGCAAACTTTGCCGCCTTTGCAAGCCGGATTACAACGTGTGGCTTCCGGACACCCCCAGCAAAGCACATTTTTATAGACCACCCTTGTCGGGCTTTTGCACATAGACGGAAAAGAGGCCGTCCGCCCGATTTCCCAGCAAATTTTATCCAACTGCCGCATTTTTCCCTTAAGCGTGCTGGTATTAACCAACGCCTGCGCCTCAAAAGCAAACAAAATGCAAAAGACCGACAAAAGTTTCAGCATATTTGGGCCTATTTTTCTTGAGCTGTTTCAACTTCTTCAAAAACCAACTCTTTTCCTTCAGCGGTTTTGAAGGTAAGTTTTTTGCCATCCAATGTAAAACTGGTAATGGTCGGCAAAGTCAGCAAATATTGGCTTTCGGCTTTCATCAAATTTTCCGGTCCGGCCATCATGGTTGCACCGGCAGGGCCGAATTTAATGTTGTTGCCATCAACTTCATATTGTCCGAAATAATTATTGACGATTTGGCCGTGATAATTATTTTCTGCCTCGTCAAAACCCAAAGTAATCTCGGCGTTGTTAGCAGCATCTTGCATTTTATATTCTTTGCCTTTGAAAGAATTTTCGGACGATGAGCAAGCCGCCGTCAAAGTTAAAGCCAACATAAGAGATAAAAGTTTTTTCATATCCGTTCTCCTCAAAATATAACTACTTTATATATAGTTTCTTTTTTCCAAATTTTATAGCTCTATTTTTTCCTCTGTGAAAAACAAAAAATATTTATACCTATACCCGTTGAAAATACAACTTTTAAGATTACATCTCAGTTGTTTGTTATGTCTAACAAAATAAAAGGAGAAAAAAATATGACAACTCAAGGTGTACGTTACCCAACCATGGCTTTCATCACCGGCGGTGCCGGCCAAGCAGATGAGGGCATTCCCCCGCAACCATTTGAAACCTTCTGCTATGATTCGGCTTTAATGCAAGCCCGCATTGAAAACTTCAACGTCATTCCCTACACTTCAGTTTTGCCCAAAGAAATTTACGGCAACATCGTTCCGCTTGATGATAAAATCGTCAAACAGTTCCACCACGGTGCGGTTTTGGAAGTGATTATGGCCGGCAACGGCGCCAGCCGCGATGATTACAAAGCCATTGCCACCGGCTTGGGCATTTGCTGGGGCAAAAACAAAAAAGGTGAACTGATTGGCGGTTGGGCCGCAGAATATGTTGAATATTTTGACACCTTTATTGATGATGAAATCGCTCAAGGTCACGCTGAAATGTGGCTCAAAAAATCTTTAAACCATGAATTGTCCCTCCGTGGTGTTGAAAAACACTCCGAATTTCAAATGTGGCACAATTACATTAACATCACCCAACAGTTTGGCTATTGCTTAACTGCTTTGGGCTTCCTCAATTTTGAACACGCCGAACCGGCAAAATTCACGCCAGTTCCGCCTAAAAAATTGTAATTTTCAGACAAAAGACTTGCCTCTTTGAGTAAAGGGGCAAGTTTTGTTTTATTTTGTTAATTAAGGAAAAAAAATTATGGCTGATAAAAAAACTTCTGCCGCACCGCTGAAAAACAACCCCAACGGCTTGGGTGTTCTGGCCTTAGCCGCGATTGTTGTCAGCTCCATGATTGGCGGCGGCATTTATTCCTTGCCGCAAAACATGGCCTCGCATGCTTCTGCCGGAGCCGTTTTGCTGGCTTGGGTCATCACCGGTATCGGTATCTATTTCATTGCCAACACCTTCAGCATCTTGTCCATGGCCAAGCCGGATTTAACCACCGGTATTTATATGTACAGCCGTGAAGGTTTCGGCCCCTTTGCCGGATTCACCATCGGCTGGTCCTATTGGCTTTGTCAGGTTTGCGGCAATGTCGGTTATGCCGTCATCACGATGGATGCGTTGAACTACTTCTTTCCGCCCTACTTTGCCGGCGGCAACAACCTCGCCTCCATCATCGGGGCTCAATCATCATTTGGGGCTTCAACTTTTTGGTCTTGAAAGGCATCAAACAAGCCTCCGTCATCAACACCATCGGCACGGTTGTTAAGGTTGTCCCGTTGGTTTTGTTCATTTTGATAATGCTGTTTGTGTTCAAATTTGCTCATTTTGACTTTGACTTCTGGGGCGAAGCCATTGAAACCAAAGCCAAACTCGGCGGTTTGGAAACCCAAATCAAATCGACCATGTTGGTCACCTTGTGGGCATTTATTGGTATTGAAGGTGCCGTTGTCATGTCTAACCGCGCCAAAAATGTTCAAGAAATCGGCAAAGCAACGTTTTTGGGCTTCATCGGTTGCTTAGTCATTTATCTGTTGCTCTCATTACTGCCTTATGGATTGATGTCACAACCCGAACTCGCTGCTGTTCCACCTCCGTCCACCGCCGGCATTTTGGAAAAAGTTGTCGGACCTTGGGGCGCTTGGATTATGAACATCGGCTTGGTTCTTTCGGTGTTGACCAGCTGGCTGGCCTGGACAATCGTCACCGCACAAATTCCGCAAGCTGCTGCTGAAAACGGTACTTTTCCCAAAGCCTTCACCAAAGAGAATGAAGCCGGTTCACCGAGCGTTTCACTTTGGGTCACCTCAGCCATGATGCAAATTTTCATCTTGTTGGTCTATTTCTCCAACAACGCCTGGAACACCATGTTGAGCATCACCAGCGTCATGGTATTGCCGGCCTATTTTGCCTCCTGCGCTTATTTATGGAAACTTTGTGAAGACGGCGAATATCCGAGCGGCTTACCGGTCAAACGCTCTTCGGCTTTGTTTACCTCGGTTTTCGGCTCAATCTATGCTCTTTGGCTGATTTATGCCGCCGGCTTAAATTATTTGCTGATGGCGGTTGTGATTGTCACCTTGGGTATTCCGGTTTATATCTGGGCCAGAAAAGAGTCTGAGCCAAATGAGAAGCTCTTTACGGCTCGTGAATATGCCGCTGTAACCATCTTTATTATTCTTTCACTTTGGGCCATTTATGCCTTTGCCCATGGCATTGTCAAAATCTGACAAACCTTTAGGCCAACAAAAAACAGGTGTCAAAATTTTGGCACCTGTTTTTTGTGTCATTAAACCCTTAAACTTTTATCTGGCGTGCTTTCCATGTCTGATACGTATTGTTATTTTAAGCAATCTATATAGATTTTTAAGGCTGTTTTTCTTAAACCAATTTCTGATTTTGTGTTTTTGATACTGCAAATATTCAGCTTTCACTTGTTTAATCCAGCTATCGGCAATAACAGCAGGCGCGTATCTCTGCAATATTTTCTTGCGTGCCTGTTCAAAATCAAAGCTAAATTTCAACTTTCCGGACTTAAAATCTTCAATTTTTTGATTCCAATCTTGCGAATTGGTCACAATAAATTCTTTGGGATAATTGAGATATTGAGCCAAGTCCACATATTCCGGCATATCCGTAACCATCACCGGCACGCCCAAATACAAAGCCTTCAACATTCGGCAATGTGTCTTAGCCAGAGTATGCGGTGTTTTTTCTTGCGGAATAATCGTCAAATCAAATTTTTGCAAATCTTGGTCTATGGTTTCTTTGTGCCAAATAATATCTCCTTTTTCAGAAATAATGGTCACGTTTTTGATATTAAACTTATCCAAAATATAAGCATTAACATGGCAACCGTACCAACAAACCTTTTGATGCGCAGAACAATCTTGTTTGAGTTTGATATTGACATCATCCACGTCAAGACTATTGTCCACCACAATATCATGCAGATTATATTGACTGTTTATCTTCTGCAAATATGCGGTACTGTTAATGCACAAATCCGCCGCCTTAACAACCTTTTTATAATCCTCAAAATAGTCATCAATATCAAAACAAGTAAATTTTCCCAGCAAATTGGCAAGACGCAAACGCCGTTCCAGTTTGTTGGGTTTTAACTCTTTATGAAAAGCACAAATATCACCCCAATAAAGCGGCGCATTGATTCTGACATCAACGTCATAGCGTTTCAAAGCATTAACCAGATTAAACACTCTGATTCGGGTTGATCCTCGATCTGCAGAAGATAAAACAATAAAATTTATTTTAATCAATTTTCACATTTCCTCAAAAGCAAATTATTTATTTTTTTGCAATTTCAGCTTAAGCCCTAAAATGGTCAATTGTTTAAAAGATTTACCTTGTTTTTTATATTTTTTAATTGAAAAAACATAGTCGATTAAACGCATTTTAACTTTTTGCGGTGTTGTCGTTTCTATTTTTTTGACTTCGGCCAAAATCAACTTTAAATCTTTGTAAGCCGTCTTTTTATAATACCAAATCCACCGCACACCATATTTAATTTTCAGTGTGTTCCAAGGCTTTTCTTTACCGGTATAATGATAAATAGCCGGACTGTTGATTATTTCATCAAGCTCTTCTCCGGTCATGCAGACCAAAGCCTCCTTGTTATCATACATCCACTCGGAAGATTTAAAGACATTATATTTGAAAGGCAAATGCTTAATATGCCCATAGCAAACCTTGTTAAAAATATGCTGATCAACCGAATCATTATACGAGCCGATTAAGGCTTGCAATTTTTCTTCAATTCTGTTTTTTCTGATTTCCGCCAAATTCATCAACAGCATTCCGGCATTCACATAGTCCGTCATATCGGGAATATTAAGTTTTTCAATCAACTCACGCCGATTAAGATAATGATCAATAGAAAAGACCCCACCGATATAATTATCGGACATATCCGTATTATAAAGCGGGCTCAAATCTTCAAAAACAAGCATATCCGTATCCAGATACAAAATTTTATCATATTGCGGAAACATCTCCGCCATACACATTTTATAAGCACAACAATTGGCAATATAACCGGTTCCGTTTTTGATATGATCAAAGCGATTATCCATCTTGATAATATTGATTTTGCAATCCTGATAACTATGCTCAAGAGATTTTATTTTTGCCACATCCTCATCGGTAAAATCCGGTGCGACCAAAGCATTGAGTTCATAAACAGTTTCTTTTGCCTTAGTTTCCATCAAATTAACAAACAATGTTGCCAAAGCAAATGCCTGCTTGGCATCAGATATTGCAACTATTGGAATCATTAATTTTCTCCTTGCTGTTTCTGTTTCTTCTTTTTTCTGTAATTTATTTGCATACCCAATAGAAAAACTTTATATTTGCTCTTAGTATTATTTTTATTGGAAATTAAATTAATAGAAAATATTTTTTGCCAAAAAGTCAATTTGGGCATAAGATACACATGTTCATCCATGAAATGTAGTGGTAATTTTTCTGTTGCAAACGGCGATTTTTTATAATATCTCATCCATCTTAAGGCATATTTTTTATCCGCCACAAGCCACGGCTTAACAGTTCCCGTATAATGATAAATTACCGGCCTTTTAATAACTTCTTCCAACTCCGCTTCAGTCATCTCAACCAACGCTTTTTTGCTTTCATACATCCATTCTGAAGATTGAAAAACATTATATTTAAAAGGCAACAGCTTTATATGCCCGTAACAAACCTTATTAAAAATATGTTGATCAACAGAATCATCATATGAGCCGAGCAACGCGTGCAATTTAGCTTCAACATTATCTTTTCTTATCTCATCCAAATTCAATAAAAGAACTCCGGAATTAACATATTGAGATAAATCGGGAATGGATAATTTTTCTATCAATTCATTTCTATAAATATAATGCTCAATACTAAACACGCCTCCAATATAATATCCGTTAATATCCGTATTAAAGAGCTCGTACAAATCATCAAAGACGACGACATCCGTGTCAATATACAACATTTTATGATGCGAGGGAAACATCTCTGCAACACACATTCTATAGGCAGCACAATTTGTAATATATCCTGTCTTATTGCGAATATTGTCAAATCGGTGATCCATTTTTATAACATTAACCGAACACTGCCCCTCATATTGTTGCTCTATGGACTTTATTTTTTTGATATACTCATCATCAAAATCCGGAGTAACCAAAACGTTCAAATCCAGAAAATTTTCATTTTTCTTAGTTTCCAACAAATTAACAAATAATGTAGCTACGGCAAAAGCTAAATTATTATCAGAATTAACAACTATAGAAGTTTTCGTTTGCATTTTTTTCCTTTCTTACCATAAAACTTTTTTCCATCCGTTGGTTGGATAAAATTGCAAAGAACAAGTTTGCTTAATTTCATCAACGCTTTTTCCTTGCCATTGCGGAACATTGCTCAACAACAAAGGTTCTGCACCGGACGTAATCTCGCAAACACCGCCTTTTCTGTTTTTTATCTCATAAACGGAAGGCAAAAGCCGATAATCAAACCCCATCATAGAAACAATGGCCTGATCAAAGCAACAAGGATCATAGCCCATGGCAATCATTCCGACCGGTCTGGGTGTCGGCTCAAGAGGGCCTTCTTTTTCGCCGGAAACAATCATGTCAGCCACCACAAAATATCTTCTTTGCTTATTGGCTCTGATGATTCCGTTTTTATCGGCATGGAACAGAATTTTGTTCAAATCGAACAAAGTTCTCCAAATGGTATCATTACCATACCAACTTCCTTCCCAATAAATCTCACCGGACTCAGCTTTGCCAAAATCTGAATATTGATAATACATTGCTTTTGCTTTCTGTGCCTCTTCAACCTTACCTTCTGCGGTAAAGATATTCATTTTATCTAACCATTCATTTGCAATTTGCAAGGCTTGTGACTTATGAAAATAGGCATCACCGCCTTCTTGCTTGCTCAAATTGGTATGATGAGGCAAAAATTCTTTATTGGCATTAATTCCGACCAAGTTTTTTAAGGCAGAAGTAGCACCGGCTTTTCGGTGTGTTTTGGGTTTGGGAAGATTGATAATCACATCTGCCTCAAGAATATATTTTGAAACCTTATATTCATGTTTTTGCGAAGAATGGTGTTTTTGCAAAATACGCGGATCATAGTTGGTAATGCGCATTCGCGATATTCTTTCCTCATCCAAACCATAAAAACTGCTATAAGCATCCAAATGCACTACCAAACCTTCATCTTTATGGTTTTGGCTGTCATCTTGCGTATAGTGAATACCGTCTTTTCCGACATAAGTTTTCACGTTTCTAAAATCTTTAAGCTGAATATCCACACCTTTGTTTTGATAATATGCAATCAACTGATCATAGCCGCTTTCTTGGACCAAAGTGTCAAAGACACATTCTTGCAAAGGCGCATCGCCGACAATGATAGACCCTTTTCCCTGCAGAGCAATCAGCACATAATCAATCACGGCCGCCGTCACCGAAGGCTGTGTATAGAGACAATCCTCGCCCAAGCCCAAAAGATTGTGATGCAAAACCAGATTGGGCTTAAGCAAGACCTTATCTCCGGGATGAACAATCTCTTTCAGAGGGTTCCATTTTGCTGTTCCAAAATTTTCTTCATCCATTTTCATCAAATGAAAATTCTCTCTGACCATATCATAAACCTCATTAGGTTCGGAAGAAATTTCATTCTGAAACGGATATTCCGGATAAGCCTTTGAGGGGCGAAAATTATATTTTTTGTCAGGATAAGTAAAAACATCGCGATAATAAACCCCAACTGAACGCTTGGTTGCATCATCAGCCATATAGGGAAATTTTGGGAGTTTGAAAAGTTTGCCCAATTTCAAATCCCATTCTTGGGGTTCAAAATGTTCGGTTCCGTTTCCGTGATAAAAAGTCATCTCCCCAAACTTAACTTTTCCGTCCAAATTATACAAATCAACCCGCACAAAAGGAAAGCCATGCGCCAAAGTCTCAGCAATTTTTCTCATTTCATCAAAGGCTTCTGGCTTTTCAACCTCACCGGTATAAAAAGGATAACAAGTTGTAAATTCTTGTTTTTTAAAATCCATATCATAAAAGCAACGTGTATGATGCGTATATCGGTCAAGATCAATCTGCACATATTGGGCTTTGCCGTCAAAACAGAAAAATTTATAGTCGAGCAAATTGCCATCCATTTGTTTGATATATTTTTCAGCCACAATTTTCGGTTCAATATTTTTATAAGCATATTCCAAATAATTATATGCATGATTATTTTTCGGATCCATCCACTCGGCAAGTTTGGCCTTGGCCTGAGCAATATCAAACTGTTTCTTATCTTTGCAAATAAGATTTTGCCCGCTGCCGTGATTAACTTTCAAAACAAACTGGTCTGGAAGTTTGTCCCAGTCAATTTTTTCCACATCATCATAAACCCCAATGATGTCTACCAAATATTTCTCGCCGATTTTTTCTTTAACATAATCCCTAACCAAAACTTTATCAGCACAAACTTTCATTAAGGGATGACAATAATAAAGTTTATACCATTGAGTTTTCTCATTAAAGGTCTGCGGATTATTGAGGTTTAAATCATAACCGGCATAAAAACGAAATTGTTTTTCCAAAATAAATCTCTTTTCAGACAAATTCAGCCCTGAAAATCTTTTGGCAAAAATCATATCATATTCACTGGGTTTGCCGTTCTCTTCGGCGCCAAGCACCTCTTGAGCTTTTTTGCGTTTATAACTCAAAACTTTTTTGCCCAAGACATAAACTTTGCGACGACCGTCTGAATATTTTTTCTTTTCAATAAGTTTCATTTATTGTCCCCTCATCTATATAACAATAACCCAAAAGTCACAGTCCACACAAAATTGCCATACCGCAAGTCATGATTGTTCCGCCGGCAATTTCATGAGCATATTTTTCCATTTTTTGAAAATGAAAAGCCTTCATTCCCAACAAGCCAAGAGTGACAGTCAGCATCATTGTACCGATAGTGGCCAATGAAAAAATAATCGTGCTGGAAATAATAGCTGAAGCACCCAACACACTAGAAGCAGTCAAAATCGGCAACAAGGCTTCACAAGGACCAAACACGAATATAATAAAAACGACCCAAACGGTAACATTTGGCTGGTCACCATCGGGCAAATAATGATGCTGATGAGCCAAGCCGTGCCGATGCTGCCAGCGATGCCGCAAAGCCCACAAAAGATAAGCAGCACCTAAACCGATAAGGGCATATGCGGCCACATCTCCGCGATTTTTCTCAATCCATTCAAAATTTTCTTGGCTCAGCCAATGAGAAAAATAAATAAAAGCTAAAGCAATTAGCAAAGCACTGCCGATATGTCCGAGTCCACAAACAAACGTCCAAACCAACGTCTTTTTAAGGCTAAAATTTTTACTTTTAGCAATGGCAATAAACGGCAAATAGTGGTCCGGTCCGGCAATTGTATGAATAACCGCGGTCAAAAAAGCTGTTGTCCAGAGCATAAAAATTGTTGTAGTCATCATTATTTTCCCTTTTTCTGTCCATCAAAACTTCCGGAACGAAATCCTTCCAAATCCAGTGTTACAAATTCAAAACCCAAATTTTTCAATTTCAAAACCAAATTTTGAGCCAAAGAACAAACCTCGCCTATATATTCATTAGCAACCTCAATTCGTGCTAAGCGACCACAGCAATGAACACGCAATCGCAAATTTTTCATATTGGGAAACATTTGTCTAATAAGAGCTTCTCCCTGCGCCACACGCTGAATCAGCATCTCATTCAAACAAGTTCCGTATTCAAATCTTGTAGCCAAACATGGCACGGAAGGCTTTGTTGCCGAAGCTAGTCCCAAAATTTGAGACATTTGACGAATATTGGCTTTATTAATACCAAGTTCCGCCAGAGGAGAAATTACACCCAACTCATACAAAGCTCGCAACCCCGGACGATATTCGTCTCCATCATCGGCATTGGTTCCGTCAATCAAATAACGAAGGTTATTCTCTTTGGCATAATCTGCAAATTTTTGAAACATTGCTTTTTTACAAAAATAACAACGATCAGCTGAATTATGGTGTACTTCTGATATAGAAAGTGGATTAAAAACCAATATTTTGATATTGAGTCCTAAAGTACGGGCAAAACATTCCGCCTCAGAAATTTCTTCGGAACTTTGCAAAACCGTTTTCATGGTCAATATGGCCAAAGGAAAATCTTTCTGTCGATGCAAATCTGCCAAAATTTTTAGCAATAAAGAACTATCGACACCACCGGAATATGCCAAAGCAATTCCGTCATCAGACATTTTTTTCAGATAATTTTGTAGCTTATCTAACATTTGTTTTCTTCAGCTTTCAATTTTGCATCATCAAAAATTTTTCGAAAAGACAAACCTGTTTGCAAAGCCAATTGTCTAACACTTTCAAATTCTGGATAAAAACGCACCAAATCCAAATAGCAACACTTTTTTACGCTAACTTGACCGTAATCAAGCTGCACTAAAATATTTTCACGCGTCATAACTGTTCTTTCCACGACATATTTCCGACAACCGATAGACGAGGTATTTTCAAAAAGAACTTTTTCCAAAGCAGAAACTTTATCAGCCGAGCAAATGATTCGTAACAGATAAGCCGGTCGGCATTTTTTTTTTTTTTTTTGATCAAACTGCACATTCAAAGCACTTGCAGCAAACAGTTTTTCTTGAGCAAAGCCCAATTCTTAGGCACTGGTATAATCAATATTACTCTCAATTACAAAAATTTGTTTCTCGTCAGCCACATCTTCAATAATTTGAACTCGCAAAAAATTAGCTCGACCAAAATCTCTTTTTCCCAACCCGACACCAGACTTCAAAATTTTATAAGCAGGAGGAAGTTTTGCATCTGTTTTCAAAGCGGCAACAACGGCAATACCGGTAGGTGTCACCATCTCACCTTCAACCGAGGTCGGCCGCAAAATCAAGCCATATTTTTCGGCAATATTCAAAACAGCAGGAACCGGAACCGGCAGACTTCCATGCTGACAAGTAACAAAGCCATGCCCTTCATTTAAACCGGTAACAATACAGTTTTCAATACCCAAATCATCAATCAACACGGCAACCGAAACAATATCAACAATTGAATCTAAAGCCCCCACTTCATGAAAATGCACATCTTCAACCTTCACGCCATGAGCTTTAGCTTCGGCCTGTGCCACTATTTCAAATATTTTTTTAGCCAAAAGGCGTGCCCTTTCGCTCATTTTTCCACGGTCAATAATTTCATACACATCAGACAAATGACGATGTTCATGATGACGATGTTCATGATGATGTGCATTCATAAGATATTCTTCTTCATGAGAATCTGTTTTCTGCAGAAGATGGACATCAAAATCGCACCCGAAAATACTATAAGAAGACTTTTGAGAAATATGATAATGCACACCATCCAACTTTAGGCTTTCCAAAACCTGTTGCAACTTTTCACGACGAGCACCCAAATCCAACAGAGCCGCCACTGTCATATCTCCTGCAATACCGCAAGACCCGTCAAAATATAAATATTTAGTCATTCATCCTTCCTTTTAGTGCTAAGATTCGACAAGCCTGAACCGCAGCGCCAAACCCATTATCAATATTAACAACCGACACGCCTTCGGCACATGAATTAAGCATGGCAAGCATGGCCGCCAAACCATGAAAAGAGGCGCCATATCCCACCGATGTCGGAACGGCAATCACCGGAGTTCTGACCAAACCGGCCAACACGCTGGCCAAAGCCCCTTCCATTCCGGCCACGGCAATAACAACGTCAGCCTTTTGAATATTATCAATTTGTGCAAACAAACGCTGGATTCCGGCAACACCGATATCAACATACCTTTCAACAACAGCTCCAAAAAATTCGGCAACTTGAGCAGCTTCTTCCAAAATCGGCAAATCAGATGTACCTGCACAGCACACGGCAATGTTTCCCCTAAAAGGATTAGTCTCTTTTTGCCCGAGGCTTATCACTCGTGATAAAGAATCATATTTAACCGGCAAGCCTTTTTTCAAAGCAAAATCAAATTGTTCAGGAGAACATTTTGTTCCCAAAACATTTTGCCCGACCGATGCAAAATTCTGCAAGATATCAGCAACTTGCTCTTTACTCTTTCCCAAACAAAAAACCGTCTCAGGAAAACCGGTTCGTTGTTTTCGAGCAACATCCAATTTTGCAAAATCTGTCTCAACAAAAATTTTTTTCATCAACTTTTCCAATTAAAATTTTTTTAGCATTTATAAAGGTAGGCATATAAGCAATATTTCATTAAAAATAGTATCTATCGGCTTGTGAATTTTGAATGTATAGCCAAGATTCAATTTTTCAAAAAAAGGTTTAATATGCATCAAATCATCATAATTATGATAAATACTCATCAATATAATGGGCTTATCTCGTTTAATTGTTTCTAATGCCCCTCGAATAAAAAGTTGTTCCGCACCTTCAATATCAACTTTTATCAAACCAACTTTTTTTATCTTGTGCTTTTTAACATAATTATCAAATGTCTCCATTTTACAATGTTCAACTTTTTCAGATAAATACGAAAATTCCCAACTATTACCGCTTCCTTGATCGGTTGATAAAGTTAAACTTCCTTCTTTATCTCCAAGTGCTAAATTTTCTACCAGAACATTTTTAAGATTATTTAACTTTAGAGTTTGCAAAGCCATCTCATAATTACATGTCGTTGCTTCAAAACCAATAATCTGATTATCCGGAAAATGTTTTCTAAAAATTAGAATAGAATCACCAATATAACTACCAACGTCAATAATTATACCATTTACAAACTTTTTGTTTATTTTATTCAAACCATGTTCATCTAAAAAAACCGAAGTTTCAAAATGATTTTCGGGCAAGATAAAATCTTTATACTTATAAGTTCCATCTTTTTGTTTTTCAATGCTATTTAGAAACGACTTAACAACTGTATTATTATATCGAATTTGCGCCGATGTTTCTAATAAATCTTTACTTCCTCCATTGGACAAATATTCATATTTATTTAATACCGTCATTATTGTACGATAGGATTCTGAGTCCAAATTAGCTAATAAATTGGGTTTATCTTCATTATAATAAATATCTTTATTTGCAATAAAATCAGGAACTAAACTTAAACTAATAAAAGGCTTATAAACCACCTTTATTGATTCCGCGGAAATATCGTTTTTTTCAAAGCAACTATCAGGTAAAAAAACTTTTGCATTTTCATTTTTTTTGACCCTATAAGAAAAAATTTTCTTACCCAAGAATAAGACTTTTCTTTTCCCGTTAGGATATCTTATTTTTTGAAAAAAGCTCATTGCTTTCTCCATTTAACAAACTTTTGTATACCTTCTTCAAAACTGGTTTGTGGGGCATAACCCAAAAGTCTGGCGGCTTTGGATATGTCGGAAACGGTTTTGTCAACATCGCCTTTTTGCATCGGGAGTTGTTCAATTTTGGCTTTTTTACCCAAAACTTTTTCAATCGTGGCAATCATTTGGCGCAAAGTCACCGGAGAGCTTCCCCCGATATTAATAATTTCATAAGCCGTTTTGTCATAATCCATAGCGGCACGAACACCGGCCACAATATCATCCACATAGGTATAATCGCGCATACTGCTGCCATCGCCATACATCTGGATAGGCTTGTCCTGTTCAATCAGTTCAATAAATTTTCTAATGGCCAAATCCGGTCTCTGACGCGGGCCGTATACCGTAAAAAAGCGCAAACAAACAACGTTGATTCCATACAATTTTGAATAAGTATAGGCAAATTGCTCATCGGCCGATTTGCTGGCCGCATATTGAGAAATGGGCTCACGCACATTTAAATCTTCGGAAAATTTTTCTGCCTTGCAATTTCCGTAAACGGAAGAAGAAGAGGCAAAAACAATTTTTTTCACCCCAAAATCTTTCATCAGTTCAAAAACATGAACCGCCCCCAAAATATTTGCCTTCACATATTCTTCCGGCATTTCAATAGAAGGTCTGACCCCGGCTCTTCCGGCAAAATGGACAACGCAATCTATGTTGTTTTCTTCAAAAACCTTGCGCAACGCCGTCTTATTTTCAATATCGGTCACATAAAGTTTATAATGCGGATTATTCATATTGGCCGCCACATTTTGCCATTTGAGTTTCACATCATAATAGTCGCTGAAGTTATCAACAACAATCACCTCGTGACCTTCGGCCAAAAGTTTATCCGCAAGGGTTGAACCGATAAAACCGGCGCCGCCTGTTATCAATGCTTTCATTGTCTTTTCCTCATTTGAATATTTTATAATAGAGTGGAATCATGCCAAACAACATAACCTTCTTTGGTGAAATGGATAAAACTTTCACACCCAAAAGATATACATATTTTTTGTTTGGCTTATTGCGAATTTTAAAAACCGGAACCCGCAACAAATAAAAAATATCATATTCTTTTTGCTTCACGAAGTTGAAAATTTTCATATTATTGGGAATATAAGTTACATGATTTTGGGAGCGATAAATATTTTTGCGGTCGCCTTCCCAATAAACATCGGTAGCTTTGAGACCGTTTTTCCACAACACATACATCAAAGACATTTGGTCACGTTTGGTATAGTTGAGAACAAAATACCACCATTCTTCCATAATTTTGCGGCACAGCGGCGTATTTTTGCGACACAAAACATTATTTTCGGTCAGGCCGTAATGTCTGGGCATTTTCTCTTGCTCCAAAAAGGCCAGCATCTTATCAATATTTTCATCACTGTCTTTGTGCAAACTTTTAATCTTTTGCGCTTCATCAAAAACGCAATCTCGGTCATAATGTTTATGGATAAGCAAATCTTTATCGGTGGCCTCAATTTTTTCAAAAAGATAAGGTGAAAGAATATTGATATTGGCATCAATATAAATGCTGATTTCGCAGTCGGGAAACAAGAGATGCGGATGCAGTTTGTGCCACCGATTGTTGTGGGTAGCATCAAGTTTGTCAAAAACCAGCGGCCGAATAATCCAGTTGAAAACCCTACCTTTTTTCAAATAATCCGGATTATCGGTAAAACAAACATAAGTATAATCTTCGGCCACATATTTTTGTTTGACCAAGCTATCATAATCGCCGCAAATGCAAGTATAAACAATTTTTTTGTTCATCGACCGATTCCCTCATATGCAAAGCCTGATTTTTTGGCCTCATCGGGACAAATCAAATTTCGGCAATCTACAATATTTTTATGATTCATAACCTGCGCCGCTTTGGTCAAATCCAAAGTTCTGAACTCATCCCATTCGGTCAAAACAGCCAAGACGTCGGCTTTTTCAAGTGCTTGATACATATCCGAAGCATAGCTTATCTTATCTCCGAGCAGTTTTTGCGCCGTATTCATGGCTTTGGGGTCATAAGCCGTCACCAAAGCCCCGTGATTAATCAGCTCACTCACGATTTCAATGGCCGGACTCTCCCGACAATCATCGGTTCCGTTTTTGAAAGCCAAACCCAAAACGCCGATTCGCGGTTTTTCAATTCCTTTAGCCGCATCCAAAATCCGTTTTGCCATCTGTTTTTTGCGGTTCCGATTCCCTTCAATAGCGGCATTAATCAGCGTCATATTAACGCCGTTTTGCCGAGCCATATAAGACATCGCCATAGTATCTTTGGGAAAACAACTACCGCCATACCCCGGCCCCGGATTCAAAAATTTTGGCCCGATTCGGCTGTCCAAGCCCATTCCTTTGGCCACTTCATAAATATCGGCGCCGGTTTTTTCGCAAAAATCAGCCATTTCGTTGATATAATGAATTTTCATCGCCAAAAAGGCATTGGAGGCATATTTAATGGTTTCGCTGGAACGACGTTTAACAAACAAAACGGAAGTCTGACCTTCAAACGGCTGATACAATTTCTGAATAAGTTGTCTGGCTTTGGGGCTATCGGCACCGACCACAACCCTGTCGGGATGATAAAAGTCATGCACGGCAAAACCTTCGCGCAAAAACTCAGGCAAAGAAATCACATCAAAATCGGCATGCGGATTCTTTTTGGCAATAAGAGCCTCGACATCATCACCGGTACCGACGGGCACGGTCGATTTCACGGCCACCACGGTATATCCGGTCAAATATTCGGCCAGTTCGGTAGCGGCCGCATGAATATATTTCATATCAGCCTCTTTTGTCACCGGATGCGGCGGGGTTCCGACGGCAATAATCACTATATCGGCATTTTCCACACCCTCTTTCATGGAGGTGGTAAAATGCAAACGCCCTTCATTGACATTTTTGTGGAACAAGTCTTCCAATCCGGCCTCATAGAGAGTAATTTTGCCGGCTTTCAAAGCGTTGATTTTGGTTGGTTCTCGGTCAATACACATCACCTCGTTGCCAAGTTCGGCCAAACCGACACCGGTCGGCAGCCCCACGTAGCCTGTTCCGATAATTCCGATTTTCATTGATTTTTCCTTTGTCTTCTGAAGATTTTTTGACAATTTTTGCAAATAGTTGCAGTAGGAGATAAATTCTGCCACGTTTCAAAACAAAACAAAGGACAACAAGCGGCAATTTTGGTATCAATCACAGGCAAACTCCGTCAGTTGTAACATTTTGAACAGGCATTCAGACATATGATATTCACAATACAAAAGTCTTGGTTAATGGTTGACCACAATAGTAGCAACACAAAACACAAAGTCAACTTTTATTTTGTAAAAAACACTAAAAAAAACAAAGAATTATAAGTAACAATAAGTTATGTATTACAAACTTTAAACATCTGTCGATAAATGTATATTTTTCGCCATTGAATAAAGGCTCAAAAAAAACGGGCTCCGAAAATTTGGAGTCCGTTTTATAAATTGGTAGCCGTGACAAGACTCGAACTTGTGACCTCTACGATGTGAACGTAGCGCTCTAACCACCTGAGCTACACGCCCATAACGACAGCGTTATAACACAAATTTTATAAAAGAAAATAGTTTTTTTGCCTTTTGTGCACTTATTTTTTATAATTGAATATTAGAAACATCAAATATATCTATTGCCGCAAAACACAAGCACCAAATCATATAAACACCGACTTCTTCCGAAAACTGTTGACTTTAAATTAATCTCCGATGCTTTTCACAATGTTCCAATTTATCAAAGTTGAATTTAATCCAAAAGCAATTAAAAATCATATTGAAAATTCAAAACCGCAGAATGCATATTATAATTATTTCTCAACTGGCCGTAATAACCCAGATATGCGGACCAAAGATTCTGCTTGGCCAGCTCAACGCCGAGGTTGATTTCCGTACCATATTTTGAAATTTTGTCGGTATTGATTTGATAATAATTCCCATAAATCAAAACTCCCGTATCAGTATTTGCCTGCATCAAGTCATACAAGGCAGAAACCTTAATCTGCGGCACAAGGAGATATCCATTATCAAGTTTTATCTCTTTGTCCGCTTTGGCACTGACAATTCCCGTCAAAAAATTTTCGTCATTTTCAAACAGATAAACATTTTTTGCATCTCTATAATCATCATTCCAAATATGCATATATCTAAAACCGGCTTCCGGCGTTATATTGCCAAAATCATATCCGCTCATAATCTGAGAACTGACGGCCTGAAAATTATATTTGCTCAAATCATTTTCCTCAAACCGCGAATGAGAATAGGTCAGCATGGCATGAGCATACCAAGAAGAAGGCTTATATTCACCATAAACAAAACCGGAATGTGTTTTGGCTTCTGCACCATAGTTTAAGCCGTCAATATCATTTTCCAAATAACCATATCCCAAACCATATTTAAAAGCCGAAGTTTTTTTCTCAAAACCCATGACCAAACCATTACTATTTGTTCCCGCATATTCGGAATGTCCGGTCAAGCTGTTCACCCAAAGAGATGAATTATCCTTGGGGTTTATCTGCTCCCCGCCCGCTGAGGCCTGAATACCGCCGGTGGTGCGAGAAGATATGGTATTCAACAACATATCTGTATTCTGTCTGACAACATTAACCGGATTAAAGTTGAGCTGATAAGCCTCAATATTAAGTTCACTTTTCAAAACCAAATTCAGAGTAAAATCTTTTTGAATGCTATAATCTTGCAAAGTATAGCCATCTTTCAACACCTTGCCGTCAAAAGTTAATTGCTGTTGATCGACCGGCACCCCTTCTTTATCCAAAATTTTCAGTTTAATATCTTCCACTTTATCCGTAGGCTCAACTTCCAGAGTGATATGTTTTGAGTTCAAAGTGAAAATAAAAATCTGCATGGCTGAGGCAGCGTTTGCCGAGCACAATAAGAAAAACAAAGCCAAAAATATTTTTTTCATATTATCTCCACCGCATAAATAAAATCTGCAGATGAGTAAAATTCATTTTTGTTCTGCTGTCAATCATATCTTTTCCCTCACGCCAAAAATATCTTTCTTCTCATCATAAAAAAAATGTCTTTCTTCTCACCATAAAAAAAATGTCTTTCTTCTCACCATAAAAAAAATGTCTTTCTTCTCACCATAAAAAAAATCCCCTCCGCTTTGGGAGGGGATTTTTTTATGGTGGGCCCAGATGGACTCTTCTTGCTTCGTAAATTTCGCGCTTTTTAAAGCGCTCAACAACTCCGCTTCGGGCAAGCCAGCGGTAACACCGGCTTAATTGCCTGTCGGCAAGTCGCCGCCTAACCGCTGCTATAGCTCTCGGCAAAAAATGTTTCCCAAACATTTTTTGTTCCTGCGAGCCCGACGACCTCGTTGGTTCGAGCTGTCTTTCTTCTCACCATAAAAAAATCCCCTCCGCTTTGGGAGGGGATTTTTTTATGGTGGGCCCAGATGGACTCGAACCAACGACCAGACCGTTATGAGCGGCCTGCTCTAACCAACTGAGCTATGGGCCCGCCAGTTGACAGCTATGAAAATAGGCGATTCATACCATATAGTCAAGCCCTATTTTCAACGCCTGAACAAAAAAAATCCCGATAGACATTCCATCTATCGAGATCTATCAAAAAGCCTATTTCACAAAAGAAATCTTGCCATTTTTGTAAAGATACGTCTCTTCGCCGTATCCCTTACTGTTGTCGTTCATCACAAACGAATCTCCGTCAGCAATTTCTCGACATTTTACATTACCTTCATCTTTTAACATATGCATTTTGCACATGGTAAAAGTCCGAGCCGCAAATGCCTTCACATAAACCACTGCTTTAATATGAGCTCCCGTAGGCAACATTCCGTTAAAATTGCAAGCAAAGCAAGGACAACCAACCAAATCATTATCGCCTCTTTCCAACCAAACCAATTTGACCGGATATTTAACTCCTTGCAACTCAACCCCTTTCTCGGTTGCCTCACAATTATCCAACTCATTGTCAATCATATTTGCAGCCAACATAGCCAACATAGACTTTAATGCTTTTTCGGCATTGTCTACAATCAATTCTCTTTTCTTCATAGGACAAAAATTTTGGTTAAACAATAATATATAAAAAATAATCGCATAAGAAAAGACATTAATCCGATTATTTTTTTTGTCAAACAAAAAATTAATCAAGCAATTCCAAAATATTATGATTATTGCCCATAGATTTCACCAAAAACGTTGTCACCGGCACTTTGGAATATTTTTGAAACAACAAGCCATGTCCCAAACACAAACCGAAATTGATGTTAAAATCGGTCTGACATTCGTTCAAAAAATTGGCTTGCGAAATCGGATCGCAACTCGGACCGGCCATTTTCTCACAAATTTCAGCTCCGTCCAAACCACTTTGTTTGCAGTTGATGGCACAAACCTCAAATCCGGCATCTTGCAATTTTTTTACAAATTTTTCGGCATATTCCTGCACCCCTTTGCAATTGGCCACCCCGATTTTTTTGAAACCGGAAATCTTGCAAAAATCAATCAGTTCTTGCAACCGAGACGGATTTCTGGCATCAAAAGCCACTTCCATGTCATGTTTATCTTGTGCCGTATAATGTGTCATGCTTTTTCTCCTAAATTTTTTTTGCTTTTATAATTTAAAATCAAAAAACACTCAATCCAAAATCGCCTGAGTGTTCTTTTTTTTAGCAAAACTTTTTTTCAAAATTGAGCAAAATCTCTTTCAAACCCTGCCAATAAGTTTGATAATCTCTAGCCATTTCAACATCACTGGCAAGTTCACTCATTCTTTCCAATGCCTCAATCCACAACTTCAAAATCTGATGCAAACGTTCCTTATCTGCCGTAGAAAGAAAAACATTTTCGCGTAAAACACTTTCACCGAGATCATAAGCATTGACAAAAGATTGCTCTGCTCTTTTCCAAATAAATTCATTAAGTTCCATATATAAAAATTTAAAATTAATAATACAATTATGGCTGCAAGATACAAAGGCCGGAAGCAGAAGTCAACATAAAAAAACCCTCCGTTTGGGAGGGTTTTTGCTTTAGTTATCCAAGAAAGAACGCAGCTTACGTGACCGGCTCGGGTGTTTGAGCTTACGCAAGGCCTTGGCCTCAATCTGACGAATACTTTCACGCGTCACGTTGAACTGCTGACCAACTTCTTCCAAAGTATGGTCGGTGTTCATACCGATACCGAAACGCATACGCAACACGCGCTCTTCACGCGGTGTCAACGAGGACAAAATGCGGGTGCAGGTTTCTTTCAAGTTGGAATGGATGGCAGAATCCAACGGCTGCAAAGCGCTTTCATCAGCAATGAAATCGCCCAAAGAAGAATCTTCTTCATCACCGACCGGAGCTTCCAAAGAAACCGGCTCTTTGGCAATTTTCATAACCTTACGCACTTTTTCAAGCGGCATGGACAAGCGTTTGGCCAATTCCTCAGGCACCGGCTCACGGCCCATTTCGGCCAACATTTGGCGTGATGTGCGAACCAATTTATTAATCGTTTCAATCATATGAACCGGAATACGAATGGTGCGTGCCTGATCGGCAATCGAACGGGTAATAGCTTGTCTGATCCACCATGTGGCGTAGGTAGAAAACTTATAACCACGGCGATATTCAAACTTATCGACGGCCTTCATCAAACCGATGTTACCTTCCTGAATCAAATCCAAGAACTGCAGACCGCGGTTGGTATATTTCTTGGCAATGGAGATAACCAAACGCAAGTTGGCTTCAATCATCTCTTTTTTAGCACGCTCGGCCTCACGTTCACCTTTTTTAATGGTGTCTACCATGCGACGATATTCGCTGATGGGCAAACCGCATTCAGTGGCCATTTGCGCAATATTTTCGCGCAATTCTTTAATTTCCGTACCATATTTCTCGACAAAGTTTTTCCAGTGTTTGTCGGTTTTCTTAGAAATTTTCTCAAGCCAGTTCGGATCAAGTTCCGACTTTTGGTATGCAGCCAAGAAATCTTCACGTTTAATTTTGCAAGAAAGAGCATAACGCAAGAGTTTGCCTTCCAAGCCCATCAAGCGGCGGTTAATTTCGTTAAGTTGCTCCACCAATTGCTCCACGCGCACGGCATTGAGGTGAATTGAGCTCATCAACTCCACGAGCTCTTTTTTCACCTGAACATATTTTTTCTCAACCGAAGGCGCAACGTTTTTACCGGCAATAATGGCGGCCACGCGTTGGCTTTGAATTTTTTTCAAATCATCATAATAGCTGGAGATTTTGTTCAAAATTTCCAACACCGGCTCCATCAAAGCCTCTTCCATAGAAGAAACCGAAGCCGAAATTCGACCGGATCCGTTTTCATCATCATCGCCGTCGCCGGAAGCATCACCTTGCCCGTCGGCATCGGCATCATCTTCAGCTTCATCGACATCATCTTCGGCATCTTCGAGCTCAATATCGTCGGTCAAATCATCGTCAATATCATCGAGGCTGTCTTTTTCTTCAATTTCCTCGGCCACTTTTTCAAAGTCGTCATCCGCGGCAGAAGCCACATCTTCTTCAAAAGCCAGAGCATCGGCATCATCACCGTACATCATTTCCAAATCGACGATATCTCGAAGTTGCATACGGCCTTCAACCAAATCATCGCGCCAACCGGCAATGGCTTTCAGGGTCAACGGGCTTTAGCACAAACCGTCAATCATCACGGTTTTGCCGGCTTCAATACGTTTGGCAATGGCAATTTCACCTTCGCGGGACAAAAGCTCAACCGTGCCCATTTCTTTCAGATACATTCTGACCGGATCATCACTGCGGCCGAGTTCTCTTTCATCAAAATTGCCGCTGTCATCCTCATCGTCAAAATCTTCAACATCTTCCTCTTCTTCACCATTGAAGTCATCAGCATCCGACTCGTTGATAATGCTGATTCCCATATCGGAGATACTGGTCATAATATCTTCAATATTTTCGGAAGACTCTTTTTCGGGAGGCAAAGCTCTGTTCAGTTCTTCAACCGTAATAAAGCCTCTGACGCGACCTTTATCAATCAGGCGTTTGACGGCACTGCCGAGATTATCAATCAAAGGTGTGTCATTGGCAGTACCTTCATACAGGTCCGGACTATCTATATCTGACATGAATATTCCTCTAAAATCGATTTTAATTCATAAAATTGCTAGCTGTAGAACTATCTATAGATTTCTGACCGATTTGTCAAGGGTAAGAAAGAAAAAAAAGAACAAAAAAAGACAAATTTTATACTTAAAATAATATATCAATCAAATTCTTGTGCCGCGAGCAAATTTTCTTTTTCTTTTTTGAGCGACTCGTAGCGTTTATAGACCTCGTCGGAAAGCGAGTCGGAAGTTTCCATCACCCGCAAACATTCCTTAATTTCGGCATCAAGCTGTTTGAGCTGAGATTCCAAAATCCGCAAATCCAAATTCTCGCGCATACGAGCATCGTTAGGGTTCTGCAATTTAAGCATTTTAAACTCCAACAGCGTATCAACATCTTTTTGCAAACCACGCTGTTTGAGTTTGTCATACATAGCGGCAAAATCCTCAACTTTTTCATCCTCATTAAGGGAGATAATATTTTCAAGTAAGGCATTAAGTTGCGGATTTTTTATATTGAAATTAGATATTTTTTCCTCATATTCGTCCACAAGATTCGGATACAAAACCAAAGCCGAAACCACATATTTTGCCACCAGCTCGTCCAAATGCACTTTGGGTGTGGCGAGCTGAGCCTGACGCACGGAAACACTGTCATTTTTAGCCGCATAACGAGATTTTTGCAGATAATTGCGCCCAAACTCTTTGGTATAAGTCGGCGCCCCGCTCTGCACCGCCTGTTGACGCTTGCGCCAGCTGGCTCCCTTGCCGAGCTCGTTGTAGATTTTATCTTGCATTTCTTGAATATAATAATTGCGCACCGTTTCGTCGCTGATTTTGGCCACTTCTTCCTTGATATTTTTTTCAATCAAGGCTTTTTGTTCCGGCGTCGAAACGTCTCTTCCTTCGATGTTTTTTTGCCAAATCAAATCTTTAAGCGGAACAACTTCAGATATAGCCTTATCAAAAGCCTCTCTGCCGAGTGTTTTCAAAAATTCATCAGGGTCTTTGGCGCCGGTCAAAAAAACATATTGCAGGGAATTTCCGGCTTTCAAAATCGGCAACACGCGGTCCACCGAACGCACCGCGGCACGTCGCCCCGCCAAATCGCCGTCAAAGCAACAGGTCGGCACATCCACCACCCGCCAAGCCTCTTGAATTTGGTCTTCGGTCAAAGCCGTTCCGAGGGGCGCCACGGCATAATGAATGCCGTATTTATCCATGCCGATAACATCCATATACCCCTCGCAGATGATGAGTTTTTTCTCCTGATATCCGGCATCTTTGGCATTGTTAAGGTTATAAAGCACGCGACGTTTGTTAAAAACCGGTGTTTCCGGCGAGTTCAGATACTTGGGCTGGCCGTCACCCATAATACGCCCGCCAAAGGCAATCACCTTGCCGCGTTTATCCATAATCGGAATCATCACACGATCGCGGAAAAAGTCATGCGGACGACGGGTTTTATCTTCGGGGATGGTCAAAAGCCCAAGCTCGTGCATCTCATTTTCTTTCACCCCTTTAGAGGAAAGATAAGTCTTCAGCCCATTATTGTTCGGCGCGTAACCTAAGCGAAATTTTTGGATGATATCATCACCGAAACCACGGTAAGATAAATAATCCAGCGCCCGTGCTCCTTCCGGCATCCGCAATGATTTTTCAAAAAACTTGCAAGCCAGCTCCATAATATCATAGAGCGAGTTACGGCGTTCCACCTCTTCCGGCTTGGCATAAGAATCCCGCGGCACTTGCAAACCGGCTTTATCCGCCAGTTTTTCCAAGGCTTCCATAAATGACAGATTATTGGCTTCCATCTCAAATTTGATGATATCACCATGCGCACCGCACCCAAAGCAATGGTAAAAACCTTTGCTTTCATTCACGGTAAAAGACGGTGTCTTTTCATTATGAAACGGACAACAAGCCTGATATTCACGCCCTTTGCGCACGAGTTTAACCTTGGCGCCGACCACATCAACAATCGACACCTTCGCGCGCAATTCATCGCAAAACTTTTGTAAATCAGCCATTTATTATAGAAAACTTAATCAATTAGCCAAGCAAATTTTTAATCACACCGTTGGCGGCACCCATATCCATTTGACCGGCATATTTTGCTTTCAAAGCACCCATAACTTTGCCCATATCTTTCATCGATTGAGCTCCTGTTTCGGCAATCACGGCTTTAATGGCATTTTCCATTTCGGCACCGCTTAATTGTTTGGGCAAGAATTTTTCAATAATGTCAATTTCGGATTGTTCTTTATCTGCCAAATCCTGACGATTGCCGTCCAAATACATTTTGATGGAATCTTTGCGTTGTTTAATCATGCCTTGCATCATGGATAAGAGTTCGGCATCGGTCGCTTTTTCTTGACCGCGGCCACGTGCATCAACATCTTTTTCTTTCATGGCGGCAATAATCAAACGCACGGCAGACACGGTGGTCATATCGCGATTTTTCATCGATTCTTTCAAAGTGTTTTGCAAATCATCTCTTAACATCTTTTTTCTCCTTAAGGTAAAACAATTGTTTTGAGAATAAACACATGGGCGCAAAATTGCAAGGCAAATTATCTAAAAATAATGCCGCCAAGAGAGCAAACTCTCTTCCATATCCTTGCCGCTGCGCCATTCTTTGACATAACGCAAGGCCAAAGCATTGTTTCGATTGAGTGTATAGGCCCCTTCAACATTGAGCTTGGTCTTTTCGCCGAATTTGTCGGTGGCATAGACTTGCTCGGCTTCGGTAAACAAGCGCCATTTATCAAAATCGGCAAACACACCGACCGCTCCGCCCATACCGAGATAAGCATTATCCGGCAAAAATCCGCCATATGCCACATAGCTGTTGAGCTGCGCATAAGTCCAAACCTCATCAGTCAAAGCATAGCTAACGCCGGTTCCAACCTTGAGGTTGGTCACATAGCCCTCATCTTGTGTATCGGGATTATATTCGCGCGCCACATCCCATCTGATTTCATACGAAAAAGGTCGAAACATCGCATCCATCGGCGAGATGGATTTGATGCCGACAATATCAAACTTCTGCAACACGGTTTTGTTTTGTTCGTCATAGTGGCGCAAAGTTGTGTTGAGGAAATTAATTTCTGCCCCGCGCAAAAAACCATAGTTATCATCGGTCAAAGAATGATAAGCCGGCCGGTAGGATATTTCCTGAAAAGCCTCCCCGTTTCTAAAACCGGTGCCGATTTCCGAGCGCATGGAATCATGGGTAAGATATGGCTCTTTACCCTTGTCGAGCTCGGCAATACTTCCCTGCTCTGTCACTTTGTTGCGCGCCATCAGGAGCTTGAAACTTTGCTTGCGATAATCGGCAAGCTCCAAATTTTTGGCCACATATTGATATTGCACAAACTGGTAAGCCGTTTCCAACACATCGGCTTTTTCCGGCTCGGATAAATCGGTTAAATCATATTCTTGCTCGTGAATGATTTCCAAATATTGCTCTTTTTGCTTGTCATTCATCATCTTGTAACGATACCTGATTTTGGCTTGCCTAGAGGGACGATAATGAATATCTTTGACCAAACCTTGACGTTGCAACACCGCTTTAATGGTATCAAGCGGAATGGTCTGTACCGGAAACTGCTGAGAGAGTTGCATTGATGGGCGCACCGCATCCAGCACTTCCATCAGCATATAAGAGCAATTCTGCGTAAAGAAATAATATCTGGTTTGAGAGTGCCCCACTTCCCACAAATGCGCCACCAAAAAGTCCAGTTCTTGCGGCGTAAAATCAAGGTTAAATTCCCAAATATCGCGGTTTTCAATGTTGTTATAGATATGGATGATGTCATAATAAGGCTTAACGGTAACCCCGCCGTAATAACCGCCGGTCAAACCCCAAATCGCAAACAGCACGCTGTTTTCTTGTCCCGCCGTGAAGGCACCGTAGTTGGCACCATGCGCCAGAAGTTGCGTTCCCTTGCGTGCGGTATCGATTCTAAGCAACGTATGCCCGAAAAGTGAGGACGGATTGTTCATATAAGCATCGGTAAACAGAAGTGTTACGCCGGCGGGGCGCAAATCATCATAAAATTGCTCTAAATCTTTGCATTTAGGATAAGGTTTGGAAACGAGCCCGTTTTTTTGCAAAAGCTTATAACGTGCCGGAAAGAGGCATTTCTTTTCGGTATCCTCGGTATTTTCAAACAAATTAATCGTGGCTTGCAATTCGGCTTGCGGATTGGTTTTACCTTCCTTTGATAAGAAAAAAGGCTCGGAGTCAATCGTGCTGACATATTCCCCGTTTTCTTCCTGATAATGCACCACGGCCAGCCACTCGGGCGAGCTTTCAAATCCGGCATAAGCCGGCGTTGCCGACATAAGCAACAACCCAAAACAGACAATTTTTTTCAACCGCATCAACTCCTAAACAAAAAGCGGCTCGAAAAAGATAATTCCGAACCGCTTTTCGGGACAAACAAAGTCTTAAGCCTTGGTCACTTCCATCAATTTCAAAGTAACATTAACGGCATCAACATTTTCATCTTCAAACATATAAGCAAAATTTTGTTTGGAGATTTCACCGAGTTTTGCGCTGTCCATGTTCAAGATACCGGCCAAAGTATCAATGGTTTCACCGCGACCGGCCGCCGCATCAAGCGCATATTGCTCCATATTATTTTCCATAAAAGCCAAAACCATTCTGCCGGTACCGCCGGTCACACGACCGTTCGGGTCGCAACCTGAAGTACCGAAAGTGATACCGAAAGTTTGGGTAAAGAAAATATTGTTGGTGGTAACGGCCAAAACCTGCGGAGCGATTCCGCTTTGACCACGCCAAGCCATAGAACCCAAACCGCAACCGGTACTGTCAATGGCCTGAGCATTGGAAGCCAAAGCCATCATTCCGGCGGCAGCGCATGCTAAAACAACTTTTTTCATAAAAAACCTCCGTATATAAAATAACGTTTATAAAATAGCATAGCCTAAAGTTTTGTATAGTACAAATTATAGTTTTTCCCAGAAAAACAAACAAAATTGAAAAACGCTTGCATTCTTTAAAGATTGATGCTATATAGATAGGCAGACAAACAAAAATTAAGCTGTGACGGAGCCTCTGTCGCAGTTTAATTTTTATTTTATACACAATCCGTAATTTTTAGTTGAGGTGAGAAAATGGAAAAGTTTCCTTTGACCAAACAGGGCTATATTGAGCTTGAAGCAGAATTAAAACACTTAAAAGCCGTTGACCGCCCGAACATCATCGCCGCCATTGCCGAGGCTCGCTCACATGGTGACTTGTCAGAGAATGCCGAATATTCTGCCGCCAAAGAAAAACAAAGTTTTATTGAAGGTCGCATCCAAGATTTGGAAGCTGTCATCAGCCGTGCACAAGTGATTGACCCCAAAGAAAGCAAATGTGACGTTGTCCGTTTTGGCGCCACCGTTTTGGTTGCCGATGAAGATACCGATGCTGAAAAGAAATATCAAATCGTTGGCGATTATGAAGCAGATATTGATAGAAACAAAATCTCCCTGTCTTCACCTTTAGCCAAAGCCTTGATTGGCAAAGAAGTCGGTGACGTGGCCGAATATATGGCTCCCGGCGGCAAAAAATCTTTTGAAATTTTGGAAATTGATTATATTTAGTCAGCAAAACCTAAAGATAAAAAAGCTGTCTTTCAAGGCAGCTTTTTTTTATTTTTATAACTCAGACATAACACTTGCAAAAGCAAAATTAAAACACTACTTTAGGCGCAAAGATAAATTTTTGGAGAAAAAACATGACCGAATATAAGACCAAAATGTTAATCATCGGCTCGGGTCCGGCCGGCTATACCGCGGGCATCTATGCCGCCCGCTCGGGTTTGAACCCGATTTTGGTATCTGGCAATCAGGAAGGCGGACAGTTAACCATCACCACCGAAATTGAAAATTTCCCCGGTTTTCCGGAACCCATCGGCGGTTTGGAGCTGATGCAACGCATGAAGCAACAAGCTCAAAATGTGGGCGTCACTTTAGTTTCTGACCTCATCCGCCATGTAGATTTCAGCACCCGCCCGTTTGTTTGCAGCTCAGAAAACGGCAACACTTTTGTGGCAGACACGGTCATCATTGCCACCGGCGCCTCTGCCCGCTGGTTGGGTTTGGAAAGTGAAAAGAAGTTTTTGGGCTTTGGTGTATCAGGTTGCGCCACCTGCGACGGCTTTTTCTATCGCGGCCGCGATGTAGCTGTGGTTGGCGGCGGCAATACGGCTGCTGAAGAAGCTCTGTATCTGTCAAACATTGCCAAATCTGTTACCCTCATCCACCGCCGCGATGAACTGCGCGCCGATAAGGTCATGCAGGAACGTGTTCTGAAAAATGAAAAAATCAAAGTTGAGTGGAACTCCGTGGTTGATGAGGTTTTGGGAGAAATGCCCAAAGGCGTGACCGGCGCGGTTTTGAAAAACGTCAAAACCGGAGAAAAGAAAGAGATTAAAGTTGACGGCATCTTCATTGCCATCGGCCACCACCCCAACACCGATTTGTTCAAAGGCATTTTGGATATTGACGCGGAAGGCTATTTAATCACCAAACCGAACAGTTGTCAAACCAACATTGAAGGCGTTTTTGCCGCCGGCGACGTGCAAAACCCCAACTTCCGCCAAGCTGTTGTGGCCGCAGGTTCAGGTTGCATTGCCTCGCTGGAAGCCGAAAAGTTTTTGAATAAATAAGATAAAAAGGCTGTTGCAAAAAACAGCCTTTTTTTTAATGATTATATTTCCAAAGAGACATCAATTTTCATATCAAAAGCCCGTGCAATTTGGTGCAAATTACCGAGATGAAGCTCGGCAAGACCGAGTTCCAGTTTTTCCAAATAAGCGGAAGACACACCTGTTTGCGTGGCCAAATCAAGAATAGTCATACGGTGCAAGCGTCTCAACGCGACAATTTGTTCGGCAAGGGTAAGTTTGGTCTGTTTAAGATTAAGACGAGCTTGTTTTTTGTTTAGCATATTTCAACTCCTTTTATCTGTTTATATGACAGCTTGAAAAAAACCGCCGAGAGAAGAATCTCAAGGCGGTGGAGCTGAAAAACTGCCATAATATCAGTCATCCTTATTCGACACGAAGTGCTTATATCGGATACTCCACCCTAAAAGTGGACTTATTATGGTGATGTTTTTCAGACACCACAGGCTATCTCTAACCTGCAAGGAGCATTGTAGAGATAATAAAGAAAAATGCAAATATTTTTTTTGAACAAAGAGCAAAGCCCCGCCGAGATAAGGAAATCGCATCGCGATATCCCCGTAGAAACCATTTGAAGTTAGTTTTTTATATGTGAAAGATAATAAGATTTAAGGAAAATTGTGAAAATAATAAATAAGAAAATGGTTTATACGAGGGAAATAATAAGAAACAAGAAAAAATTGTGAGGACGGCCGCCAAAGAAAGCACCTTAAATGTGCTTTCTTTAAGGAGACGCAATGAGACTTGGCTTTGAAAGAAGGCGACAGCTTTCGCAGCAAAGCCTTAGTCGGAATTGGTGCATATTAGTAAATGACCGAAAAATTTTATTCGCAGTTTCTGTATTAGTTCCCCGTAGAAACCATTTTATTCGTAGCGGAGTGCATTAATCGGGTTTAACAGCGACGCTTTGTAGGCGGGATAAAGCCCGAAGAAAAGCCCGACAATTCCGGAAAAAGAAAAAGGCAACAAAATGTACATCAGCGTCGGAATTGGGGTTAAGGTTGAAAAAATTGACACCAAATAAACCCCAAATAAGCCAAGGATAATCCCGATAAGGCCGCCCAGCAAAGACAGCACCATGGCCTCGGTCAAAAACTGCAACCGAATATCCCAAGCCTTTGCCCCGATAGCCATGCGAATGCCGATTTCACGCGTTCTTTCGGTCACCGATACCAGCATAATATTCATAATGCCGATACCGCCGACAAGCAAAGAAATTCCGGCAATTGAGCCCAAAAGAATGGTCATGATTTGGGTTGAGTTTTCCATCATCTCCATCATTTGGGTAAGGTTGCGGATAACAAAGTCATCTTCCTTATTGGCGCCCAAATTGTGGCGTTGGCGCAAAAGTTCGGTAATCTCTTCTTGCGAAGTATATGTACTTTGGGCGTCAATGGCCTGCAGCATAATCATTTTCACTTGGTCGGGAAACTGAATTCCCATCACTTTTTTCTGAGCGGTGGTAATCGGAATAAACACGGCATCATCTTGATCCATGCCCATGCCGCTCTGCCCTCGCTCTTCCAACACGCCGATAACCTGAAACGGAATTCCCTTAATGCGAATGGTTCGACCAATGGGGTCAACATCGCCAAACAGCTCATTGACCACGGTTTGCCCGAGAATGGCGGTTTTATTGGCATTCTTGGTATCAGATTCATTAAAAAAGCGCCCATAAGCCAGGTTCCATTCTTTAATTTCAAAATAGCGATTATCGGTACCGGTAATGCCGGTTGACCAGTTGGCATTGCCATAGACGATTTGTGCCGTTTCTTCCAGCACCGGAGCCGCCAGTTTAATCGCGGCAATTTTTTCTTGAATGGCATCACCATCGGCTTTTTTCATGGTCGGCTGAGAGCCGTGTCCGCCTCTGGCTCCGCTGGAGGTTGCCACGCCGGAACGCACGATAATGAGGTTGGAGCCCATGGTTTTCATCTCATTTTTAATGGAGATTTGCGCCCCATGGCCGATAGCCAGCATCACAATCACGGCGGCCACGCCGATAATAATGCCCAAGCTGGTCAAAATGGAGCGCATTTTGTTGGCTTTAATGGCGCGAATGGCAATACTGAAAATGGTTTTAAGCTGTATCATTTGTCACTCTCCGGCAAACAAATCTTTTTGTGCGTGTTTTCTTTTTTTGACCTTTTCATCAGAATGGATTTCGCCATCAACAATTTTGATGATGCGGTCGGCAAAAAGCGCAATATCTTCTTCATGCGTCACCAAAATGATGGTGCGCCCCATTTCTTTGTTGAGCTTGGTAAACAAGTCCATAATCTCGACGCTCATTTTGGTATCAAGGTTACCGGTCGGCTCATCGGCAAAAATAATCGGGGCATTGTTCACAATGGCGCGGGCGATGGCCACACGTTGTTGTTGACCGCCGGAAAGCTGATTGGGCATATGATACATTCTTTCTTTCAGACCCACGCTTTTGAGGGCTTTTTCGGCACGCTCCAAACGTTCTGCCTCCGCCACGCCGGCATAGACCATGGGCAGTTCCACATTTTCAATGGCGGTCGTTCGCGACAAGAGGTTAAAACCTTGAAACACGAAACCGATTTTTTTGTTACGAATTTCGGCCAACTGGTCATTGGTCATTTTTTCCACATTCACGCCGTCGAGGGCATATTTGCCGGAAGTCGGCTTGTCCAAACAGCCCAAAATGTTCATCAATGTAGATTTTCCAGAGCCGGAAGGCCCCATAATGGCCACAAACTCTCCCTGATTGATTTCCAAAGAAATTCCTTTCAGGATTTTCAGGTTAAACCCGTCCAGCGGATAAGATTTGACAATATTTTTAAGTTCAATCAAAGCCATTAGTGCGGCATCCTTAATTTGGTTTGGCGCTCGAGCTCGGCTGCGCTTTTGCGCTCTAAGATAATCTCATCGCCTTCAAACAAATCTTCGGAAGAAACTTCGGTATTATTATCATCGCTAACGCCGGTTTTAACGGTTACGCGCATCGGGTGTCCTTTACGCAAAACCCAAATTCCTTTGTCTTTATAGCGTTTGGCCGAAGTTCCGTTTTCATCAACCATATAAAAGCGCAGCGCTTTGTTGGAGACGAGAAAAACATTTTCTTTGTTGGAGGTAATAATTTCCACATTAGCCGTCATACCGGGTTTGAGCTTCAAATCTTTGTTATCAATTTCAATAATCACTTCATAGGTCACAACATTTGAGGTGGTAATGGCCTGATTGCGCACTTGGGTGACCACCCCGCGGAAAACCTCATCGGGATAGCTATCAACGCTGAAATCAACGGTTTGGCCGTCTTTAACCTTGGCAATATCAGCCTCCACGACCGAGGCTTCAATTTGCATTTTGGTCAAATCTTCAGCCACGGTCACAAGCGTTGGCGTTTGGAAGCTGGCGGCCACGGTTTGCCCGACCTCCACTTCTTTAGACACCACAATACCATCCACCGGAGAAACAATTTTGGTATAGTTCAAATCAATGAGGGCTGAGTTCAAGGCGGCCTCGGCTTGTTTTACCTGAGCTTCCTGCAAAGCCAATTGCGCCACGGCATTATCATAATCGCGCTCGGCCGATTCAAGCTCGGCATCGGCGGAATAGCGCGATTTATTGAGTTTTTGAATTCGGGCAAGATGTTTTTTATAGTAAGTAATATCGTTTTTCACCACATCGACCTGAGCTTTGGCAATATCGAGCGCGGCCTGTTTTTGAGCCACGGTAGCCTCAAACAAAGCCGGATCAATCTGCGCCAAAATCTGGTTTTTGCTCACCTTGGAGTTATAGTCAACATAAATTTCCGAGATTGTGCCGGAAACCTGAGTACCGATATTGATGGTGGAGATTGGGTTAATAATGCCGGAAGCCGTAACTTTTTCCACAATATTACCCTTGCTCAGTTTTTGAGTAACATATTCATCACCGCCGTTCTCTGGCGCCAAAAGCAAGAATCCGACTCCGAGAACCACGCAAGCAATAACACCATATTTCATATATTTACGCATCTATCCACAACCTTTACTATAAAAAAAGCCCAATGATTTTTATAAAATAAGCAAATTTATTTAAAAATCCATAAAATTTCTTGTCATCAACATTTTTTTTGTCTATATTGAAACAATGTAAATTTAAGTATCTGTATATTATTAACGCAAAGATGAACAAATTTGTTCAAATTTGCAAGTATTAACATAAAAAAATTATACCATGGAAAAAAATGAAAACACCGGACAAGAGCAGTCTCCGGTTCTAAAAGACAACATTTTTTTGAGAAAAGTTAAGACTGAAGTTGAGCATTCCAGGCAGTTGCCTGAAGAAAGCATTGCAAGGTTAAAAAAAATCTTTTCTCGAAAAAATTTCAAAGGCATTGAGAAATGCTGTTATGAAGTGGTAATTGCTCTCGGAATGAGCGGTATTGCGGAATTAAAAATATTAGCTATGGAATTTAACACAATATTGAATAACTCATGCCGATAAATTTTTTTAGTTATGGGAAAAAAAGAATTTTTTGAACAAATCAGCAGCTTGCCGTTGCTGGAAAAAATTGAGAGAGTGAAAAAAGAAAGTTCCATTTCCGCCGAAGAAGCCGAAACCATCATTGCGAGCTTCATCAGCCGAGATAAGGAGCTTCCGCTGGATAAGAAAAAAGAACTTATCTGCCGAGAATTTCCTGAAACCGGAAGCAAACTCTGGTTGCAAATCATCCAAATTTCCAGAAAAAGACCGCGCAATCTGCCAAACAAGCTCCATTTGAAAGAATATTGGACGCAAACCATTTCTCCGGAAACTTGGCAACAGATAACATCGTCGCGCAAGAAAAAAGAAGGCAATATTATGGTTCTCAACACCCTAACCGCCTTTCTGACCGAAAAAAGAAGATTGGGAGAATATGTTGACAAAGATGATTGCAACATAATCCAACAATTTTTCAAACCCGCGTTATATGCCGACTATCGTGACCAACTCAACGGGCTGATTGTTATGTCATTTCGTTTTCGCAAACAAATGATAAAAAAATATGCCAGTGATTATGTTGCCGAACTTTTGGAGCAAGGAATTGTAGACACGGTCTTGCTGTTGGAACTTGTACGCGGCGGCTACATTTCGGAAGAAGTGATATCGCTTTTGCACCGCTATCCGGATGTCATCGCCGATAACATTCCGCTGGCGCAGGAAATTGTACGTGAAATGAGCAAATTGGCTCAAGGAACCAATTCTAAAGATGAGAAGCTGATGCTTGCCAAACTCATCGATTTATACAAAGAATTGATTATAAACAAAAAATGAGCGTTCTTTCATAACTAAATTAATGATTATGTATTTTGAAAAGAGGGTCTTTGGAAAAAGGCGCTCTTTTTTTTTGCACAAAAAAAAGCGGATCGGTTATCACAACCAAGTCCGCTTCATAAACTTGAATTTAAAGCAAAGAACTAGAACATTTTATACTAGGAACTAAGAAATTGCTCTAAAACGAAAACCGAGGCCGCCGGCAGTCATGACAATTTTGCCGTCAAGAATCTGCTTTCCCGCCAACAATGACATTTTATGAGCCACATCATGACAATCCAGCACGCGATAACTCATTTTTCCGGCCCAAATTTGCAATTTTCCGGTTGAAGGCACATAACAAGCATAATCTGTTTGTTGAGCCTTTTTTGCAGACAACTTCATCACCACAAGAGGATAATAAGCCAACTCTTTTTCATAACATTCGGCAAAAAAAGTTTTCTCAATATCATACTCATCAAGCAAATCAGGTCGTACGGAAGTCATAAATTCCTTAAAGTCATCTGGCGTCAAAACAACCTCGTTTTTTCCTAAAAAGAATTTGTTTATCTCCATAACAATAGATTTAATAATTAAACAACATATAAGAAATGAAGCCCTAAACATACTCTGAACCGCAAAAAAGTCAAGGATTTTCCGCAAAGGATTGATTATAAACAAAATTGTTCTTACTAACCATTTTATTAAGAATGGGTTAAAATTTAACTTTACAATTGAGCATTTTTGCCGCTAAATATGGCATAAATAAACATAACAAAGATGAAGATTCACAAAATGACCAGTGCTAAAAAATTTCTTATAATCAATATGATAACCCTTATTCTCGGGGCTTGTCAGCAAACCCCCAAGCCCACCATTGTTCCGGCTGTGGAAACGCCTCAATCTTCCTTGCACCGCATGAATGTCATCGGCGCGGTTGAGCCGATATATTTTCCGCCGATGAAGACTCCGTTTGCCGCCCGCATTGATACCGGCGCCGAACAATCTGCGCTTGATGCCGATAACATCAAATATTTTGAAAGAGATGGCGAGAAATGGGTTTCTTTCACCATGACCAACCGTGAAAGCGGCGAAACCCACCGTTGTGAAAAAGAAATTGACCGCCACATTAACATCAAACGCATTCATCTGACCGAAAAACGCCCGTTGGTCACCATGGATGTCAAGTTTGGCAAAGAAACATTCACGGCCTCTTTTTCTTTGGCACAAAGAGACAAGTTTGAATATCAAGCCTTGGTCGGCCGCAACATTTTAACCGGACGCGCTATTGTCGACACCTCTGTTTCCAACACCTTGCATTAAAAAAGAAGATAAGCCATGCTCAAAAAATTTTTCGGCGTACGCCGCGTTTTAACCCTATTATTAATTTTATCCGCCTTTTTTGCCGGATACAGCATCTATTACAAAATCAAATATTGGGGTTTTAGCTTCAGTCCCAAACAAGTGGCCGACGTCTGGACCGTTGAGGCTCATGTTTCCTTCACCCCGACCGGAGATCCGATAAAAGTGTCATTAACCACACCGTCGGAAAACAACAATTTCAAAATTTTGGAGCAAGACGTCATTGCCGAAGGTTATAAGGTCAAAAAAATCAAAGGCGAAACCAACCGCGTGGTTTTGACCTCTCCGGCCAAAGAAGGCGTGCAAGATATTTACTATCGGGTCATGCTGTTTGACAACGAAAACGGCAAAGGCAAAACCAAAGCCCCAACACCGGCTGCGCCCAAACAACCTTTTTTTGATGAACAAACCTATGCCACGGCGCAAAACATTCTCAAAGCCGCCAAGAAAATGCCCGGCGATGAAGCACAACGCATTATCAACTTGTTCAACCAACCCACGCCGGATGCCAATGTTTTGGCCTTTCGTCCGTTGAAAAAAAACACCAAAGACACCATTGAGGCCATCCGCAATTTGTTGGCCTTGCAAAACATTCCGACCCGCACCGCCCGAGGCATCAAATTGGCGGAAGAAAAAAAATCTTTCAGTGCCGACTTAATGCTTGAAGCCTATATCGGCGGCAAATGGAAAACCTACAATATCAAAGACGGCTCCATCGGTGTTCCCTCCGACTTTATTTTGTTCCAAAGAGGGGGAGATTCTTTGTTGGACGTTGAAGGCGGTGAAGATTCCGTGGTCAAATTTTCGGTCATCAAATCCGTCACCTCGTCCATCAGCTTGGCCGGCAAAAGAGCCGACATTGCCAAACAAAAAAGCTGGTTTGACTATTCCATATACAATCTGCCGGTTTTGGAACAAAACATGCTCAAATGGCTGATGATTTTCCCGCTGGGCATTTTAATCACGGTTTTGTTGCGCAACATTGTCGGCATTCAAACCATGGGCACCTTCACTCCGATGTTGTTGGCCATGTCTTTGGTCAAAACCGGGCTTATTGCCGGTTTGGTCAGCTTTGGCTTGATAATGCTGATTGGTTTGTCCATGCGCGCCCTGCTCTCCAAGCTCAATTTGTTGCTGGTACCGAGAATTGCCGCCGTGGTTATTTTTGTGATATTGATTATGCAAACCTTCACCATTCTGGGTTATCGCTTAAAGCTGGATATGATTTCCGCCGCAGCCTTTTTCCCCATCATCATCATGGCCTGGATTATTGAACGCGCCTCCATCACTTGGGAAGAAGACGGTGCCGCCAACGCCTGCAAAGAGCTCATCAACAGCTTGATTGCGGCCTTAATCACCTATTTTGTCATCAATAACGAGGTGATAAGACACGTTATGTATGCCTTTAACGAACTAAACTTGGTCATCTTGTTTGTGGTGATGTTGCTTGGAACATATACCGGCTACCGCTTAACCGAGTTGAGAAGATTTTCGCCGATTGCCGAAAGGAAATAAGATGTTTTTCAAAAACTTTTTTGCTTCCTTTGCCAGCCCGTCGAGCTTGAGAAAAGCCGGTGTTTTGGGCATGAACCGCCGCAATTTTAAGTTCATCAGCAAATATAATGACAGAAGGTTGTATCCGCTGGTAGATGACAAAGTTCAAACCAAAACTCTGGCCCAAAAATACGGCATCACCACCCCGCACTTAATCGGCGTAATTGAGCACCAGTATGAGGTTAAAGACTTGCTCAAAATCATTGGTGAGAATAAAGACTTTGTAATAAAGCCGGCGCATGGCTCCGGCGGCAAAGGTGTTTTGGTCATCAAATCTTTTAGCGCAGACTGCTTTGTTAAAGCCTCCGGCGAAACCATGACCTTTCATGATGTTTATAAACACATTTCCAACATTTTGAGCGGTTTGTACAGCTTGGGCGGACAATATGACGTTGCCGTGTTGGAAGAGCTGGTGCATTTCAGCAATATCTTCAAAGATTATAGCTTTCAAGGCATTCCCGATGTTAGGATTATTGTTTATAAGGGCTATCCGGCCATGGCGATGATGAGGCTTGCCACCAAAGCCTCGGGCGGCAGAGCCAATTTGCACCAAGGTGCTGTCGGCGTGGGCTTAGACATCACCAAAGGCACGGCATTGAAAGCGGTGATGAACAATCTGCCGATTGAGCTTCATCCGGATACTAATGCCAAATTAAGTGAAATTGCCGTCCCCTATTGGCGCGAACATTTGCTGATTGGCGCCAAAGCCTATGAGATGACCGGCCTTGGCTATTTGGGTGCCGATATTGTGCTTGATGCAAAAAAAGGTCCGATGATGCTCGAGTTAAACGCCCGCCCCGGCTTGGCCATTCAAATTGCCAACGGATTGGGCATTGAGGGCGTGTTGAAGCGCATTGAGCATTATTATCCCAAAGACCTGACGCCGGAAGAACGTGTCGATTTTGTTTTAAATTTTGGTAAGAAATAGTGGCAAAGCTCCAAGTTCATACCTATATATGAGATAGATAATATAAAACAAAGGACAAGAAAGATGACAGAAGAACAAAAATTAATCAAAGGCGGCAAAACTCAAAAATTGGCCAAAACCAAAACCAAGAGTTTGCCGAAAGAAGAAACCAAAAAATTAGGGATAAGCAAAACCCGCGCCAAAAAGATTAAACATTCTTATCAGGTCAAAGACCCGGAAAACGCTTTACTGCTCAAATTGAAAGACGGTGATGTGGTCATTGAGATGTTCCCCGATGTGGCGCCTAACCATGTCAAAAGAATCAAAGAGCTGGTCAGACAAGGCTTTTACAATGGCTTGAAGTTTCACCGCGTGATTGACGGCTTTATGGCGCAAACCGGTTGTCCGTTGGGTAACGGCACCGGCGGTAGCGGTCAAAAGCTCAAAGCCGAGTTCAACAAAATGCCGCACAAACGCGGTACGGTTTCCATGGCGCGTTCAATGTTTCCCGATTCGGCCGATAGCCAATTTTTCATCTGCTTTGATGATTGCGATTGGCTCAACGGCCAATACACGGTTTGGGGTGAAGTCACTTCAGGCATGGAATTTGTCGATATGATTAAAAAAGGCATCGGCCCCAACGGTGCAGTCAGCAATCCGGATGAAATCATCTCAATGAGCGTGATTGCCGATTTATAAGACAAGCCATTGATTTTTATAAAAAAGCCTCTTTTTTTAAGAGGCTTTTTTATTTTTTAGACAAAAAACTGTTGTTTAAGTCCATAAAATGTGATATAAAGAGTCTATCAAAAAAATAATTATGGCAATTACTATGGGAAAACTAAAGCGTAGCTCTTATTTTTTTAAGGGGACTTCTTTAGCCGGCGTGGTTGCTAATGTCAAACTAAAAAAATTTTTAATTATGTGTAAAGTAAAAAAAGCCCTCATCGAGGGCAATTTTAGAGCATTGGCCACAATGCAGGTAACAACCAACGATATCGAATCAATCCTGACCGACGCCGAAGAGGCTCTGCTGGATGATGAACTTCTGGTTGAAGAAACCGAAGCCCGCACCAAGGCTCTGCAAGGCCGCATTGAACGGGCAAACAAAAGAATTAATGAAAACCGTTCCATTATTGAAAATGCAGAAAAACTGCTTGAGATGATGGAACAAGGAGAATGGATTTCTGAAATGTTGAATGAAGAATAATCCTTCTCCTAAAAAAAACATAAAATCCTTAGTCTTCACCGACTAAGGATTTTTTTTGTCATTTACACTTATCAAAAATTTTTTATAATGGCATAAAGGAGAAGTTTTATGCGCATTATCAATATCAACGGCCCGATAAATTCCGGCAAAAGCACCATATCCAAACTTTTGGTCAAAGCTCTGCCCCAAGCCCTTTTTATTGAAGTGGATGATCTACTTTCTGATAAGGAGCAAGAAAAACTTGGCCTATCTCGCCAAGAAGGCTGGCAAGAAAGAAAAAATCGTCTAAAGCAAAATATCACCCAAGAAAAAAACAAACAACAATATCAAAACATCATTTTTGCCTATCCGATAACAGTCAAAACCTATGCCGAGTGGAAACAATGGGAGGATGATAATACCAAATTCATCAACATCACCTTAGCCCCAAAATTAGAAGTTTGCCTGCAAAACCGTGGCAAAAGAGAGCTGGAAGAAAGCGAAAAAAACAGAATTAAAGAAATGTATTGGCAAGGTTATCACAATCCCGCCTTTGCTGATTTGATTATTGATAATTCCACCCAAACCCCCGAACAAACCCTACAACAAATTTTAGATTTTCTGCAAACTTGCATTTAAAATAAAAAGAACTCTCCTTTTTAGGGGAGAGTTCAATAGTTTTAGAAAAGAGATGATTAGCAGAAGTTTCCTTCGGCATCACATTCCTTGTAGGTATCATGGAATTCCTGTTCGGCAATTCCGTAGATATCATCAAGAGATGTGACATTAATGAAGCTTCCTGCGCGCATGTTCTGGGCTTCACCCCAAGAACAGATAAAAGAAATATCTTCCGTTACCTGTAAGAACTTCGCAACGCCACCTGTCGGTTTGTACCAACCTTCGCCAAGCTCAGGAGCAGGTTCATATTTCTTCCCGAATTTGTTTCCAGGAACAATATAACTTTCTCCGCCTGGGTTAGTAACAATCCAATCACCGGCATTTGCCTTATTGCTAGTCTCTTTATGACCGTCAGCAAGGATTGTTTCAATCACTTCGCCTTCTTGAGCCTCACGAGCCTGAACACGGGCAAATTTAGCATATGTTTTTACAACTGCACCATTAGCAATTAAACCTTCTACAAACACTCTCATTTCATTTTTGTTCATTGTTCCCATAATTTTTTTTATTTTTTTGTTAAATATATACATTCTAAAGTTTATGAATATTAAAAACAAAACCATATAACGCATAAAATTTAACAATGTTAAAAATCATGGAAACGGAATTGAAAATAATAAAACATAAACTTAATATCACAGTTATTAATATATCATATTTTTCAGCCGCTTCATAGACAAAAAATTTAACTTTTTGCGAAAAAACACCCTTGACTTTTACAAAAAATCAAATTCGAATCCTTATTTTTGCAACAAAATTAATGAATTAGCACAAACGGATAGCCTTCTTTTGTCTCAAACGGCTCAAATTGGGTAAGTAAGGTGTCAAAGCAATTTTCATCAATATAAAGCGCGTTATCATCGGTTTGCGTGCGGTTGAGGACACGCTTTTTGGCAAGTGCCATATCACATTCCAAAACATGAAAAACAACATTTGGCGTGAGGCTTTTGGCCCATTGATAATATTCTTGGCGCTTGGCTTTGCTCCAAAAGCCATAATCCAAAATCACGTTTTGTCCCTGTTGCACGGCTTGTTTGGTCTGCGTGAGGATATAATCATCGACAATTTTATATTTGGCGGCAAAATCATCGGGGTTGCGCCCAAAACGCTCTTTCATAATCTCATCATGGGTAAAGAGTTTGGCAGGCATTTCCAAAGCCAATTTTAAAGCATAAGTTGTTTTGCCAAAGCCTAAAAACCCGCAGAGCAAAACAATTTGCGGCATTTGTTGTTGAATATTATTCATCATCCCTCCTCTGATATAAG
>CALXPK010000023.1 GCA_944390265.1 uncultured Alphaproteobacteria bacterium | reverse complement strand
ATCACCAAACAGACGTTTAACCGCCAAAGCCTCACCCACATCGCCGGCAGGCGTCGATGTGCCGTGGGCATTGATATAATTGATGTCTTTTAATTCAACACCATGTTCTTTGGCATGGTCAGCGGCCATTTTCATGGCACGATAAGCACCGTCGCCGGAAGGAGCCGTAATATGATAAGCATCACCGCTCATACCGTAACCGACCACCTCGGCATAAATTTTGGCACCGCGAGCTTTGGCATGTTCCAACTCTTCCAAAACAACGGCACCGGAACCTTCACCCATAACAAAACCGCTACGGTCTTGATCCCAAGGACGAGAAGCCTTTTCGGGAGCATCATTGAAAGAAGATGTAACGGCTTTCATTCTGGCAAAACCGGAAAGTCCCAACACGTTAACGGCAGATTCGGCACCACCGGCCAGCATCATATCGGCATCACCTCTGGCAATAATATTTGCGGCATCGCCAATGGCATGAGTACCGGTTGAGCAAGCGGTAACACAAGCATGGTTCGGACCTTTGAGCTGATATTTGATGGACAAATTGCCTGAAACCAAGTTAATCAAGCAAGAAGGGATAAAGAACGGAGAGATTCTTTTCATACCGTTTTCATGAAAAGAGATGGAGTTTTCATAAATCACGTCAAGACCGCCGATTCCCGAGCCCATCATCACACCGAAGCGATATTTTTCTTCTTCAGAGGCAGTTTCCGGATTCCAACCGGCATCTTCAAGAGCATCACCGCCGGCAGCCATACCGTAAAGAATAAATCTGTCATTTTTCTTTTGGTCTTTGGGAGCCATCACGGTATCGGGGTCGAACTCATGTTCACCTTTTCCGGTCGGAACCTGACCGGCGATATGAACCGGAATATCTTTCAAATCAATATTCTCGATTTTACGAATACCGGATTTTCCTTCCAAAATAGATTTCCAGTTATGTTCAACGCCTCTGCCCAAAGGAGAAACAATTCCCAAACCGGTCACAACAACTCTTCTCATCTAATTACCTCATAAAAAATTTCTTCAAACAGCCGAAAAATCAAACGGCATTTGTAAAGTTTGTATATGAAAAAACTCGCTTAGTCAAGCGAGTTTCATCATTATTCAAATGCTAAAATAAGGCTTAAGCATTTTTAGAAAGATAGTCAATAGCATCTTTAACTGTGAGAATTTTTTCAGCAGCTTCATCCGGAATTTCGCAACCGAATTCTTCTTCAAAAGCCATAACCAATTCAACAGTATCCAAGCTATCAGCGCCCAAATCGTCAATGAAGCTGGCGGTATCGGTAACCTTAGCTTCTTCAACACCCAAGTGTTCAGCAACGATTTTTTTAACGCGGTTTGCTACATCAGTCATATGATAAAACCTCATAAAATTAAAAACAAATTATTCAGGCCAACGACCTGTGATTTGGTAGATAGCACAAAAATATATAATTTGACAAGCATTATTTTTGTTTTTTATGTTTCAAAGCACATCAAGTTTTTGATAAATCCTTATTTTTCAACTCTCACGGCCAAGGATATCAAGTGGATAAAATAAATAAAAAAGCACCTGCAAACAAAAGATATATGGTTGACTATCTCATATTGATAATATATGAATAAATACAGAAACCATTTATAGTTTTAGCATATAAGGAAAAAACAATGAAAAAATTAGCCTACATCATTTTGGTAATTGCCATTTTGCTTTTGATTGCCCATTTTGTCAAAACCGACACGGCCGCCGTTGCCGAGACAAATCAACCGGCCGTTCAAACAGAAACCGTTGCTGAAGAAGCTGCCGTTGCCCCTATTGCCGCCGGTGTTGCCGAAGAAGCCGCCGTTGTTGAAGCCGCTCCTGCCGCTGAAAATGCTCAACCGCAAGAAGCCTCTGCTCCGGCTGAGGACAGCGATGTTGTTGAAGTTCAGGAAACTGCCGAAGACATCATCGTCGGTGATGAACCGGAAGATGACGGTGCCGTCGATGTGGTAGAAACTTCCGATTCGACCATGGGTGAAGAAGAAACCGTTCTTCCCGAGTAATAATTCGCAAAAAAAAGTTACAAAAAGGCAACTTAAAAAAGTTGCCTTTTTTGTTGTTTTTGAAAAATAAATTCCTATATATTGTATTGAGATAAAAAAGATAACTGTTATTGGGTTATAACCAAACCCCTAAGGAGGAAAAATGAAAGTAGGAATTATCGGTGCCGGTTCTGTCGGCAGTGCCACCGCATTTGCTTTGATTATGAAAGGTGTAGCGCGTAAAGTTGTTTTGATTGATGCCAACGAGAAAAAAGCGCATGCCGAAGCCATGGACATTGCCCATGCGGCTCCGTTTGCTTATGCCAACAAAATCAAAGCCGGAACTTATGAAGATTTGAAAGGTGCCGAAATTGTCATCGTCACCGCCGGAGCCAACCAAAAACCCGGTGAAACCCGCATTGATTTGCTCGGCCGCAATGTCAAAATTTTTGAAAGCATCATTCCGCAAATTGCCAAATATGCACCGGACACAACCTTGATTATCACCGCCAATCCGGCAGATATTATGACCGAAGTTGCCATCAAACTTTCCGGATTCCCCAAAGAACGCGTTATCGGTTCCGGCACGGTTTTGGACACGTCACGCTTCAGAACTTTGCTTGGATTCCATTTGGGCGTTTCTCCGCAATCCATCCACGCTTATGTTTTGGGTGAACACGGCGATAGCGAAGTTTTGGTTTGGTCTGCAGGCGATGCCGGTTCGGTCCATATTGAAGATTTGGCTCGTATGATTGGTAAACCTTTGACCCCGGCCGTCAAAGCCGAGATTGATGATGGCGTTCGCAATTCTGCCTACAAAATCATTGACGGCAAAGGCGCCACTTTCTATGGCATTGCCGGTGCCTTAACCCGTATCTGCCAAGCCATCAGCAACAATGAATATGCCATTTTGACCGTATCTTCGCATCATGACGATGTGGAAGGCGTCAAAGGCGTTTGCTTGTCTTTGCCGACCGTCATCGGCAAACGCGGCGTTCACCAAGTAATCAAACCGCATTTGAACGAAGAAGAAGCCAAAGCCTTGCGTGAAAGCGCTAAAGTGATGAAACAATATTCTGACCAAGCCTTGGATCTCATCAGCAAAGATATGATTAAATAAGAGCTGATACGAAACAATTGCAATTCCTCTTCTTTTATTATAAAAGCAAAAGAAGAGGAATTTTTTTATTAAGTTGAGAGGAATTTTTTGTGGTAGAAGTTGTCACCTTAGGCTGCCGAATAAACAGCTATGAGTCGGAAGTTTTGAAAGAAAAATTGGGCAATTTGGACAATGTGATAATTGTCAACACTTGCGCCGTCACCGGAGAAGCCGAACGCCAGTGCCGCCAGACGATTCGCAAATTGCGCAAAGAGCATCCGGAGGCCAAAATCGTGGTCACCGGCTGCGCCGCACAAGTCGCCCCGCAAAAATTTGCCGCCATGCCCGAGGTAGATTTGGTTTTGGGCAACAAAGAAAAAGCCGAAATTGAAAACTATATCGATTCGAAAGAAAAAGAAGTCGTCAGTGACATTTTCAATTACGATTCTTATGACAAATACATCATCACCGGCTTCGAGGGCCGCCACAAAGCCTTTGTACAAATCCAGCAAGGCTGCAACCACCGCTGCACTTATTGCATCATACCTTATGCCAGAGGCAACAACCGCTCGGTCAAAGAAGAAGACATCATCAAACAGATTCGCAAGTTGCTGGAACAAGGTTTTAAGGAAATTTGCTTAACCGGTGTGGATGCTTGCTCTTATCAACCCTCTTTTTCCGGCTTGGTTAAACATATTTTGCAGCAGATTCCCGAATTGCCGAGTTTGCAATTTGGTTCATTGGACCCCGCCGCCTTGGATGACGAATTTATTGCTTTGGTAGGAATTGATAAAAGAATTTACCCACATTTTCATCTATCGATTCAATCCGGCGACAATATGGTCTTAAAGCGTATGCGCCGCAGACATTCAAGAGAAGATGTGATAAATTTGTGCCGTAAGATTCGCGCCGTTCGACCCGAAGCCACTTTTGGTGCAGACTTCATCTGCGGTTTTCCGACCGAAACCGAAGAGCAGTTTGAAAATACCGTCAAACTGGTAAGAGAAGCCGGCATCAACAAATTGCACGTCTTTCCTTATTCGGAGCGTTCCGGCACCCCGGCCGCCGCCATGCCTCAAGTTCCCGTGCATGAAAGAAGAGAACGCGCCAAAAGATTGCGCCTGGAAGGAGAATGTATCGATGACTAATTTTCTGCAAAAGCTGGGCTTTGGCTTAAAGAAAACCTCTGACAAAATCTCGGGCGGCATCAGTGATATTTTCACCAAGAAAAAAGTTGATAACCAAACTTTGGAGGAGCTGGAAGAATTGCTGATAACCTCTGACATCGGCATCAAAGCCGCAACCAAAATTTTGCAAAACTTTGCCAAACGCAAGTTGGATAAAGATGCCGATGAGCAAGAAATCAAACAAGAACTGGCTTTAGATATGGAGCAGATATTAGCCCCTTGCCAAGCCCCACTGACTATCAATAAAGAGCACAAACCTTATGTCATTTTGATGGTTGGGGTCAACGGCGCCGGCAAAACCACCACCATTGGCAAGCTGGCCGCCAAATATAAAGCCCAAGGCTTGAAAGTTTCACTGATAGCCGGCGACACCTTCCGCGCCGCCGCCGTGGAACAACTGCAAGTTTGGGGAGAAAGAAACCAAATCCGCGTTTTCACCGGCAAGCCCGAGTGCGATGCCGCAGGGCTTTGCTTTGACGGTTTGAAGGAAGCACAAAAACAAGGCGATGATATTGTTTTCATTGACACCGCCGGCCGTTTGCAAAACAAACTCAATTTGATGGAAGAACTGAAAAAAATTGTCCGCGTCATCAAAAAACAAATTCCCGATGCGCCGCATTCCACCTTGCTGACCTTAGACGCCACCACCGGACAAAATGCTTTGTCGCAGGTTAAAACATTTAAAGAAATGGTCGATGTCAACGGACTGGTCATCACCAAACTCGATGGCAGCTCCAAAGGCGGCATTTTGGTCGCCATTGCCGAGGAGAACCCCACCCCGATTCACTTCATCGGCATTGGTGAAGGCATTGATGATTTGGATGAATTTAACGCGCATGACTTTGCTTTGAGTTTAATCGGCTTAAAATAAAGGAGAAAAACATGAAAAAGTTGGTTTTATTCAGTGTGTTATCAACATTTTTTATTTCGACCGTTCAGGCACAAGAAACTTTGCAAACTTTATCCGAGGCTTTTCAAACTTCCTTAAAGCAATGTCAACCGGCCAGCGAAGAAAAACAAATTTTCTTCATCACCGAAAAAGCCGAAATTATCGGCATTGAAAAAAAAGGCTGCCATGTCAAATATGCCGATTTTGATTTATATATCCCGCTCGACAAACTTTCTTCCATAAAGACCATGGAAGACATCAAAGCCTTAAGCGGCGACAAATCTATCAGTCAATACACCCCGCAGTTCATCACCCTTGGGCTGAAAGATGAGCTTATGAACTGTCTGGGTGTCACCGCCTATCATCAGGGCGCTTCGCAAAGCACCACTTCGGACAACATCACCATCAGCAACCAAATGAGCTCGGAAAAGGTTGGTACTGAATGTGTTTTAACTTTTCATAACACGCTGATTTTCAATGGCGAAACCACAGAATATAAAAAAACCTGCCGCATTCCGTTAAACAAAATTGCCGAGCTTTTGAACATAGAAGAAAGTGATATGTTACAAAACATGGAAGCTCAAAACCTCTGCCGATAAAAAAAGCAAAAGCCTGTTCCGTAAAAAGAACAGGCTTTTTTTTCACATCGAGCAAATCTGTCCTTAACAAAAGCGATATTCACTTTTATAATGAGCCTCAAGTTTTTAAGGATAAGATAATGGAAGATTTACTCGATTTTATGCAGCGTCCGGCACCAAAACCCGCACCTGTTGCCGCCCCAAAACCGGAAGCGGAGCAAGACAAAGAATTCACCGTCAGCGAAATTTCCGCAGAGATTAAACGCTTTGTTGAAGCCAAGTTCAATCATGTGCGCATCCGTGGTGAAATTTTTGGCGGCAAGAGGGCAGATTCCGGCCATTGGTATTTATCCTTAAAAGATGAAAACGCGGTTTTGTCCGCCGTCATCTGGAAAGGCGTGGCTATGCACCTTTCCTTCAAACCCGAAGACGGATTGGAAGTGATTGCCACCGGCAAAATCACCACTTTTGCCGGCAAGTCATCTTACCAACTGGTTATTGAGCAAATGGAGATTGCCGGCACCGGCGCCTTGCTCAAACTCTTGGAAGAACGCAAGAAAAAATTTGCCGCCGAAGGCCTGTTTGATTTGAGCCACAAAAAGCCCATTCCGTTTTTGCCGCAAACCATCGGCGTGGTGACCTCGGCCAGCGGTGCCGTCATCAGAGATATCATTCACCGCGTACGAGATCGTTTTCCAACCCCGATTTTGCTGTGGCCGACACCGGTGCAAGGCGAAGGCGCCGCCGAAAAAGTTGCCGCCGCCATTAGGGGCTTCAACCAATTTCCGCAAGGGGGCATTCCAAGGCCCGATGTTCTGATTGTGGCCCGCGGCGGCGGCAGTTTGGAAGACCTCTGGCCATTTAATGAAGAATGTGTGATTCGTGCCGTATATGATTCGGAAATTCCGATTATCTCCGCCGTCGGACATGAAACCGACACCATGTTAATTGACTATGTTGCAGACAAACGCGCCCCCACCCCGACCGGCGCTGCTGAGTTTGCCGTTCCGGTCAAGTCCGAATTGCAAATGCAAATCAACACGCTCCAAAGCCGCATGAGCAACGGCATTTTGCGTTATTTTGCCGAGCGGAATAATCAGCTGGAGGCCTTACGCCGCGGCATTCCGAACTTATCGCAGATTTTGGCCGAAATCACCCAGCGCTTTGATGATAGGATTGAAAGATTGCAAATTGCCTTCAAAAATTTATTAAACGGCAAACAAGCCATGCTGGAGCGTTGCGCCTTAAAACCTTATTACATCAAAAATATTTTTGAAAAAAATCAAGAAAATTTAAAGAATTTATCGCTTAGATTAGATTCAGTTTCAATAGATTCGGTTTTAAAGCGCGGTTTTGCTTGGGTACGCAACCAAGATATGCAAACCATATATACCATCGAGCAAGCCCAAGCCGCCCAAAGTTTGGATATCAAATTAATTGACGGCAACATCACGACATATCCGGCACCGCACAAAACCGAAGCAAATAAAGAAAAAAAGGTAAAGATAAAGAATGAAAAATTGCAAATTGACTTGTTTGATATGTAGTTTGATGCTGATGAGTTCGGCCGCGTGGAGTGCCGATGAAAAACCGGAAATCACACTTTGCGGTGAACTGGCACAAGGTAAAATCATCAAAGGCCACGGAGAAAATTTGCAAAAAATCAGAATTAACGGCGCCAACCATCAGGTGGATAAAAACGGCGATTTTATTTTTGCTTTGACCAGAGAACAAAAGCCGCAAACCACGTTGGAAGTCACCGCCAAAGACGGTCAGGTTTATAGCTATGATTTAAACATTGCCAAAAGCCAATGGGACATCCAAAACATTAAAGGCCTACCGCCGAGAAAAGTCACCCCGTCTCAAGAAGACCAAGCGGAAATCAACCGCGAGAGAACGCTGGTGCGCGGCGCTTTGAAGGGCGATAGGCTGGAAACTTATTGGAAAAACGGTTTTGTTGAGCCGGTTCAGGGCAGAATCAGCGGTCATTTCGGAGGCCAAAGGATTATGAACGGCCACAAGATGAACCCGCATGCCGGCACCGACATTGCAGCACCCATTGGCACGCCGATTAAAGCCGCCGGCGACGGCATTGTCACCTTAACCGCACCTGACACGTTTTATTCCGGCAATGTCGTGGTGATTGACCACGGACACGGTTTGCAGACGATTTATGCGCATATGAACAAAATAGATGTCAAAGAAAAACAATTTGTCAAAAAAGGAGACATCATCGGCGAGGTAGGCAAAACCGGACGCGTTACCGGCCCGCACCTGCATTGGGGTGCCTCGCTGAGAAACACGCGTTTCATTCCGCATAGTTTACTGGATTTAGGAAAAGAAAATTCTGCCTGCGTAATTTTGAATTAAAGAGAGAACCAACATGAGTGAGATATTGCATCATAATTTGAGTTTTGAAACCTTAACCTGTTTGATTGTGGATGATGACAAATTTTCGCGCACCTTTGCCAAAACGGCATTATACCAAATCGGCGTCAAACAGATTAAAGAAGCAGCCAACATTCAAGAAGCCATAGATATGCTGAATGAATATAAAATAGACTTTATTTTGCTTGACCAACAGATTCCCGAAAAAGCCGGTTTAGACTTTGCCAAAGAGCTGAAAAACGGGCAATACGGCAGTAACAAGAACATTCCACTGATTATGGTTACGGTAGACACCAAAGAACCCACGGTTTTAACCGCCAAAGGGCTGGGCATACAGGAATATTTGGTCAAACCGATATCGCCTCTGGCGTTAAAGAAGCGCATCTGCAGTGCGGTTGGCATCAAACAGGAAAGAGTATAAATGTTAAGCACCTTACAAATTGTTTTACTATCCTTATTACAGGGTATCACGGAGTTTTTGCCGGTGAGTTCCTCCGGGCACTTGATTTTGTTTTCGGTCTTCACGTCTTTTCCCGACCAAGGCCAAGCCTTGGATGTTGCCATGCACATCGGCTCAATTTTAGCCGTGATGATATATTTTTCGGAAGAACTTTGGCTCATGTTCAAAGGGCTGATAAAATCATGGTTTTTGCCCAATTTCAAAGACTATGGCAACCGCGTATTTTGGCTGATTATCATTGCATCCATTCCGGCGATGATATTTGGTTTATTTTTACGAAGCGAAGGGGTGGAGTGGATGCGCAGCTCCAAGCTGATAGGCTGGACGATATTGGGCTATGGCCTATTACTCTACATTGCCGACAAAATCGGTTTAACCGTGAGAAAAGTGGAACATTTAAGCATATTAGATGCTTTATTAATCGGGCTGGCGCAATGTTTGGCGCTGATTCCGGGGACAAGCCGTTCCGGAGTGACTGTCACCATGGCCAGATTTTTGGGCATGGAAAGAAGGGAAGCGGCAAAATTTTCAATGTTATTGTCCATTCCAACCATATTAGGCGCGGGAATATTAGTCGGACATGAGCTGTTTCTGCAAAATAATTTAAAAGAAATCATTTTTGCTATTGACGGAATTTTATATTCGTTTATATTTTCGATTGTTGCGATATATGTTGTCATGTGGTGGCTCAAGAAGTCAACCTTTTTACCATTTGTAATATATCGAGTGATATTAGGAACGGTTTTGTTATTGAACGCCTATGGCTACATACACATCACGCAATAAACAAGCAAATGCCCTGATGGCGGAATTGGTAGACGCGTAAGTTTCAGGTACTTATGAGAGTTTTCTCGTGGAAGTTCGAGTCTTCTTCAGGGCACCAATCTTGACAAGCTCCTATTTTTGATAGGAGCTTGAAGTGTTTATGCATTGAAATTTCTACATTTTTTCCATCCATAAAAAAGTTCTCAAACACAAAATTTAAAATCCTTCTTTTTTCCTCAATTTGAGAACTTTTAAAAATTTCAAAAGAATTTTGACTGAAATTCAATACATTATCAATAGCCTTATCCAGAGAATCATCAGGCTCAGCCATTTCTCTAATAGAGTTCTCCAATTGAGCTTTCTTTTGCTCAAATTGATTATTTTTTTCTTTATACACTCCATCAGTGATAGTTCCTGCAATCAATAAATCCAAGAGTTTTGCTTGATTTTCTTTTAAATCCTCAAGTTCAGTTTGGGACTTCTCAAGTTGATATTTGTTGTTTCCATACTTTTTCTCATAAGCTGTTTTTAACTTTTTTTGCAAATCTTGCTTCTGCTCATCAGAAAATTGAATAGACTGCAACTGATTCTGCACTTCTCTCACTATTAGGTTTTCTCCAACATTTGAGGTGTGCTGACACCCATCAGGAGAAGTATGTCTCATATATACATACTTCCCTTTTTTCATGTATGGAGAAAGGAGACATCCACAGTGCTTGCATCTGACTAATCCTGACAGCAAGAATGGTTGTTTAGTTCTTTTGGCTGTTCTTTTAAATCTTCCAGTTCTAACTTCTGTGCATTTATCAAACAAGTCTTGGGAAATCAATTTTTCATAACTGTGAGGATAATAGTTTTTATTGTAATACATAACACCATAATAGAATGGGTTCTGTAAAATATCTGCAAATTGAGCTTTAGTTATTGGATTTCCAGACCTTTTGTTTCTCAATCCCCATTGTTTTGCCTTTTTCACCAACTCATCCATAGAAAATAACCCTGTAGAGTATTCTTCAAATAGTTTTTTCACCAAAGGTCCTCTCTCAGGGTCAATAATAATTGTTTTCTTGCCATCTTCTTTGGAATTCAAATAACCTATGGGTGCAGGACCTGGGAGAAGCCCTTCATTCAGCATTCTCTCTTCAGACCTTTTAACATTATCTCTGATGGAATATGCATACATATTTGCAGAGACAATTCCAAACTGCCACATTGCAAGAACTGAACTTTTACAATTTTTATCAATTACCATCCCTTCTTTGAAAAAATGAATAATTAATTTCTCTTGTTGAATCAATTCACAAAGCATTGGAAATTCATTAAATGTTCTTTGTAATCTATCAACAGTATCAACCACCAGAGCTGTCAGCTTCCTCTGTTTTTTTATATAATTAATTGCCTCATAAAACTTTTTCCTCTTACCATGAAAAGAGCTCTCAACAAAGGTAAATTCCTTTATTATATTTAACTCTTTCTTTGCACAATATGTTCTCAACCTGTCCAATTGTGCATCCAATGAGAACCCATCTTCTTGCATTTCTGTTGAGACTCTTGCTAATAACACTGCATCCATACCTATTTTCCCCTTTGATTTCTTACTTCAATATCTAACAACAACATCAACAGTTGAAATACATCTTCTCCAACTTCTGTTGATTTTAATTCATTTTTGCTTAAAGATTTGCTGCCAAACATAGTCATTCCCCTTTGAGGTTAATGCTAGTTTGGGCATTTGCTGCCATATAGCCAGTTTGATGATTTAGTTTTGAAGATTGGTTTTTAAATATAAAACAGGTATGACCTATAAGAATTATTTGATAATCCCATAGGCTAATACCTGTTTGCACCAAAGTAATAGCAGGATAACTATATCCTACTTTGAGACCATTTTTGAAAATTTTTTCTTGAAACTTAAATCTATTCTCTTTTTTTAATTCTCTTAAATTGAAACCTATAATCGTCATAATTTCTCCAATAAAATAGCAGTTATCAAAAACCCAAAGGGCAACATAACCCTTTGTAAGATCTTTATTTTCAGTTTTTGAATCACTACTATTTCTGAAGAAATAGAGAATAGAGATGCCAGTACTCCAACATCTAACTCAAGTTGTATATTACTCAAATTAAAAAGTCAAGGTTTTTATG
>CALXPK010000022.1 GCA_944390265.1 uncultured Alphaproteobacteria bacterium | reverse complement strand
TCAAGATGCTTTTTTTCTTCTTCGGTAAACTCGGCCGTGCGGAGTTTGGAACCGTCTATCAAGTCTGCCGGCATGCATTTGAACACTTTTTTGCACACGGCACAACGCAGACGCCGTCCTTGCTCCGGGACAACCCGCTCATCTATCTCATAACCGGTTTTGCATTTGGGACAATATATTAGCATTTTCACCTCTTTTCGCACTATAGGCACAAATTTTATTTTAGAAAAGAAAAAAAACACTTTATTAAGTGAAATATTTTGATAGACCTATTTTTTATCATATCTTATGATAGGTGAAAATTTGTTTTCTTGTCAGGAGCTTTGAATTGCTTAACAATACTAACCAACAAAATGCAATTATCGAAATGCAAAATGTGGGAATCCGCTACGGGCAAGGACCGGAAATTTTGAGCGATATCAAACTTTCTTTGCGCAAAGGCTCTTTCCACTTTCTTACCGGAAAAAGCGGCGCCGGCAAAACTTCTTTGCTCAGCATGATGTATTTGGCTCAAAAACCCAGCCGCGGCAGTGTCAGCGTTTTTGGGCATAATGTCAATTTTGCCAACCGTGATGCTCTGGCCATGCTGCGCCGCAAAATCGGCGTTGTGTTTCAGGACTTTCGCCTGATTGACCATCTTTCCGCTTTTGACAATGTGGCCTTGCCTTTGCGCGTTTGCGGCATGGATGAACATGAGGTCAGAAAACGCGTGATGGAACTTTTGCAATGGGTGGAACTTGACCGCTCCATCCAAGCTACGCCGGCCACCCTTTCCGGCGGCGAAAAACAACGCGTGGCCATTGCTCGGGCCGTGATTAACCGCCCCGAACTTTTGCTCGCCGATGAGCCGACCGGCAACGTGGATAACGATATTGCACCTAAATTGATGAAACTTTTTGTTGAGCTTAATAAACTCGGAACCACGGTGGTTATTGCCACACACAGCGAAAAACTCATTACCGATTTTGCTTATCCGCGCTTGCATTTGCAAAATCATGGTTTGAAAATTTTTGCCCCGAATGATCCGACCGGTTTGGGAGTGCGCCATGTCTAAACAACAACCCGTTTTCATTGCCCGCCACGAAGAACTGCCCCTCAAAAATGACAGCACCAGTCTGTTTTTGCAGATTATGGTCAGTATTGCCGTGTTTTTGTTTGCCGTCACCCTTTCCGGCGTGTTGTCCATCAACGCCATGCTGCAAAACTGGAATGACAGTATTTTGGGCTCGCTCACCGTGCAAATCATGCCTTCAACCAATATTAATCCCGACAAGGCCGTGGCTGAAACTTTGGCCCACCAAAACAAGGCTTTGGACGTGCTCAGAAACTTGGATTATATTGAAAAAGCTCAACCATTAACCGACAAACAGCTGGAAAAACTCATTCAACCTTGGCTCGGTGACGGAATCGAAATCAAAGATTTGCCGGTACCGAGAATCATTGATGTTAAAATCAAAAAAGGCGCCGATGTCGATTTTATGGATTTGGCTTATAAATTGGCTCAGGCCACGCCCATGGCTTCGGTTGACAACCACAAACTCTGGCTCAATAAGCTCATCCAATTTGCCGACGGCATCAAAATTTTGGCTCTGAGCGTGTTGGCCTTGGTGGTCATGATTACGTCCGGTGCCATTTTCTATACCACTCAAACCAGTCTCGGTCTGCATAAGTATACGATTGAAATTTTGCACCTGATGGGCGCCAAAGATACTTATGTGGCGCAACAATATGCCAAACGCTCCGCCGTGTTGGCTTTTCAAGGCGGAATTATCGGCCTTTTGATTGCCGTGCCCACCATTTTCGGCATTGCTTCGCTGGCGCACCAAATTGAAGGCGGCATTATCGGTGAGGCCAAACTCTCCGGCCTGGATTGGCTCGCCATTGTCAGCCTGCCGGTGATGGCCTCGGTCATTGCCATGCTGACGGCTTATTATACCGTGAAACAAACCTTGCAAAGGATGATGTAGACCATGAAAAAGCTGATTGTCTTATCCTTCTTTTCAATTATCGGCCTTTGGCTCGTCGGCCTGTGTTTGTTTGCTTATACCATCAATCATTATCCGGTTGATACCAAAACGCACACCCAAGCCATTGTGGTTTTGACCGGCGGCCGCAACCGAATCAGCGAGGCGGTCAAGCTCCTTAATCAGGGTTTGGCCGACAAACTCTTTATCTCCGGCGTGGAGAAAAATACTTCCCTCCAAGATATCAGCGACTCTCAAGATATTTCCATGCCCGAAAAAAATGTTGCTTTGGAAAAAAAATCTACCAATACCGTGGAAAATGCCATTCAAACTCAGGCTTGGCTTGACAAAAATCATATCACCTCCATTCGCTTGGTTACCTCAAATTATCATTTGCCGCGCAGCATTCAGGAGTTTCAATACCAAAATCCTAAGCTCAACATTGTGCCGCATCCGGTTTTTTCCGACCACGTGGCCAAAGAATGGTGGACCAAGAATCGGAGCTTTTGCTTGATTGCTTCGGAATATAATAAATTTTTGTATGTCTGGCTGATGCGCCGGTTCAATATTCAAGGATAAATCATCATGCTTTACATTCGCTCGCTTATTTTCAACTTTCTTTTCTTTTTCACGCTGGCCATTGGTTGCATTATCGGCACCGTTATCGGCCTTTTCAGCCGCAAGGCCACCATGCCTTTTTGGAACAAGTTTTGGATGCCGATGTGCTGCTCTTTTTTGAAAATCTGCGGTATTAAGATTGAAATTCGCGGCAAAGAATATATCCGGCAGGAAGGTGTGATTTATGCCTCCAAGCACCAGTCTTCGCTTGAGACTTACTGCCTTTCCTCATATATTACCAAAGCCGTGTTCATTTTGAAAAAAGAGCTGACCTATGTGCCGCTTTTTGGTTGGGCGCAACATCTTTACGGCATGATTGCGGTTGATCGTGCTGCCGGCGGGGCAACTTTAAAAAAACTGCTGCATGATGCCAAAGACCGCCTCGACCAAGGCCGCCCGATTATCATTTTTCCGGAAGGAACACGCACCAAGCCCGGAAAATCTACCGAATATAAGCCGGGGTTGGTCTTTTTGTATCAGCATCTTAATGTTCCGGTGGTTCCGGTTGCCGTTAATACCGGTCTTTTCTGGGCCAAATACTCTTTTCTCAGATATCCGGGAAAAGTGGTGATTGAGTTTTTGCCACCCATGC
>CALXPK010000021.1 GCA_944390265.1 uncultured Alphaproteobacteria bacterium | reverse complement strand
AGCGGGCGATTAGGGCGTTGCCTTCGGAAAAAAGTTTCCTCATGTACGCTTTTGTACACTCCGGTACTTTTCCCCTCGGCGCCTACTACTCGCCTCGCTCTCCGCCTTTTTTATGTGCCTTGTGGAGCTATTTGTGAAATTTTGCCCGCCGCCGGCCGAACTCAGCGCGTTCGATCGCACAAGCTGACGTCAGCTTGACCACGCAAACACGGCGTGTTTGACGGCAAAAGTTTTTCTTCATGCCCTGCGTTCTGCGATGCTCTCTTTTTCTGGGGCTGGCTAAAGTGCCTCGTGTGGGCAATAAAAGCGTGTTTGACGGCAAAAGTTTGTTTTTTATCCTTGTCGAGCTTAGTTTTAGTATCGGTTAAAACAATTCGCCTTGCGAATCATCTGCCAAATCGGCCATGGCATCTTTGACCAGAGCTATGCTGACCGCACGTTTGCGCGCTAAAGATAAATGGTCAATCTCGGCTACAATCTTTCTCGCATAAGCAAAAGAGCGCTCCATGTTGTTCAATAAATAGGACACAACTTCCGGACTGACACTGATTTGTCTGTCCATGAATAACTTTATCAATAAGCTCGATAAAAGCTCGTCATCAGGGGCTTTTATCTCTATCGACGGCACAATGTTTAAACGCGATTGCAGATCTTTTAATTTGAAATGCATTCGCGCCGGTGCCGTTTGCGCTGTGAACAAAATGTTGCCGCCTTCGTTGCGGTATAAATTATAAAGGTGAAACATCGCTTCTTCATTGATGTCTTCACACAAATCTTCCACCACCAGACACATATTCTCTTGAAAAAGCTCATGCACGCTTTCCAGCTTGAGCTGTTTGGCTTTGATGCAGGGAATCTTGTACGGATAGTTGGTGAGCAAACTCACCCGATTGGAAAAAACATTGGCCAGATGCGTTTTGCCGCAACCCTCACTGCCATATATGCAGGCGGCAAAAAAGTCCCACCGAGGCCAAGCGTCTATCAAACGGACGGCTTCTTCATTGCACGGCGAGATGAGAAAATCTTCTTTCCCCAAGGCCGGTCGATGCGGTAATTCCAAAGTGAGTTGTTCGGCTGTTTCTGACATTTTTTTCTCGATTATTGGTTCTTTTTATTTAATACATCAAAAACTTTGGCCGTCAAGTCTCCTAAGCTGAACGGCTTGGACATAAACTCAAAATTCTCACTCTCCGAAAGCTCCCGTTTGGCAATCTCTTCCGAGTAGCCGGATGCCAAAATCACTTTGATTTCGGGGATTTTTTCTTTCACAATCGCCGCCAGCTCGGCACCGGTTTTGCCCGGCATGACCATGTCGGTTATCAACAGGTCAAAGTTGGTGTCTTGCTCCAATTGTTCCAATGCATTTTCGGCCGAGTTGCAGCCTATCACGTCATAGCCCTTTTTCTTTAAGGCGCGAATCGCAAAGGTGCGGACCGAATCTTCATCTTCTACAAACAAAATACGCACATTTTCTGCCTCTTTGCCATTGGTTTCTTTGCGGTCAATGGTGGAAGATACGTTCAGACCAAAAATCAGCTTCTCGTTCATCGATATCGGGGCTTGAATCTTCTCTTGAACAGTCAGAATCGGGGTGCCGTCTTTGCTCTTTACAACTTCTTGGGCGGCGTTTTCGTTTTCGGTTTCTTCCGCATCGGAATCAATCCGCGGCAGATAGATTGAGAAGGTGGTGCCAACCCCGACCGTGCTGTCTACCTTGATGAAGCCTTTGGTCTGCTGAACAATGCCATATACCATGGCCAAACCCAAACCGGTGCCGGAACCAACCACATTTTGCTTGGTGGAGAAGAAAGGCTCAAAAATGCGCGTCAGGTTTTCTTTGGAAATGCCGCAACCGGTGTCGGTTACCTCTATTACCACAAATTCGCCGGGTTGAACCACATCTGAGCCAAACTGATAGGGCTCGGTTAAGGGTTCAATATGGGTGGAAATGGTTAAGGTGCCGTTGCCTTTCATCGCATCTTTGGCATTGACCGCCAGATTGATAATCACTTGCGAAAATTGTACCGGATCAACCCGAATGAAGCCTAAATCGGTTCCGTGATGGAATTTTAAGACAATCTGCTCGCCCAAAATGCGCTTCAGCATGTGGCTTAATTCCATGAAGTTTTCGGTCACGTCAATGAGCTTGGGTTTGAGCGGTTGTTTGCGCGAAAAGGCCAAAAGTTGACGCACCAAACCTGCGGCACGGTTGGCGTTTTGCTTGATTTGGATGAGGTCGGCAAAAGAGGGGTCACCCACACCGTGACGTTGCAATAAGAGGTCGCAGAAACCAATCATGGCGGTCAATAGGTTGTTGAAGTCGTGCGCCACACCGCCGGCCAGTTGTCCCACCGCTTGCATCTTTTGGGCTTGCGCAAACTGAATCTCCAAAGACTTTTGCTTGGTGGCGTCTATCATATAAATCACCACGCCGTCTATGTTGCTGATGTCGTTGGAATAAAATTTTCTCATCGGGGAAAGATAGAGCTGTGCCACTTTTTCTTCCGTGCCGCCGTTGATGTGTACATCCATGCGGGCGTTGGCGTCTCTGTTGCCCAGAATGTTGATGATTTCTTTTTGCAACTTGCCTTCATCTTCTTGCGGCACAAAATGAAACAGACTGTGGTTGATGATGCCGCTTTTGTCTTTGCTTTGAAGCAAAAATTCGCAGGCTTGTGTGTTGCAATCTTGTATCAAACCCTCGTTGTTGATGAAAACGATGCCGACCGGGGCAAAGTTGAACAACCAACTGATTTTGTCATAGGCCGAGCTTAAATCGGCTTTCAAACTTTGGTCTGTCGGAATCTCGCTGACAACAACCCCGCGCGATTTTATCTCGTTGTTGCCGCCGCGGTATCTTTCTTGAAAAAGAAGCGTTTCGGTTGCGGTGTTGTCCGACGTGTTGAAATAAACCGTGCCGTGCCATCTGGCATGATGTGAGGGAATCTCCGAGTTGCGGGTGATGAAGTCATCCATTTTTTTGCCGGTCAAATCTTCTCGAGCTTGTCCTAAAAATTTGGCAAAGGCATGGTTGACATATTCTATTTGCGAATTTTGGTCGCAGATGTATAAGCCAATCGGCAGATAGTCCAAAAAGTCGTGCAGGGAACGCCTTTCTTCCCGAAAAATGCTTTCCATGTTTTGTTCCGCCGTCACATTCTTGATGCTCCAATATAAATAAACATCTTTTTTGATGGCTTTGATGGAAAACGGACCGTTGAATATGTCGGCCTTTTTCAAATATATCGGCTTGACCCCGACTTCAAACCATTCTTCATTGCCGAAAATTTTGCTCTCCATGTCATGCAAAGACAGCGAAATAACGGTCTTTTCCGGGGTCAAATTGTTGCAGGCATTTTTAATGCGCTGAAAGGCATTCTTATTGTTGTTGTCATCGGTCAGATAATGCTCCAAAAAGGTTAAAACCGGAAACTGATGAAAAAATTCTTCCGCCGGCGCGTTTTGCAAAACCGCCACCCCGTCCGAATTTTCAATGCGTTTGAGCTTGAAGTCGTTTTTGATAATCTCGTTGGCAAAACCGCCGTAACTCATGGCTTGCTCGGCCGCGTTGAGGGTCTTGATGGTTAAAATCAGGCAGAGCGTGATGAAAAATATGGTCGATAAAACTAAGGCCATGAAATATTCCGGATAGAGAAACAATGATATCAAACTCACTGATACGGCCACGAGTGAATAGGCCAAAAATATCAGATGATTTTTGAGCTGTTTGTCCGGTCTATTGTTGGTTTTTGAGCTGCATAACATATCCGATTACCTCTGCGACGGCTTTAAAATGTTCCGGCGGAATGGCCTGATCTACTTCTACACTGGCAAACAAGGCACGAGCCAACGGCGGGTTCTCCACAATCGGAATCTCGTGTTCTTCCGCAATTTCTCTGATGCGCAGGGCCAAAAAGTCTACACCTTTGGCCACAACCACCGGCGCATCCATCTCTTCCATCTTATATTCCATGGCTACGGCATAGTGCGTCGGGTTGACAACCACCACATCGGCTTTGGGCACATTTTCCATCATGCGGTGACGCGCCCGCTCCATGCGTACTTGCCGGATGCGCGATTTGACAAGCGGGTCTCCTTCAACCTGCTTATATTCATCTTTGAGTTCTTGTTTGGTCATGCGCAATTTTTTCAAATAAGTATAACGCTGATATAAATAGTCGGCAACCGCTAATACAAAAATGGCAATTACCACCGTGAATATCAGCAACACCACAATCTTGTGGATGAACTCCAATATGCCGATGCTGTCCATGGTCGGAAGCAAGTTTACCTGCGGCAGATAGGGCCGGACAACCCACAAACTGACATAGGCGATGATGCAAATTTTCAGAAGCCCTTTCAAACTCTCAACCACTTTTTTCATGTTGATAAAGTTGGGCAGGGCGGCAAAAATGTTCAGTTTGTTCCAGTTGGGTTCCAGCTTTTTGGGGGCATAAATAAAACCGGTTTGCGAGATGCTTGCGGTGACGCCGAAGATGATGAATATGGCAAAGGGAATCGCCAAAATTTTGAGCAAGGCAACGGCAGAGTTTATCAACAATCTTTGAATATGCGCGGCATCGGTCGGCAGAGCTTCGGGAAGCTCTATAAACTTGAGGCTGAACTCATAAAACCAGCGAAACATCAGCGGAATGATGAGCCAAACCACCGCCAGCATGGCTAAAAACATGATGAAACTTTTGGCATCTTGCGAGATGGCGGTATCACCTTCCTCGCGCGCTTTTTCTATCTTTCGTTCCGTCGGTTCTTCGGTTTTGGAGGATTCGTCATCGTCTTCGGGGGCAACCATTTCTTCCTCCTAGTGCAAAAAAAGCTGTAGGCCGTTTTCATAATATTTGAGAAACCAAATAATCATGACCGGTAAGGTGATTAAAAGTAAGCCGACGCCTAAATATATTTGCAACGGCATGGATAAGAAAAAAATGTTTAACTGCGGCATCAAACGGGAAAGCAACCCCATGCCGACATAAAAAATAATGGCAAATGCCACAAAAGGTGAACCCAGCTTAAAGCCGATGGAAAAACTTTTGGCCAAGGTTTGACTCACGGTTTTGGACATGTCGCCGGTCGGCAATGTGCTTCCGGCCGGAAAAAGACCATAACTCTCGATGAGGGCGCTCAACATCAGATGATGCAGATCGGTTACAAAAATGACGGTTAAGGCCACAATGGTCAAAAAGGTGTCAACTATGATGGATTGTTGCTGAAAAGCCGGATCAAACATTTGGGCATTGGAAAAACCAATCGCCTGTCCGACCAAGTTGCCGGCCAGATTGATGGCGGCCATCATGATTTGCATGAAAATGCCGATGAATATGCCATAGGTGATTTCAAACAACAACATTTGCAAAACCGAGGCAAAGTCTTGCGGAATCGGCGGTAACTTATCGCTCAAAAAAGGAATCAGTATAACGCTTAAGGCCAGAGCAATGCTTAAGCGCAGCTGGGTGTTGACATAGCCGGCGTTGAAACCCGGCATCAGCATGAGGGCGGAACCGACACGCAAAAATATCAGCAAAAATTTGTAAAGTTCCAAATTTAAGAGTTCGGTCATTTTCAGCCGCCGTTCGCAATTTTATCAAACAGACCATCGGTCAATATTTTCATTTGATTGAGCATGAACGGGAACAAAATGATGATGGTGGCAAAAACGCCGATAATTTTGGGAACAAAGGCCAAGGTCATTTCCTGAATTTGGGTCAGAGCTTGAAAAATGCCGATAATCAAACCGATAAACAAGGCAACCAGCAAAACCGGTGATACCACTTTCAGCAAGGTGAAAATGGCTTCTCGGGAAATGTCTAATACTTCTACTTCGTTCATGTATCCGTCCTTAATCTAAGGGGGTTAAATTTTCAAAATATTGATAATTGTCCAAGCCGGTTAAGAAGGCGCCGTCAAAATTTTGCTCTACGATGCCTTTGAAATAATCTGATATTATTTTTTGCCATTCTTCCGACCAATATTCAACGATTATTCCTTTTTTATCGACAAAAGAGGCGCGTTTCAGCCATGAGGGAGCGCCGATTTCCCATTCCGGCTGCCAATAATATTTGCCGGAATCGGTTTCGCTGATGTTCATGGCGGCAATAATCTTTCTTAAGGCGCCGTTCTTTTTGTATTTGAGGCGGTTGACATCTTCTTTGCGCAGAGCTTTGCCTTTGAAAAACGGCGAGATGACCACTATGTCAAAATTGGAGCGCTCTATTTCTTTCAGATAGTCTTCTTTATTGTCAAATTTGGAGGTGTCTAACAAAAACAGAATGTTTTGAGCCTGATTTGTTTTTTCTATGTTTTGCGCATTTTCATTTATCAAAAGCTGATTTTTGGCATCTTTGAACGCAAATTGCGGGTTGCCGAAAATGTAAGAGGGAATTTTTTGACGAACCGAGGTTTTGATGGCTTCGTCTACCTTTGCGGCCGAACATTGGTCAATGGACATGATTGCCATGCCCGATGGCCCGACAAATTGGTTGGGATGACAAAACAAATTGTTGATGACTTCAACATCAATGCTTTGCAGATATTGCGGTAATAAGGTTTTTATTTTTTTGTTTTGAATTTCTATCGGGTTGAGCATGAGCGTATCGCGGTCTTGAGAATAGCCATATAAACGCGATTGGTTGTAGTCATCAAGGTGATATTCCCAAAGGCCGTTTTCAAGCAACTTTTGCCCTTCGTGAGCCATGATGACAAATTGCGGATTTTGGCTTTTTCCATAGCGGCTGAGCATAATCAGATTTTGCCGCATGGAATCGCGATAGTTGCGTATGCTGCGCGGAAAACCGCTGTGGATGGCGTTGAGCTCTTCTCGGGTATACGGATTGGCCGAAGTAAAACCAGCCAATCCGGCCAAGCAATCGGTGCTGCTCAGCAGATACCCGAAAAAGAACAGAAATTTGGCAAAACTACGTAACAATATCAGCCTCTTTCTTACCGGTTCTCTTGGTGATTTCGGCAATTTCCATTGCCGCTTTGAGAATCTCGTCCAACATTTGACGCGGATTTTCATTGAGTTTTTGGGTTTGGTAGTTTTCCAAATATACACGCAAAGTGGCGCCGCTGCTTCCGGTTCCGGACAAGCGATAAACAATACGGGAGCCGCCTTTGAAGTTGACAATCAGACCGTTTTTGGTGGAGCTGCCGTCAACCGGATCATTGTAGATGAACGGATGCGCGGTTTCCACTTCATAAGCTCCGAACTTTTGACCGGCCAAGCTCGGCAATTTGGCTTCCAAGTCGGCCATCAGCTTATCGGCCACGGCGGTGTCCAAGCCCTCAAAGTCAAAACGCAGGTAGTAGCTGCGGCCATATTTTTTCCAGTGGTCGCGGGTGATTTGTTCCACGCTCATGCCGGTTTTGGCAATGATGCTGAGCCAGAACAAAACTGCCCAGATGCCGTCCTTTTCTCTGATGTGGTTGGAGCCGGTGCCAAAACTTTCTTCACCGCACAAGGTGATGCGTTTGGAATCCATCAGGTTGACAAAATATTTCCAGCCGGTCGGAACTTCGTAATAGCCCAAATTGTGAGCTTTGGCCACGCGGCTGACCGCGGTTGAGGTCGGGCAAGATTTGGCCACACCGTAAATGCCGTTTTTATAAGCCGGAATGATGCTGTAATAGTCGGTCAAAATGGCCAGAGAATCGCTCGGCGAAACAAAGAATTTTTTACCCAAAATCATGTTTCTGTCACCATCACCGTCATTGGCGGCACCAAAGTCGGGCGCATTGTCCGAATTCATAATGGCCAAAAGCTCGGTGGCATAGGTCATGTTGGGGTCGGGGTGTTTGCCGCCGAAATCCGGCAGAGGTTGACTATTGATGACCGTGCCTTTACCTGCGCCCAAAATCTCTTCAAAAATGCGAATGGCATAAGGACCGGTTACGGCGTTGAAAGCATCAAACTTCATCGTGAAGCCTTTTTTGAACAAGGCTTTTAAGGCATCAAAGTCAAAGATGTTTTCCATCATCTCAACATAGTCTTTGACCGAATCGATAATCTCAATTTGCATATCTCCGAGTTTGGTTGTGCCGATTTTGCTTAAATCAATATCGGGGGCTTCAAAAATTTTATATTCGGTGATGTGTTTGGAGGTTTCATAAATTTTATCACTGATGGAGGTGGGGATTTGGCCGCCGGTTTCGTTGGCATATTTTACGCCAAAGTCGCCGTTGATGCCTCCGGGGTTGTGCGATGCCGAGAAGACAAAGCCGCCATCGGTTTTGTTTTTGAGCAAAATGTTGGAGGAGGCCGGTGTGGACAAGAATCCGTTTTGGCCGATAATCAGTTTGGCAACGCCGTTGGCCGCCGCCATTTTGATAAATTGTTGGATGGCGGTGTCGTTATAATATCTTCCGTCTCCGCCGACGACAAAAACTTTGCCGTGCAGATTGCCGATGGTGTTGAAAATGCTTTGAATAAAGTTTTCAAAATAGTTCGGCTGCATCATGACTTTGGTCTTTTTGCGCAAGCCGCCGGTGCCCATTTTTTGATCTGTATAGGGCGTGGTTTGAATGGTTTTAATCATAATATTCTCCCTTTGCGGTTTTTTTATGATTTATAAAATACCACGTCGATTCTTAAACTCAAGCCTTCATTGAACTTATCTACTGAAACAAAGGCTCTTTTTATTCGGGAGAGATGAATTCGGCCAGAGCGTTGATTTCTCTTTTGGCGGCAATGTGCGAAACCGTCATCTTCATTTTTAAGGCCTCATCGTTCATGTCTAAAACCGTCAGGCCTTCCAAAAACAGCTCTTTATAGATGACACGGTCTTTGAGCCCCGAAAACAGGCGGAAGCCATATATTTTGGATAATCTTTCCAAATGTGAAAAAATGGCGTTTTTGTTTTTGGAGTTGAAACTCGAGAGCTTGTTGCCGGTCACAATCCAGTTTAGATACGGTTTGCCTTGCGAGGCCAGATATTTTTTGACATCCCAGATGAAGTTGGCATAGTGTCCCGGTTTTAAAATGCGGTTGGTTTTGTAGTCTATGTCGGCAATGACGTTTAGGTCTATCAAACTATCGGAAATCGGCGTGATGACGGTGTCGGCATATTTATGTGCCTCTTCAAACAGATAGTTTTTGGTGCCGGGGGTGTCTATGATGACGGCATCGACCAAATTGGTTTTTTGCACAATCTGCGAACCCAAAGTATCGCGCGCTTGAGCGTGCAAATAGGGGTTTTCTTCCGGATAAACGCGGGTGTGGTCAGGAATCGGCAGATTGATGTTTTGCCCTTCGCAAAAACGGCGGCGGTTCTCAATATATTTGGACAAGCTGCCCTGACGTCCGTCCAGATCAAACGTGGCAACCTTAAAACCGTCTTGCATCAGCCGTATGGCCAAGTGCATCGAGATGGTCGATTTTCCGGTGCCGCCTTTTTCATTGCTGATGACAATGACATGGGCTTTTTTATTTTCTGTTTCGTTTACCATTTAGAATCTGTTGGCTAAAGTGAGTTCAGATTTGCTTGCGGCAACAACTATGCATGATTTGTGCGATTTTTGCAAGCGGTTGCAAATGTTTTTGGCTTCTTTTTTCTCAAAACCGATGATTTTGGAGCGGTAAACCACGGCCGAGCCGGTTTGGTAAGGCTCTACGTCTATAATCTTGTCATCGGCTTTTTTTATCAGCTCATTTTTTATGTCCAGAGCATAGTTTCTGGCTTTGGCATAATTGGAAAAAGCTCCGACCTGAATTCCCCATGCCGTCTGGTCATTGCTGTTGGAAGCCGACAAACTGTTGGCCGCCATATCTTCATGAGAGGTGTTTTGCAACGGAGATTGAGAATCGGCGGTCATGATGTTTTCTTGAGTTTGGGCGTTTAAGGCCAATTTTTGCAAACCTTTTTCCATCATTGAGGCCACTTTTTTATCACGTTGTTTTAACATGCGGTGTCCCATGGTCACGGCAATGACGCGGTGGCCGTTTCTTTCGGCCGAAGTGACAATGTTGTATCCGGCGGCATTGGTAAAGCCGGTTTTCATGCCGTCGGCTCCTTTAAATGTTTTCAACAAATGGTTATGCGTGTATATCGTGCGGCCCTGATAGGTGAATTTTTTGGTGGCAAAAAGTTTGTAATATTGCGGAAAATGGTGGTAAATGGCGGCGCCCAACAAAGCCATGTCACGTGCGGTGGTCTTTTGTTTTTTGTTCGGCAGACCCGAGGCATTGAAAAAAGTGGTGTTGTCCATGCCGAGCTCGCGTGCCACTTTGGTCATGGTTTTGGCAAAATTTTCTTCCGAATAGCCCAGTCCTTCGGCCAAAACAACGGCGCAATCGTTGGCCGATTTGACAATCAAGGCCATGACGGCATCGCCGACTTTGATTTTTTCGCCTTTTTTGACCCCGATTTTGGACGGTGACATATTGGCGGCACGACGCGATACCGGCAATTTGTCATCCCATTTGATGATGCCTTTTTCCAACGCATCAAAGGTGATGTATAGCGTCATCAATTTGGTTAAAGAAGCAGGATAACGCAGTTCATCGGCATTGCTTTCAGACAAAATCTCGCCGCTTTCGGCATCAATGATAATTGAAGAAACCGAGGCCTCTGCCGGAACGGTGTTCCACAACAGAACGGTCAAAATACACATCAGAGTGCGAAATATGTTTGTCTTTCTGCAGTTCATTTCCTTTGAAATCCTATAAAATAGATGTTTGGTAATATATTTGTTCTTCAATCTACGCTTTAAAGGAAAACAAATTCTTAATTTTTTTATTCAGAAGTGAAAAATTTTAAAGTTTTTTTTGCTTGACTTTATCTTTGTTTGTTTGTAAAAATCTAGCTCGGAAGGCTGATGGCGAACGTAGCTCAGTTGGTAGAGCCCCGGTTTGTGGTACCGGTTGTCGTGAGTTCGAGCCTCATCGTTCGCCCCAGATTTTAGATAAGCACCTCAGACGAGGTGCTTTTTTTGTATATTCTTCAAGTAAATGAGGCTCGAACCAAGGTTCGTCTGGCTCGTAAGTGTTTTTTTTTCAAACACTAACTCGCTGCGGTCACTTGATTTGTAACGCTTTATCGAAGGCGCTATGCCAAAGTTAAAAAAAAGACCAAGACGCTTTGCACGTCGTGGCCTTTTTTTATTTTAGTCAGACTCAATAGAGTCTAAAATTATCCTTTTGCTGAAACAAGCACATTCTTCTGAGATTGTTTCAAAGCATCGGATAGAATGTTGGCTGTCAATCACACTCTGGTATGTACCTGTTATCAGAGGATGCCATTCCGGCAAATCTTTGCCCTGAAACAATAGTTTGTATGCACAAGTGTTGGGCAACAAATAGGGCTGTTTTGATAACATCTCCAGGCTGATGCCGATGCAGTTGTCCAATTTTAATCGTTGGTCATAAATTTTGCAGCGGCAGGTCATCGGATTGAGGTGTTTGCAGTGAAAATTGGTGAATATTGTTTTGTCTAAAACATTGTATTTGACCAAACAACATTTGCCGCAATGATCACATAGGGCCTCCCACTCTTCGTGACTGAGTTCGGAAAGGCTTTTCTTCTTCCAAAATTCTTTTTCCATAATGATATGCGCCGCATACTTTACTTTGCGGACTTTATATATTTATAATTATTGGTAAAATAAGATTTAAGCTATCTTTTTTTTATTGAAAATTTGGTTTTTTGTCAATGTTTTTGTTGTTTTTGGTCAAAGAAAAAATTCCTATAAAAATTTTAAATAGGTCTTTCAAACTCTTGCCGCCGTTTAACGGTCTTAAGCTCACACGGTCAACAATTGTATAATCCGCGGCAATTTTATCATAACAGATTAAGGCTTCCGAAATGCGCCCCAAAACCAATTTGTGCTTGAAAAACGCATAACCTTTGTAATGAAAAGTCGAGGCGGCAATATCGGGAAAGGTGTATTGTTTGATGCTGCGATTGTGGTTTTGAATGCCGAAAAACTCAACCCCGTTATATGACAGGCCGTCCGATAATCGCAAAAATTCTTTATATTCGGCCGGAATGGCGCTGAACCCACTGGCAGAGAGCAGGGCGCTGACTTTGGAAATTTCACTTTCCGAGCAGGGGGTGAAGGTGAGGCATTCGGGAAATTTTTTGATGAGCTCAAAATGCCTAATCATAACAAAATCTCCCTTCAAAATAGGGCAGATAGATAAATTTTTCTTTGAGTAAAAAGCCGTTGGCAATTTGATAATCTATCACGCGGTGTATGTTGGAATGAGTATGGTGCGTGCGAATGAGGCTAAAGTTTTCAAACTCGGTATCGCCGCCAAAATCAAACGGAATTTTGAGGTGCGTGTTGTAGTTTTCCGGTGCAATGCCTCTTTTCAATAAATCTATATCCGGCTCGCTTAACCCCAGTTTTGCCAGTTCGGCCTTGTCACCATAGCCGACCATTTTTAAAAAAGAAAAACGCTTGCGCTGATATTCATTGAAAATGCGGTGCATCTCTTCCCAGGTTTTGGGAGCATAGGGCTGTTTGATGATTTTTAGGTGGTTCAGCTTGTAGATTTTCAGAAGCCTTTGCACATTCTGCTCTATCTGCTCGGTTGATAAATCGTGCTCTGAGGCATGTTCATACAAATTGAGGCCAAGCCCGTTTTCATAGGCGTTAACCTGTTCTTTTTTCTCGGGTATTTGGTTGTTTGCAGATTTAATCGACCAATCCCACATGTTGCCTCCGATTTTTTTGGGGAATGCGTCTTTTCATTGTAGGATAGGATGCGTTTTTTAGCAAGTATAAAAAAAAGTTCGCCTAAATCCAGCGAACTTTAATCTTTAACTAAACTTTTGTTCAATAAATTATCCCTGACGAGCTTTGAGTTTAGGGTTCTTTTTATTGATAACATAGACGCGACCTTTACGACGAACGATTTTGCAGTTCTTATCGCGAACTTTTTTAGTTTTCAATGAGCTATAAACTTTCATTTTTCTTCCTTTTCATAAACAGTTGACCGCAACTTATGCTAAAAAGATGTCTTTGTCAACCCTAATTTTCTTGATTCTTGGTAAAAATGTGAGATATCTTTTGCAAAAATAGCTTTTTTCTTATAAACTGCGCTTGTTTTTAATGCCGGATGAGGATGATGATGCATCGCTTTTTTTATGTTTTTTTGTTCGCTTTTTTGTTGTATCCGCAAGCTCTTTGGGCTCAGGTCAGCTATGTGGAAGAAGCCAGAACTCTCGGTATTGTGGCCGGGCAGGGTTTGGCTTGTCAATCTTCCAAATATGACCAGTTTGAGATGTTGGCTCGTGCCATTATCTTGACCAAAGCACCGAGTCCGCAAGCCTTGCAAGACGGCTTATATGCCTATAATGCCGCCAAAGCCGATATCTTTTTGGCCAAACGCAAAGACGGCGGCTATCTCTGCGGTGAAATTTTGCGTATGTTTGATAATCAGGACATTTTCAATACCACGCTTTATGAAGACGGTACCTTAAAAATGCCGGACGGACAAATCATCACCCCGAAGACGCCGTATGATGCAACCAAAATTTATGCCGTGGATTCTCAAATGCAACAAAACCTCAATGAGGTTTATCAGCAAAGCGTTGGGCAAGTTCAGCAAGGCAGAAGCCAGAATCAGCTTTATGCGCCGCAAGCCAATGTTCAGGCGAATCGGCCGCTGCAAGTGCAAAATGCGCCGCAAAACACGGTCCAGCCCGTGGTGAACAACTTTGCGCCCGAATCTTCCATCGGGCATTTGTCGCGCCGCAGTCGCTAATTGCTTGCATAATTTGTTTTAACCTATATACTCATCCCCAAGTTAATATTTAAATGGAGAAAGTTATGGCCGCATACCAATATGTTTATGTCATGCAAAATTTAACCAAAGTTTTCCCCGGAGGAAAAGAGCTTTTCAAAGGTATTACGCTTTCCTTTTTGCCCGGTGCCAAAATCGGCGTTTTGGGTGTGAACGGTGCCGGTAAATCTACCTTATTGAAAATTATGGCCGGCGTGGATAAAGAGTTTAACGGTGAGGCTTGGGCCGCAGACGGCGTTAAAGTCGGCTATTTGGAACAAGAGCCCAAACTCGACCCTACCAAAAACGTGATGGAAAATATTATGGATGGTTTGGGTGAAACCAGAGATTTGCTCAAACGCTTTGAAGAAGTTTCAATGAAGTTTGCCGAGCCGATGAGCGATGAAGAGATGAATGCCCTCATTGAAGAACAAGCCGAACTGCAAGAAAAAATTGATGCCTGCAACGGCTGGGATTTGGAACGCACGGTTGAAATTGCAATGGATGCGTTGCGTTGCCCGCCGGCCGATGCCGATGTGACCAAACTCTCAGGTGGTGAAAAACGCCGCGTGGCACTTTGCCGCTTGCTCTTGCAAAAGCCGGATATGCTCCTCCTTGATGAGCCGACCAACCACTTGGATGCCGAATCGGTGGCTTGGCTTGAAAAACACTTGCAAGAATATAAAGGCACGGTGGTGATGGTCACCCACGACCGCTATTTCTTGGACAATGTCACCGGTTGGATTTTGGAACTTGACCGCGGTCAAGGAATCCCTTACGAGGGCAACTATTCTTCTTGGTTGGAGCAAAAGCAAAAACGCTTGGCGCAAGAGGCTCGTGAAGAAACCGCGCGTCAAAAAACTTTGGCCAATGAGTTGGAGTGGATTCAGAAAAACCCGAAAGCACGTCAAGCCAAATCTAAAGCTCGTATTAAGGCTTATGACGAGTTGTTGAATGCCGCCGCCAAAGATAAAATCACCCAAGCCTATATCAATATTCCGATGAACGAACGTTTGGGCGATTTGGTGATTGAGGCCGAAAACATCACCAAAGCCTATGGCGACAAGGTTTTGATTGATAATCTTTCTTTCAAAATCCCCAAGGGTGCCATTGTCGGTATCATTGGCCCGAACGGTGCCGGCAAAACCACTTTGTTCCGCATGATTACCGGACAAGAAAAGCCGGATTCCGGTACTATTCGCATTGGCGACTCGGTGGATTTGGGCTATGTTGACCAATCGCGCGATGAGCTTGATCCCAACAAAACCGTGTGGGAAGAAATTTCCGATGGTTTGGATATGCTCGAACTTGGCAAAAAGACCATTCCGTCGCGTGCTTATGTCGGCCAGTTCAACTTCAAAGGCGGTGACCAACAAAAGAAAGTCGGTCAACTCTCGGGTGGTGAAAGAAATCGTGTTCACATGGCTAAAATGCTCAAAAAAGGCGCCAATGTCATTCTGCTTGATGAGCCGACCAATGACTTGGATGTGGATACGCTGCGCTCGCTGGAAGAAGGAATTATGGCTTATCCCGGTTGCGTTTTGGTCACCTCGCACGACCGCTGGTTCTTGGACCGTTTGGCTACCCACATTCTTGCTTATGAAGGTGACGGTCATGTTGAATGGTTTGAAGGCAACTTTGAAGACTATGAGCAAGACAAGCGCCGCCGTCTCGGTGATGATGCGTGCAATCCGCATAGGTTGAAATATAAAAAGCTCGAAAGGTAAAAAATTCGTATAATGGGGAACTAGAGCAGTTTAGCGTCGTCTCGAAAAATCCATGTACCTCTTCCGCTTAGGCATCTAGTTTCGCTGCGGCTATTTTCATAGCCTAACTCAACAAGATGTTCCAAAGACCTTGCAGACAAAAATGCCATATTAAAG
>CALXPK010000020.1 GCA_944390265.1 uncultured Alphaproteobacteria bacterium | reverse complement strand
GCTTGAAACTTTATGTCAACAAGGTCTTTATTTCTGACAAGGTGGAAGAGCTTTTGCCTTCTTATCTGCGCTTTGTGGTCGGGGTTATCGACTCTTCGGACTTGCCGTTGAACATTTCTCGTGAGATGTTACAACAAAATGTGCTTTTGGAAAAAATTCGCCATGGTACGGTTTCCAGAATCTTGAAAGAGCTCAAAAAACGCGCTGAAAACTATGATGACTATATGGTCTTTTGGAAGGCTTTCGGTATGGCTTTCAAAGAGGGTATTTATGAAGACTTTAACAATCGTGAGGAGATTGCTTCGCTTTCACGCTTTATGTCTACATATGATAGCGAAAAATATACTTCTTTGGATGAATATATTGCGCGAATCGCCGATGATAAAAAGGTTATTTATTATATTACCGGCGATGATGAAAAGATTTTGCGCAACAATCCGCAGTTGGAAGCCTTCAAAGCCAAAAATATTGAAGTTTTGCTGCTTACCGACCCGATTGATGAGTTTTGGACCCAAACTTTGCAAAATTACAAAGGCTATGCCATCAAACATATCAACCGCGCCGAGATTGATTTGAAAGTGGAACGAAACGAACCTAAAGCGGCTGACGGTGATATGCAAAAGCTGATTGATAAGCTGACCGCAATGTTCAAAGATGAAGTCGGCAAGGTGGTGACAACCGACAAACTCACCAAATCGCCGGTCAGCCTGACGGTGGAAAACGGCCAAATGTCCATCCATTTGGAGCGTTTGATGCGCAATCATCAACAGCCGACGGCTTTTGCCAGTACGCGAATCCTGGAGCTCAACCCTTATCATCCGCTGATTATCAAGCTCTCGGAAATGGTGGGTGAAAACAAAGATACGGCAAAAGTGGAAGAAGTTTCTAAGATTTTGCTCGACCAAGCCAAAATTGCCGAAGGTGAGGCCATCTCCGATCCGTCTTTCTATTCAGAAAAACTTTCCGAATATATTTTGAAAGCTATCTGATATTAATTAATTTTTATGCTTTTTAAGGTACACTCCTTTATCATGCGTAAAGGAGTGTACTTATGTTTTATGCCATAGTCGGTTTTGTTTTCGGGTGTTTTATTCCTTATATTGCCCGCCGTTTTGCCAAGTTTATGCCGGCAACTTTTGCTTATGCTTTGGTGGAGATTTTTCGCGCCGGAAAGGGGCTTCCTTTTGCCAAACGTCAAGATGAACGCTATGCCAAACTTAAAAGCAAATTTTTGTGGCGTTCTCTGATGTGGGGAATCGTGACGGCGGGGTTGTCTTTTGCCGCTTTTGTTTGTTTTGGCGGAACGGCAATCATCTGGTATTTGTTCTTTATTTGGTCTTTGCTTCTGATGACCGAGATTGATTGGCGGATGCTCTTGCTGCCCGATATTTTGACCATTCCGCTTTTGATTGCGGGGTTTGTTTATGCCGTGTTTGTGGCTGACTGGACTTTTGCCGCCGATAGTGCCATCGGTGCCGCTTTCGGGTATTTTATGCCGGTGTTGGCCAGCTTGCTCTTGGTGTGGAAAAACAAAGATATGTTCGGCGGCGGCGATATTAAACTCTTGGCGGCCATCGGGGCTTGGTTTGGGGTGGAAAAGCTCATCTACACAATTTTGCTTTCAGTGATTATATTTGCCATACAATCGCTGATTTTGCGTCAACGTGCCGGTGCATACGGTCCGTCGGTGGCAATTTCCGCAATTGCTATTGCATTCTATTTCTTTTAAGCTAAAATGAAGAAAATTTAATTTAAGGACAAAAGTGATGAAGTTGGAAAAAGTGAAAGAATTGGTGGCTGAAAAGTTTTTGAAAAAACCGGTCGAAGATAAGCGCAAATTGGCGCGTCTTTTAGAAAGCCACAATTTTGATTTGTTTATCATCTCGGTTATTTTGGTTGATGCTTTTGTTCTGGGGCTTTTGGCATCGGATGTTTTTGATGTTTATTACAGCCACTGGTTGTTTTTGCTCGACCGCTTGTTTATGGGCATTTTCATTATGGAAATGCTCCTCAAGATTTATGTTTACAAAAAATCTTTTTTCAAAAGCGGGTGGAATGTTTTTGACTTTATTATCGTGGCGGTTTCTTCCGTGCCTTATGCCAGCTCGCTGATTGTTTTGAGAACGTTTCGGGTTTTTCGCCTGTTTAAGTTTTTGGACCATTTTCCGAGCCTCGATAATTTGGTGGAAACCTTCATCAAGTTGTTGCCGAACTTTTTGTCGCTTCTGGCGGTGGAAGCCATTATTTTCTATTCTTTTGCCGTTATCGGCGTGAGCTTGTACGGGGATGTGTTTAAAGATTTTTCAACCCTCGGTTCCACCTTGTTTTTGTTGATGCAGGCTTTTACGCTGGATGGTTGGGCCGCTTCCATCGCGCGTCCGGTGATGATGGTCTTTCCTGATGCTTGGCTCTATTTTACGGCATTTATTTTGCTGGCTTTTCTGGTGGTGGTTTCTTTCTTGATGAATGCCATTACAACCGTGATGGATCATGCCAAAAAATGAGGCTTTCTGCCATAAAAAAGCCTTCTGCCCAAAGACAGAAGGCTTTTTTTATACTCGGATTGTTCCGTTTTTGCAAAGCTCTAAAATCTTTTGCACCTCTTCCGGATAGAAGATAAACTGTGCATACATAAACCATACCGAAAGCAATTGACGGTAGTTTCCGGCCGAAAATTCGGTTTCAACCATCGGGTCTCCCTCGTCATGGTGCGGAAATATGCGGCGCAGGATGCTGTGTTCCAAATTTTTGAGGTCCGTGAATTGTTCTTTGTTCAGCTCTACCAAACGGGTGCTGTGTTGCGAGGCTTTTTCAATTTCCATAAAATAGTGTTCCAGCAGAACATCTTTTTCGGGAATGTTTTCTTTGGGGCCTTCCGTTTCCGTGTGGTTTTCTTCGTTGACCTGATTTATGAAGTCCGTCAGAACAATGTGGCAAAAAACTTGAAATTGTTGCCGATATTTATAGTTTTCTCCGGCGCGAAGCATTTGTTTTTGAACATGCTCGTCGGTTGTCAGCTCTTCAAACAATTTATAATCCGGATGTTCGCGGCCAAACATGACACCGATAATGCTCAAAAAATGGACTTTTGCTTCTTTGCTCATTTGTACGGAACCGATAATACGCAAGATGTCATCTTGCAAATTTTCAATTAATTTTTTGTTTTCCATAACATATAAAGTTAAAATTCATACATAATTCTTAATTTTGAGATTCTTAAAATATAGATCCATGTTTCTCTTGTCAAAAACTTTTTTAAATTTTTTTGCTCCTTTGCTTGACTTTGGCTTTTTGAGTACCTACCTTCTGAATCAGAAAAATGAAACTCATGGAGAAAAATTATGGCAATTAGACCGTTACAAGACAGAGTTTTGATTAAAAGACTCGATGAAAATACAAAAACAGCCGGCGGTATCATCATTCCCGATACGGCCAAAGAAAAACCCAGCGAAGGTATTGTGGAGGCTGTCGGCCCCGGTATGGTTACTCCTGACGGAAAACTCGTGCCGATGACCGTTAAAGTCGGTGATAAAGTTTTGTTCGGTAAATGGTCCGGCACCGAAATCAAAGTTAAAGGCGAAGACCGCTTGATTATTAAAGAGCCTGAAATTTTGGCTATCATTACAGAATAATTGATTTGTGAAAGGAACATACAATGCCTGCAAAGGAAATTAAATTTTCTACCGAAGCACGCGATAAAATGCTTAAAGGCGTGGAAACTTTGGCCAAAGCCGTGAAAGTTACTTTGGGACCTAAAGGTCGTAACGTTATTTTGGATAAATCTTACGGCGCTCCGAAAATCACCAAAGACGGCGTTTCCGTTGCCAAAGAAGTGGAACTCACCGATAAATTTGAAAATATGGGCGCTCAGCTCGTCAAAGAAGTGGCTCAAAAAACCGCTGATAAAGCCGGTGACGGTACCACAACCGCTACCGTTTTGGCCGAAGCCATCATCAAAGAAGGCTGCAAAGCCGTTGCCGCCGGTATGAACCCGATGGATTTGAAACGCGGTATCGACATGGCGGTTGAAGCCGTTGTGGCTGATGTTAAAAGCCGTTCCAAAGATATCAAAACTTCCGAAGAAATTGCTCAGGTCGGTACAATTTCTGCTAACGGCGAACGCGAGATCGGTGAATATTTGGCCAGAGCCATGGAAAAAGTCGGTAATGACGGTGTTATCACGGTTGAAGATGCCAAAGGTTTGGAAACCGAACTCGACGTGGTTGAAGGTATGCAATTTGACAGAGGTTACCTCTCTCCGTATTTTGTGACTAATGCCGAAAAAATGAGCTGCGAATTTGAAAATCCGTATATCTTGCTCTATGACCAAAAAATTTCTAACCTCCAACCCCTTATTCCGGTTTTGGAAGCGGTGGTTCAATCCGGCCGTGCTTTGCTCATTGTGGCTGAAGATATTGAAGGTGAGGCTTTGGCAACCTTGGTTGTCAACCGTATCCGCGGCGGCTTGAAAGTTTGTGCCGTTAAAGCTCCGGGCTTTGGTGACAGACGCAAAGCCATGCTTGAAGATATTGCCATTTTGACCGGTGGTCAGGTGATTTCCGAAGAGCTCGGTATGAAGATTGAAAACGTGACTTTGGATATGCTCGGTACCGCCAAACGTGTGGAAATCAACAAAGATGAAACCACAATCATCGACGGTGACGGCGCCAAAGATTTAATCAAAGCTCGTGCCGAATCTATCCGTAAACAAATTGAAGAAACTTCTTCCGAATATGACAGAGAAAAACTGCAAGAACGTTTGGCCAAACTCTCCGGCGGTGTTGCTGTTTTGCGTGTCGGCGGTGCTTCCGAGGTTGAAGTTAAAGAACGCAAAGACAGAATCGATGATGCTTTGCACGCTACTCGTGCCGCGGTTAAAGAAGGCGTGGTTGCCGGCGGCGGTACTGCTCTCTTGTATGCCGCTAAAGCGCTCGATGCTTTGAAACCCGCTAACCAAGACCAAAAGGTTGGTATTGACATCATCCGCAAAGCAACCCAAGCTCCGATCCGTCAGATTGCCGAAAATGCCGGTGTTGACGGTGCGGTTGTGGCCGGAAAACTTCTGGAACAAAGCGACACCAACTATGGTTACAACGCTCAAAGCGGCGAATATACCGATTTGGTTAAAGCCGGTATTATCGACCCGACCGAGGTTGTTCGTACCGCTTTGCAAGATGCCGCTTCAGTTGCCGGTTTGTTGATTACAACCGAGGCCATGATTACCGAAGCTCCGCAAAAAGAATGCTCTTGCGGTTGCGGCGGCGCCGGTGCTGCTGGAGGAATGGGCGGCGGTATGGGATTCTAAACAATCGTCCTTGATTAAAAAGCCGGAAGCAGATATAATGCTTTCGGCTTTTTTATTTGGAGAAATTTTATGCCTGATTTGGTCAGTTTGGAAACATTGGAAAAACTCCTTGCAGAGGGAAAAATCAGCTCTGCCGAATTTGAAGAACAAAAAAGAATCCTCTTTCGGCACAGCTTGCGCGAATCGGGTGAACATAAAAATCCCAAAAGCGGAATTGTTTATATTTTGCTTGCTTTCTTTTTGGGAACTCTCGGTGCGCATAACCTTTATGCTGGTTTTTGGAAACGCGGTTTGGTGCAGCTTTTTTTGACCTTGACGGCATCTATGTTTTTGTTTTTGCCGCTGATGATTACATCTTTATGGGCGCTGGGCGAATTGTTGTTCAAAAATAAATCTGCCGACGGGCATATGATGTCGGGCAACCGAAAAGTTATTTGGGCTTTGCGCTTGCTGGTGGTGTTTGTTTTTGTTTCGGCGGCAATGTCGGCAAGTTATGTTGATTTGTCCTTGCCGATGCCGGATATTTCCGAAGAAGATTTATCGGCCGCCAAAGAACTGATTAATTCTTAAACTTTTCTTTTTGCAGATATTCATAATATTTGGCAATTTTCAAAAAACGGAAGTTGGCTAAAACCAAGGCTTGAATGTAGCCTTCGGTGCCGAGCAGGCAATATCTTTTGCCAAAGTAATAATGCAAAAACTGGCGCGGAAACTCGGTGAAAATACGCAATTTGGAAATTTTGCGCCGGTTTTTAATCATGGTTTTGACCAGTTCCGAGCTATGAATGTTGTATTTGGCGGTGGCTTGCTCCAAGCTCAAAATGCAAAAATGATGGATGACGTTTCTGAACCGGCCGATTTTTTGTCCTTCATCAACCTTGATGCGGTCTTTATTCATCAAATCTTCCGGCATGTGGGCAAAACGGCGATTGTATAAACGCACCACGTTGAAAGATTGGGCAAACCGGCGCGGCTTTTTGTCGGTCGGGAACATATTGCAAATTTTGAGCTTATAAGCATTAAACTCGGGCGAGGTTTTTTTCCAAGCCTTTAGTTCTTTGACCAAATCTTCCGACAAAACTTCATCGGCATCCAGCATCAAAACCCAATCATTGGCACACTGCTTTTCGGCAAAGGATTTTTGTTTGCAATAGGTTTCCCAGTCGTGATGGATGACTTTGGCGCCCAGATTTTTGGCAATTTCAACGGTTTTGTCCTTGGAACCGCTGTCCACGACAACAATTTCATCAGCCACTTTTTTTGCTTGTTTGATAGTGGCCTCAATTCGGGCTTCTTCATTCAATGTGATGATGTAAACGGAAAGCTGCATCTTTTTGGTCCTTTTGTTTTTTTTGTAAGGTATGAGATTTTTTGACGCTTGGCAAGTCTGATTATACTTTTGCAAAAAAAATGAAAAAAATTTGAAAAAAATGCTTGCAATATTTTTTTTATATGGTATTAAATATCTCGTTCTGATGATGCGGGCGTAGCTCAGGGGTAGAGCGCAACCGTGGCCAGGTTGGTGTCGAGGGTTCGAAGCCCTTCACCCGCTCCAATTTATAACCTCCCAATAGCGGAGGTTTTTTTATATCCGGGTGAAGGGATTAAAATCCCTGTCTGGCTCGTAAGTGTTTTTTCAAACACAAACTCGCTGCGGTCACTTAATTTGTAACGCTTTATCGGCGGCGTTGCCACTTGCCTCAAAGCTAACAAATTTTCGCCTGTCGTTAGAAAATCCTCCACCGGAGAATTTTCTTTCCTCCTCTGGCTCGTAAGTGTTTTTTCAAACACAAACTCGCTGCGGTCACTTGAAAATTGCAACCCGAAAATTATATTTCCTTAGAGAAAAAACGGAGGCAATATCATGTTGCAGAAAATTAAAAGTTGGTTTGTTAAAGAAAAATCTTATCTTGACCATTGGTTTGAGATTGATGAGCGCTGGCGTTATCTGACTGTGGCCGTGGGAAACGTGACCTTGAAATATTTGCTGTTTGCCCTTTTGTTGTCCGTTTATGCCGAACATTATCAGATTTGTCTTTTCTTGTCGTGGTTGCTCTCTTCTTTCAGTGCTTTTGCCGGATATAAGTTTTTGGTTTTTGCCACCGAGGGCAACCATTGGCGTGAATATTTCAAATCTACGGCCATTTTGGGCTGGAGCTATTTGCTTAACTCTCTGTTGTTATGGATTTTGGTCGGCAAAATGTTGCTGAATCCTTATGCCGCACAAGCGCTTGTTTTGAGTGTTTTGACATTGTTTAACTTTGTGTTGTTTAAGCATTTTGCTTTCAAAACGCAAAAAGTGCACTTTTGGGAAAAAATTTATGCCGTTTTTGACTAAAATTTGATGCGGATGCCGGCACTGATTTCATTGATGCTTTTGATATCATTAATCTCTTCAGTGAGCGCAGAATAGTGATACATGGCGCGGATGGCCATGTATTTATTAAAGTTAAATTGCAGACCGATACCCAGTCGCAAGCCATCGGTTTCAAATTCTTTCAAATCTGTTTCCAGATTATATTTGACATAGCCGGCCGAACCCACAAAATCAATATATTCGGAGGTTGGCAGGCGGAGCACAAAGTCAACCCCGTATGAGCTTAATTTTGATGTGCGGTTGTTGTTGTTAATGACATCATCTCCGGTTTGGTAGAAACCTTCTATTCCCACGCCGCTAAAGTCAAACCCCAGAACGGCGGCAATGGTATCATAATTATCTTCGCCGTAAAAATCCAGCTCTTGACTGGTGTCTATGAAAGCCTTGTAAACATCAGCACCAAACACTATGTCGGCACGCGCCGGCATAGATGTTAAGATTATTCCTCCAAAAACTAATGTTGCTAGGCCTTTTTTCATATATTCCTCTATAAAACTGTATTTTACATATAACATTATATTTTTTAATTGTCGACTCACTAATTGTTTGAAAGTTATTTTTTTTGGGGGTACTCTGTTTGTCAGGTATATGAAGGAGCCGGCTAAGATGAAACATACCATGTATTTGATGCGCTTTTCTTTTGATAAAATTGTTAACGGAACCAAAAGAGTTGATATCAGACTTTTGGATCAGGAATATCAAAAAATCAGACTTAACGATGTGATTGAATATGTTTGCCAAGAAACCAACGAAACGGTTTTGTGCTTGGTTCGAGGTTTGTTGGCGGTGGAACGGTGTGATGATTTGATTGCTTTGTTGCCGGCTAAGGTCTTTGGTTATGACAACAAAGAAGAAGTGCGTGTCAGGTTAAACCGGTTGTATAGAATTGAGGAGCAACTGCTTAATCATGTTTTGGGAATCATCATTATGCCGTTGCAGGTGGATGAGCTTGGCAGAGAAAATGCTAAGGAGCATATGTTTGAGGGCAGAGATGCCCCGATGGAAGAAAAACAGTCTTTTCAAAAGACATTTTCCGAGGTGAAGCAAATGCTTAAAGAAGAAAAAAATTGGCGACCGGTCAGCCAACGGATTATGCATAGTGCGGAAGAGGGAATTGATGAACAAGAAAAAGAGGCCGAAATTGAAAGATTGCGCCGCCGCGGCTTGGAAAATGAGGGAAGAGATTAGTTTTTTGTAAAAGATTGAAAAATAAGTCTTGCCAAAAGCAAGAATAAAATTTATTAGTATCAAAGAAACGGAGAGATGGCAGAGTGGTCGAATGCGGTTGACTCGAAATCAATTGTGCTCGGTAACGGGTACCTAGGGTTCGAATCCCTATCTCTCCGCCATAAAACAAAGCCCCGCCAAGTGCGGGGTTTTGTTTTATGATGAGGAGAGTTGGATTGGAAACCTAGGTACCCTCGGGTATCTTGGGCTGAGTGCAAAAAACAATTTGGGGAATTGTTTTTTGTGCGAAGGCGACAGATTGGTTGGCTTTGGAGAGGAACGACAGAGACGAGCCAAAGGTTAGCAATCGGAGTGACCGAAGCGAAGCAAGACGAATCCCTAACGCTGCGCCATAAAACAAAGCCCCGCCAAGTGCGGGGTTTTGTTTTATGATGAGGAGAGTTGGATTGGAAATATCTTATTTTCATATCAACAGCAAGTATTAAAAAAATTTTTAATAAAAAATCCTCTCGGTAGAGAGGATTTTTTATTAAGGTTTGACCTACTTATAACTGCATGAAGTTAATATTGATACATTTGTATTTGATGTAGAAGCATATCCATTTTTAACACCATCCATATAACTGTTATTAACAGTCATAAGGTAGTCAATCTTATTACAAGAAGATGAGCTTGATTTGATAATCGGGCAGAATTGAAAAGTACTTCCCGAAGCCGCATCACTATCTTCAATATATATTCGACATCCATCTTGGCAATTGCCATGAGATGTACATTGCCAGTTACTGATATGTCCGTCAACCTGAGCTCTGTAATAAAAGCTCAAGGCTGTGTATTGTCCGTAGGATGCCCCGGAATCCATATTTAACTGTTCAATATATAGTGAACATAGCGGTTTCGGGTCTTCCGGATTACGTTCACAGTATGATATGATAGAACCACCGGTATAGGGGTCTTTATCCAATGTCATAATATCCACATCGTGATAAAAGGTCATGGTTGCGCCATTACCCATTTTCAGGGTTTGAATTTGGGCATAAGGCTTTATGGTTCCGCTGTTTCCGGAATTTACGGTAACGGTACCCCAAAGTCCAACATAAATTGAATCATATATCGAGGGGTCATTACGGCAAGGTGCAAAGGTAAGATAAGCATCACCGATGGTTCCGCCGTTGAATGTAACATCATCATAAATATCTATGGAATCAGCCAGATAATAGGTCTTGGAGATGGTGGTCGGGAGTTCATCAGAACTTCGAATCAAGGTTGCACCGGCTGCTTTGACGGCTTCTTCACAAGTCATTTCTTTTGCAACGCAGGTGTTGCCGCTCATTTCATAGCCGGATTTACAGCTATTGAGCTTATATTTGGTGACACCGCCTGCGCAGTCAAATGTTTCGGTTGTACAGAATGTGCAATTACCATTGGTCGGGCAAGAGCTTAAGGTGTAACCGGAGCAGTTTTCAACCTCGCAATCTTGGACACAAGAGTTGCCGGATTGATGATAGCCAGATTTGCAGCTGGTGAGCTTATATTTGGTGTCACCTGCACTACAGTCGGATTTTTGAATGGTACAAGTGTCATAATAAGCATTTTCCGGCGGGGTGCTCAAACTATAACCGGAACAGGTAATAGGTGTACAGGTTTTGAGCACACATTTTCCGCCGGATAATTCATAGCCCGATTTACATGAGGTGATTTTATATTTGGTTTCGCCAAGCGTACAATCGGAATTTTGAACCGTACAGCTTGAATAATAAGCATTTGCCGGTATGGATGTTAAACTATATCCGGCACAATCTTTTTCTGCGCAAACCACGCCGCCGCCGACATCGCCGTAGTTGATTATCGGATAGACAGTATAAGTATAATCTTTACCTTCATTGGTATCAGACCATGCATAATAATCATCGTTTTCTGATGATGTCCAAAAACTTCCGGTCATATCAACATAATTACCAGCAATTTCCATCATCGTTTTGTTGACTGTGCCATAACAACCTCGTAAGAGCTCCATTTCTCCTTTAGCGCCTAAATACCAGTCTCCGGCGGTTGTTCCTTTAGTCGAGTAAAAATAAGCATAATCAGCAGCCGGTGTATCATAGCCATTAGCATCACCATCAGCAACAATTATTTGCGTATTT
>CALXPK010000019.1 GCA_944390265.1 uncultured Alphaproteobacteria bacterium | reverse complement strand
TAACCACCGCCAAAGGTAAATAAGCCCACCTTAAAAAAGGTGATAAAAAGTAAAAAGAGTTGTTTCATTTTTTTTGTTCCGGTTGCTATCTAAAATAGATACACTATATATACTTAATCTCAGATTTATTTCAAATAAAAAAACAGTAAAGGTCAAAGAATGATATTTGCAAGCCTAAAAGAGCAAACACCCAACGAAAATCGTGTGGCAGTCAGCGCAGAAACCATCCGGCAAATCAGCCAATGGGGTCACCGCGTGATTGTTGAACAAGGCACCGGTGTTAAGGCCGGTTTGAGTGATGATGCCCTGCAAAAAGCCGGTGCGGAAATTGTCTCTTCCGCCAAAGAAATTTATCAGCGGGCTGATATTTTATTAAAAATTTGGGCGCCCACCGCTCAAGAAATGAAATATTTGCATGAAGGGCAAATCATTCTCGCCAATTTTCAGGCCTTGAGCCACAAAGACAGAATTGCCGAGTTTGCCAAAAAAGGCGTCACCTGTTTTGCGCTCGATTTATTGCCGCGCCTCTCCCGCGCTCAGTCAATGGATATTCTGTCTTCGCAAAGCAATTTGGCCGGATACAAAGCCGTGATAGATGCCGTCGCTGCCCATCACAAAGCCGCACCGATGATGATGACCGCGGCCGGCACCGTTCCGCCGATAAAGGTTTTGATTTTGGGTGCCGGTGTGGCCGGTCTGCAAGCCGTGGCCACCGCCAAGCGTCTGGGTGCAGTGGTTTATGTTTCCGATGTTCGCCCCGAGGTCAAAGAACAAGTTGAATCTTTGGGAGGCCGCTTTTTAGAGGTCAAAACCGATGATAATTTTTCCGATTCCACCGGCTATGCCAAAGAAACCACGGCAGAATATCAGCAACGCCAACTGGCCTTATTGACCAAGCAACTGGCACAAACCGACATTGTCATCACCACCGCCCAAATTCCCGGCCGTCCGGCACCCAAGCTCATTACCAAAGATATGCTTGCGCAAATGCAAAAAGGCGGCGTAATTGTGGATATGGCCGCAGACAGCGGCGGCAATGTGGAAGGCACCATCAACGGCCAAAGCATCAACCTTAGCGGCATCACCGTCATCGGCAACTCCAATTTGGCTTCCGAAGTGGCCGTAACCGCCAGCGCCTTGTTTGCCAAAAATCTGTTCAACTTCATTGCCTTGTCTTACCATGCCGAAACCAAGCAAATTGACTTTAACTTTGCAGATGAACTCATCAAAAAAACCTGCATCTGCACCAACTTTCAAGTAACGGAGAACCTCAAATGACCGACTTCTGGACCCTTCTGACCATTTTAACCTTAGCCTGCTTCATCGGCTATTTTGTCGTTTGGGGCGTAACACCGGCACTTCATTCTCCGCTGATGAGTGTGTCAAACGCCATTTCCGGCATTGTCATTATCGGTGCGTTCATCACCGCCGGCCATGGCGAAATGAACTCGGAAAAAATCTTGGGCCTGATTGCCGTGGCTTTGGCCGCCGTCAACATTTTCGGCGGATTTGCCGTTTCTCAACGCATGTTGCAAATGTTCAAGAAAAAAACCGTTACCCCAACCAAGGAGAAAAAAGATGAATAATGAGCTTCAAACGGCAATCTATCTCTTATCCGCCTGCTTATTCATATTATCCATCCGCAGCTTGTCCTCGCCGCAAACCGCACGCAAAGGCAATCTGCTCAGCATCATCGGCATGTTTTTATCTATCATTGCCACTTTGAGCATGCCCAATATTCATGATTATCTCTGGATTATGGTGGCCATTGTCATCGGTGGCGGAATTGGCATTTATTCAGCCCTCAAAGTCAAAATGACGTCTTTGCCGCAAATGGTTGCCATATTTAATGGCTTGGGCGGCTTATCGGCAGTGTTCATCTCTTTGGCCGAAATCACCACCTCGCCGGAGCATTATATTGAAACCTCTCTCGGTTTGATTATCGGCGCCTTAGCTTTTTCCGGCTCCATGGTGGCTTTTGCCAAGCTGCAAGGCCTGATTTCACCCAAGGCCATAAATTCTCGCTGGTTGCATTTTATCAACCTGTTGCTGGCCTTAACCGTCATCGGCTCCTGCGTTTATTTTGCCTTAAGCGGCAATTTGCAAGCCTTCTATCTGCTGGCCGCCTGCGCCATCATCTTGGGCGTAACTTCGGTCTTGCCGGTCGGCGGTGCGGATATGCCGGTGATTATCTCCGTTTTGAACGCTTATTCCGGCTGGGCCGCTGTCGGCATCGGCTTTTCCATGAACAATGTCTTGCTCATCATCGTCGGCTCATTGGTTGGTGCCAGCGGAGCTATCTTGTCTTATGTCATGGTCAAAGCCATGAACAGGTCTTTGAAAAACATTTTGTTCGGCAGCATTCATGCCGAAAAATCAGCCTCTGCCCAGCAAGGCAACCAAACCGCCAAAAGCGGCAGTCCGACTGATGCCGCCTTCATCATGAGCAATGCCGATAAGGTGATTATTGTTCCGGGCTATGGCATGGCCGTGGCCCAAGCCCAACATATTTTGGCCGAAATGGGCAAAGATTTGAAAGAAAAATACGGCGTTGATGTCAAATACGCCATTCATCCGGTGGCCGGCCGCATGCCCGGACACATGAATGTGCTTTTGGCCGAAGCCAACGTACCTTATGAAGAAGTTTTTGCGCTTGAAGATATCAACCGCGAGTTTCCGACCGCCGACGTGGCTTTTGTCATCGGCGCCAATGATGTGACCAACCCGCTGGCCAAAACCGACCCCAATTCGCCGCTCTACGGCATGCCGATTTTGGATGTCAGCAAAGCCAAAAACGTTTTCTTTGTCAAACGCTCGCTCAATTCGGGCTATGCCGGTGTGGACAATCCGCTGTTTTACGGCCCCAACACCACCATGCTTTATGGCGATGCCAAAACCGTCACCGAGCAAATTGTATCTGAGTTGGAAAAAGATTAAGGCTTAATAAACATCAAGCCAGCTCAAGAACAAAGCGCCGAACAAAACCAAATACAAAATCACGCCGAGCCAGTCGTGTGCCGCCACACGCATATCTTGCACCGAGGGCACGGCATTTTCAATGATAATGGTTTGAAGGAGCACATAGAGAAAATAGTTTCCGAGTGTGGCCGGCATAATCGGCAGCAAGAGCTTGTCGATATAATAGCCAATCGGCAGCAACAATAACGGGGCCAGCGCCGCCGGAACGGCATTATAACCGGTAATATTGCGAAAAGCCACCGAACCCATCACATAGCCGCCGTCCATTGACCGCCGTGGAAAAACCGAAAAATTGCACGGCTGCGCGTTGAGGATTCCGCCGACAACGGCATGCATGGTTTCATGCAACAATGTGCCGGGAATGTTAACCAGCGCGCACATCCACATACTGCGATAAGTGGCATATTTGAAACGGGTGATAAAAATCACCATCAAAATCAGATAAAAGCGATTATCAAGCACGCTTTGCAAAAAAGCCTGCGAGCTCAAAATGTTGGAAAGGCGATAATAAATTAATTCTATTTTTTCAATCATATTCACTTACTTTTTCAAAACGCTCAAGCCGGCCAAATAGGTATTGAGCAACAACTTGCAAATATTTTTTTTGTTGACATGGCTCATTTTATCAAGTGTAGATAACGTTAAATACGAGCTCAGAGAAAACATTGAGAGCCACAAAACTTGAAGCGAAACTTTAACTTCCGCCGCCGACAGCGCACCAAAAATTTTGACAAACTCACCCCGCCACAAATTGGTGATTTTCAACAACTTACGCAAATAGGCTTTGGGATAAGTTTCAAAATTGCTTTTGAGATGAAAATTGAATAGCAAAAACCACAAATTAGGCTGATTTAAAACAAAAGCCACAAAGGCATCCACATAACGATTGAGATTCTTATACGGATTCGTATCCGGCAACAAAGCGGACAAACGCAGATAAAGCTCATCCAGCGTCAGCATATTTTGCTCCAAAATAAAATTATCCATATTGCCAAATTGATTATAAATGGTGCCGACCGAAGCCCCCGTCGCCTCGGAAAGTTTGCGTGCGGTAAGAAAATCGGCCCCTTTTTGAACGACCAATTCTCTGCCTTTGAGGAGCAAATTTTGATGAATCTTGTCTTTTGTTTGTGTCATTGTTATATATTAGTTAATAAAATTGCGTTATAAGATTTTATAAGCACTATAAAACAAAGTTGAACACTGTTCAATTTTTTTCTTAAAAGTGAGGAAAAGATGTTAAAAAAAGCCGCTTTATTAACCATGTCCTGCCTGATTCCTTTAGCATCGGCACAAGCCCAAAGCAATGCCGATTTTTATCAAGATTTGCTCATCAGTGATGAGGTTAAGGCTGAAGAAGCCAAACAGCAACAACAACAAAAATTGCGTGAGCAAATGCAAAGCACTCAGGATTCGGCACGCTCGCTTCTAACCACCAAGACCAAAAACCTGCAAATTGATGTTCCGCAAATTGAGCGCCGCAACACGGCCGAACCATCGGACAAAGAAGTGGCGCAAGAAGCCCAAAATTTAGATTCGGCACCTTTCGGTTTGCTCTGGAAAGCAAGTGAAGCCACCATCAAAAACATGGGCGTGGTTTTAACTCCGGCCGAACAAGAAGACTATGTCAACTCGTTTTTTGCCACCCAGCTTCCGGTTGAGGCCAAGGGTTTCCGCAGCATTCAAATCACTTTCGGGCAAGAAGATGAACTCTGGCGCATCATTGCTTATGGCGATTTGATAGATGACACGCCGAGCGCCTCCAAAGGTTTAAGACAATATGAAATGTATGCCCGCCTACTCAACCAAAAATACGGCAACCAAAAAGACTTTTACACGCCGGCCACCCAAACGGTGGAAAAAGAAGTGATGGTCAATGGTCGCAAAACCATGCAAACCGAACAAGTTCCCGAAAAAATGGGCAACCCAAACTTTTTATCGCAACTGCAGCAAGGCACCGCCACTTTATACAGCACCTTTGAGGGCAACGGCATCGGCGCCGCTTTGGCTTTGAATGTGGACGGCGACGGCAAAAGCTATATCATCATTGATTATAAAAACTTAAACATTCTCAAAGAAAGAGAAAAAGAAACACTCAATATTTTATAAATGAAGGATAACAGAATGACAAAAATCAGTTTCTGCGGCATTTCCGGCAACGGCGTATGCGCATTGGCACAAATTATGGCTCTGAAAGGATTCGAGGTCAGAGGTTCCGACCGCGCTTTTGATAATGGCTTGGACCAAGACCGCAAGCAAGCTCTGGAAGCTCTGGGTATCAAAATCTATCCGCAGGACGGCTCCGGCATCACCGATGACTTGGATGTTTTGTATGCCTCAACTGCAGTTGAAGATACCATTGCCGATGTCAAAGTCGCCAAAGAAAAACATATCCCGATAAAAACCCGTCCTGATTTGCTGGCCGAACTTTTTCATCAATACAAACACAATATTGCCGTCAGCGGAACCTCCGGAAAAACCACAACCACGGCCATGATTGGCTATGTGCTGGACGTGCTTGGTCAAAAGCCCTGCATGATAGACGGCGGCTATCTGATTAATTATATGGATAAAAAAGGCATTCCCAACGTCATTTACAATGAAGGCGATATTTGCGTGATAGAAGCCGATGAAAGCAACGGAACGATTGAAAAATATAATCCTTATATCGGCTTGATTAACAATATCGGTGAAGACCACAAATCCATGGACGAGCTGAAAGTTTTGTTCCAAAACTTTGCCAACCGTTGCCAACACGGTTTGGTGATAAATGCCGATTGTCCGCATAGTCAAGGCATTGATAACCCCAAAATCAAAAAAGTGACCTTTTCCATCAAAAACCCGAAGGCCGATATTTATGCTTCCGACATCAAAGCCATTGTTGGCGGCACGACTTATGTTTTGGACGGCAAAGAGTTCAAACTCAACCTCATTGGCAAGTTCAACGTATCCAATGCTCTGGCCGCCATTGCCGTTTGCACCTTGCTCGGCATAGATAAATTTGCCGCAGCCAAAGCCTTGGAAGGCTTTTTAGGCACCAAACGCCGTCTGGAACTGGTCGGCTCTAAAAACGGCATTACCGTGATTGATGATTTTGCTCACAATCCCGATAAAGTAGCCGCGTCTGTTGCCGCACTGAAAGACTATGCCGGCCGCTTGATTGTCATGTTTCAACCGCACGGCTTTGCCCCGATGAAACAAACCGGTAAAGACATCATGAAAGCCTTTGCCGACAACATGGGCCAAGAAGATATTTTGATTATGCCGGATATTTACTTTGTCGGCGGCACGGCCGATAAGTCCATTTCTTCGGCCGACTTAATCAAAGTTGCGCAAGATTTGGGCGTTAAGGCACACTATATCCCCAAAAGAGATGATGTTGAAAAGTTCATTTTAGCGCAAGCCAAAACCGGCGACCGCATCATCATCATGGGCGCCCGTGACAACACCCTGCCGGACTTCAGCCGCAAAATTTTAGGAGAATTATAATCATGTTCAAGCTCAACCCCAAAGACAAAGTCGGTATTGCCTCTCCTGCCGGTTTTATCAATAGTTTAGATGAAATTGCGCCGGCTTTGGCCTATTTGCGCTCTTTGGGGCTTGAGCCCGTGATTGGCCCCCACGTGCTGGATAAATATTTTTACATGGCCGGAACTGATGCTGACCGCGCAGCCGATATAAATGACTTTTTTAAAGATAATGAAATCAAAGCCATTTTCACCACCGCCGGCGGTTGCGGCTCCCAACGCGTTTTGCCGCATTTGGATTATGCTTTGATAAGAAAAAATCCCAAACCGATTTTTGGTTTGAGTGATAACACTTCTTTGCAAAACGGAATTTTTGCCCAAACCCAATGCCCGAGCGTGACCGGTTTTTCTTTGAAATATGATTTTAAAGACGGTCATTTTTCAGATTTTACCCAAAAATCTTTAGAAGCGGTTTTATCTGGAGAAAAACAGAAAATTCAAAGCGGTAAGACTTTGGTTTCAGGTTCATCTGAAGGAATTTTAATCGGCGGCTGTTTCAGCACCTTCCGCAATCTGTTCGGCACGCCTTATATGCCGGATATAAGCGGCAAGATATTATTATTGGAAGACGTCGGAGAAAAATCATACAAAATCGGCGTGATGTTAACCCAGCTTCTGCAACAAAAGGGCTTTGAAAATATAGCCGGTATCATTTTCGGACAATTCACCAATTGTGCTCCGTCAGAGGCTCAGGACGGCACGGTTGCAGATATGTTGCAAGAGCTTCCGCAGCTGTTAACCAAGCAAATTCCGATAATTACCGACTTCCAATTCGGCCACATTCCCGACCGCTATGTTTTGCCGCTCGGGCAAAAAGTCCGCCTCAACGCCGATACATGCGTGTTAGAATATCTTTGAAAGATAAGACAACGCCCAATCAATATTTCGGCTGTTCAAATTTGAAATCAGGCTTTGATAAATCCAAAATCCGTCCCAACCGCGGCTGTTGAAGGCTGCCATCGAGCCAATCGCCCACAAATTTGCTCCGGGAAGAAAAACAAAGCAAAACTTATACCCCACTTTGGGCAAATCGGTTTGTTTTTCATGGATTTGCGAAGTGACCGTATCCACATGATAGCCGATAAAAAAGCCCATAATCAAACTCAAGATAAAGTTATATTGCCAATAATGCAGATAAAAAGAAATCCCCAGCATCACGCACATACCAAAAAGCGGAAAGAAATAGGGTGCAATAATAATCAGCCAGTTAACCGGTCCTTCAAAGCTCATGGCCCCGCCGTCGTTTTCCGGATTAACGCGCAAACTTTTAACCTTGTGCAACGTGAGCAAAGCAAAAAAGGCGTGCGTCATTTCATGAGCGGCAATTTCCATGGTGGTTTTGGAATCATTATCCATAAACCCGCGAATGATAAAAAAGGCCAAAAATCCGCCGATGAGGGCTATTGTCGGAATATTATTAATCCCAAAATAAGAAATAGATTGTATGAAAGCCGGCAAAGAAAGCAACATATAAAGAGCCACCGGCCATTTGAGCAATTCAATCAATTTGTTCAGCAAAGTTTGCATCATTCATCCTTTCTTTTGTCAGCCATAGTAAAATATAAAAGCAAAAATTTCACGCTTTTTTATCTAAATATTAACATATCTGCCCTAAGATAATATCAAACAAGAAGGCTAATTCCTGATTAAAGGGTTAAAAACATGGATGAAAATGAATTAAATACATACGATTTTGTGGTCAATGATGAAGATGAGGTCATGTTGTTGCTTCACGCCCAAGACAGCGAACCGCACAACGCCCGCATTGAAATTGATATGGAAGAAAAATCTGCCGTTTTGGTCCGCAACGAAAATGATGAGATTTTGCTTGAAGGCATTGATGACAACATTTTAGACAGCCTGCAAGATGAAGACAAATTGCTTGTTTGCGAACTCAAAATCGGTGAAAAAGACGAAGATACCCAAATTGCCTATGCTTATGAAGCAGATTTGGTCATCTAGTCGGCAACAACACCCCAAAAAAGCCGTGATTTGAAAACATCACGGCTTTTTTGTTTGGCTTAAGCATTAAAATTCAAGCCCCAATCTTTATAGCGGGCCGGATCGTCGCCCCAGTTTTCCCGCACTTTGACAAACAAAAACAGATGGACTTTTTCTTCCAACAAATCTTCAATCTCCTGACGAGCCGCCTGACCGATTTTTTTTATCATCGCCCCGCCCTTGCCCAAAACAATCACCTTTTGGCTATCGCGCTCCACATAAATGGTAATCTCGGCTCTGATTGAACCGTCATCGCGCCGTTCCCAAAGCTCCGGCTCCACCGTCAAAGCATAAGGCAACTCATGTCGCAAATATAAAAAGAGTTTCTCGCGCACAATTTCGGCCGCCAACAACTTAAGCGGCATGTCGGATATTTGGTCTTCGTCATAATACCACGGGCTTTCCGGCAAATTATCGGCCAAATATTTATAAAATTCGTCAGTCTGCTCTCCGTTCAAGGCCGAAATCATAAATGTTTCCTTAAACTTTCCGGCTGCGTTCAATTCGGCCGCCAAACTCAACAATTTTTCTTTCTGAATCAAATCAATTTTGTTCAAAAGCAAAACCGCTTCAATTTTGTTTTTATTAAGTTTGTTGACAATGGCTTTGGTTTCATCATCAAAACCGCGCTTAGCATCCACCACCAAAACCACAATATCGGCATCGCCGACCCCGCTCCAGGAAGAAGCCACCATTGCCCGATCCAATCTTCTTTTGGGTTTGAATATCCCCGGCGTATCAATAAAAATAATTTGGGTATTTTCATAAATGCCGATACCCTTCACCTGCGTACGGGTCGTCTGCACTTTGGGCGAAACAATTGAAACCTTTGAGCCGACAAAATTGTTGGTCACGGTAGATTTTCCGGCATTAGGCGCGCCGATTAAAGCCACAAAACCGCAACGTGTCGGCAAATTTTGATTTTTCAAATCTTCGCTCATAAACTCTCCAATTTTTTCAGCATTTTGGCAGCGGCGGCTTGTTCGGCCAATTTCTTATTTTTGCCTTCGCCTTTTTCCGGAGCCAAACCCTCAACCTCAACCGAAATATAAAAAATCGGTTCATGTTCGCTTCCCTCGCGGCCGACCAACTTATAAACCGGCACCCCGTGACCTTTGGCATGAGCCAGCTCCTGCAATTTGGTTTTGGCATCTTTAGGCGGCGCCATATTTTTATCAATCAAATCCTTCCAATGAACATTCACAAACTCAATGGCGCGATCGCAGTCGGAATCAATATAAATGGAGCCGATAACGGCCTCGCAAACATCACACAAAACATTTTCGTTTTCTCTGATTTCTTCATTGGCCACAATCATATATTTGTCAAGTTCCAAACGTTTGGCAATCATGGCCACGGTTTCTTTGCAGACCAAAGCCGTGTGACGTTGAGAAAGGCTGCCTTCGGGTTCATGCGGAAAAATCTTATACAACAAAGCCGCAATCGTCAGCCCCAAGACGCGGTCGCCCAAAAACTCCAATCGCTCATAATTTTTATCAACATCGGCCGAAACACTGCTATGTGTCAAAGCCTGTTTGAGCAAATTGACATTATGATATGTATAGCCCAAAATTTTTTCCAAATTTTCCATCATTTTTTATCCTAAATCAACACGTGCCAAAAAGCACGGAAAAAGACATCCGAGCCGGCCGCAAATGTTCTAAACACAGCAATCAGTTGATACCGTCAAAAAGTCTGTCCCAACGAATTTTCTTGGGCCAGGTCCACGGCATATACCATGCGCCTTCATCATTATGAGAAAAGAACAAAAAGCGCGCTTTACCGACCAAATTTTCCTCCGGCACAAACCCGACACTGATACGGCTGTCATCGGAGCGGTCACGGTTATCACCCATCATAAAATAGCTGTCTTTGGGAATGGTAATTTCCGGCATATCATCAGCCGGTTCATAATCGGAAAGCTCCAAAATGCGGTGTTGTTTTCCCTCGGGTAAGGTCTCAATATATTGATAAAATCTTTGTGCATTACCCTGATGATCGCGCAAAACAAAATCCTCAACTTTTTCCCGCGGCAAAATTTTGCCGTTAATATAGACGCGGCCGTTTTCAAGTTTAATTTTTTCTCCGGGCAAACCGATGATTCTTTTGATAAAATCGGTCCGATTATCTTGCGGAAACTTAAAAATAACCACATCGCCGCGTTGGGGTTTATCTTCCCAAATGCGTCCATCAAACAACGGCAAACTGAACGGGAACGAGTGTTTGGAATAACCGTAAGTATATTTGGAAACAAACAAATAATCGCCGACATACAAAGTCGGATACATGGAGCCTGAGGGAATGCGAAACGGCTCAAACAAAAATGTACGGATTACAACGGCAATGGCAATGGCAATAATCACGGTTCTGAGCGTATCCATTATGCCTTCATCTTTTTCCATAACAACCTCTTTTAACATATTTTTTTGACAAAAAGATGACACCTCTTTAGAAATTGATTTTGTTTATTGCAAAAAAAATTTCTAACGAGGCATCGCATTTTTATACTACTCATAATTTTTATGTTGGCAACCCCTATTTTCAGCTTTTAACAAAACATAAGCTCATTCTGTCCAAATCAACTTACCGATAAGATTGGCAAACGGAATCAACCCCAAACTGCCGCGGCTGTCTTCCGATTGGTCGCGATTATCGCCCATAAAATAATAATAGCCGTCGGGAACCGTAATTTCTGCCACATTATCAAGCAAAGCCTCGTCGGAAAGCTCAATAATCTTGTGTTTTGTACCGGAAGGCAAAGTTTCTTCATACATATGATAAACCCAAAAACGCCCTCTGTGGTCGGCATATTCATAAGGCCCCAGATAAGTCCTTTCAACCATTTTTCCATTAATAATCAGGCGGCCGTTTTTCAGCTCGATTTTATCTCCCGGCACCCCGACGATTCGTTTCACATAAGGCCATCTGGCTCGCGGATTTGTAGATTTAAACACCACAATATCGCCGCGTTTGGGATATCTGGCAAAGATTCGCATACCTTCGGGCAAAGGCACGTTAAAAGGAAAAGAATAACGAGAATAACCATAATTATATTTGGTCACAAAATCAAACTCACCCGATTGCATGGTCGGCATCATCGACACGGAATAGATTTTAAATTTTTCAAACACAAACAAACGCACCAAAATTGATAAAACAATGCCGATTATCAATACTCTGAAAAGGTGAAATTTTGTATTTTTATGCAAAAGGGAATGCCTTTATCAAATTTTTTCAATCACGACAAAAGCCTGAGCCCAAGGATAATCATCGCTCATGGAAACCTGCACATTGGCATTGCCGTTTTCGCACAATTTTTGAGCATGTTTCAAAGCCCCGCCGCTCAACCGCAAAGTCGGTTTTCCGGAAGGCAGATGCCGCACTTCAATATTTTTCCAAAACACCCCTTCTCTGAAACCCGTGCCCAAAGCCTTGGAGCAGGCTTCTTTGGCGGCAAATCTTTTGGCGGCCATGCTGGCATATTCTTTAGGAGAAATATCTTGTCTTTTATACATTTCCGAAAGCTCATATTTGGTAAAAATTTTGTTCAAAAAGCGAATACCAAACTTCCGGATGGTTTCTTCAATACGAGAAATATTGGCCAAATCACTTCCAACACCGACAATCATTTTCTTCTCCATATTTTATTGATTAGCGCGAGACACATAAGAAACATACTTTGACGAGCGCAAAGCCGCAATAATATCGGTCAAATGCTTCAGGTTTTTCACCTCCACATCGACCAAAATTTCAAAATAACTAATGGTTCGATTGGTAATATTCAAATTAGAAATATTGCCGTTATAACGAGCAATCACGTTTGAAAGTTCGCCCAAAGCGCCGGGCTCATTGGTCAGCATCACCTTCAAACGTCCGGTATGAACCTCATCTTGCGCGGCATCATCTCCCCAAGAAATATCCAACCAGCGCTCCGGTTCATCGGCATATTTTTCCAACTGTTTGCAATCAATGGTGTGAACGGCCACGCCCTTACCCGTGGTAACAATGCCGACAATTCTGTCCCCCGGCAACGGGTGGCAGCAACCGGAAAAATGTACGGCCATCCCGGGGATAAGGCCGTTGATTTTCAAGTCATCTTTTTTGTTTTTGCGCAAACTTTTTTTGAAAACCGGCTTCAAAGAATTAACCACTTTTTCCAGTTTAGATTGTTTATAGCCGGGATAAACGGCTCTCAAAACATCCCAACCGCTGATTAAACCTTCACCGACTTTGGCATAAATATCGTCAATGGATTCTGCTTCAAAATTGGGCAAAACATTAACCAATCCTTTGTCGGAAAGCTCCAGCCCCTCACCTTTGAAAGTGCGTTCCAAGGTTTCTTGGCCCATGGTGATAAACTGCTCTCTCTTATGTGCACGCACATACCGACGGATGGCGGCTTTGGCTTTTCCGGTCACGACAAAGCGCTCCCATTCGGTTGACGGATGTTGCGCCTTAGAGGTCAACACCTCCACCTGGTCGCCATTTTGCAAAATGGTACGCAGAGGTCTGATTTCGCCGTTAATTTTAGCCCCGACGCAGGTATCGCCGACAGAAGAATGCACAGCATAGGCAAAATCCACCGGTGTGGAATTAACCGGCAGGCCGATTAAATCTCCTTTCGGAGTAAAGCAAAATACCTGATCATTATACATTTCCAGCTTGGTATTTTCCAAAAACTCTTCGGGATTGGAGGCCTGTTCCAAAATCTCCAACAACTCGCGTATCCACTTAAAGTTACGTCTGACCACGCGCTGACCTTGTTTATAAGCCCAGTGAGCGGCCACGCCTTTTTCGGCCACTTCGTGCATTTCATAAGTGCGAATTTGAATTTCAATGCGGGTATTTTCCGGCCCGATAACACCGGTATGAATAGACTTATATCCGTTGGGTTTTGGGGTGGAAATATAATCCTTAAAGCGGCGCGGCACCATATGATATTTGCTGTGCACAATGCCCAAGGCCTGATAACAGGTTGCCACATCATCCACGCAAATACGAAAAGCCATAATATCGCAAAGTTGCTCAAAAGAAGCATTTTTCTGCTGCATTTTGCGCCAGATGGAATAAGGTGTTTTTTCTCTTCCGGTAATGGTAGCTTTGATGCCGTTTTCTTCCATATCTTTTTGCAGTTGAGCAATGATTTTGGGAACCAAATCATTACCTTGCTCACGCAAAAAGTTCAAACGAGCAACAATGGAGTCATGAGCTTCTTTATGCAGTTCGGCAAAAGCAATTTCTTCCAATTCGCTTATAACTTCCTGCATGCCGATACGTTCGGCCAGCGGCGCATAAATATCCAAGGTTTCTTTGGCAATGCGGGCTCTTTTTTCCGGTGCGCAAAAATGAAGCGTGCGCATATTATGCAAACGGTCCGCCAGTTTAATCAGCAAAACGCGGATATCTTCGGACATGGCAAGCAAAAGTTTTCTGAAATTTTCCGCCTGTTTTTTGTTGGCGGATTTTTGCTCAATCATGGCCAATTTGGTCACACCGTCAACAATTTGAGCCACTTGGTCGCCGAAAAGGTCTCTGATTTCTTCAATAGTGGTATCGGTATCTTCCACCGTATCATGCAACAAACCGGCAATAATGGAAGCGCAATCCAGCTTAAACTTGGTCAAAATACCGGCCACTTCCACCGGATGAGAATAATAAGGGTCGCCGGAAGCACGCAATTGCGCGCCATGTTTTTTCATGGCGAAGACATATGCTCTGTTCAAAGCATCTTCATCCGCATCGGGATCATAAGACTTAACCAAGTCTACCAATTCATATTGTCTTAACATTGCGCCTCAACCATTTCAAAGAAACATCACTTTTAAAATATTACAAAACTTGTACAAATACTACAACAGAAAAAATTAAAATTTATTAAAACAAAAGACAAAAAAAAGAGGCCGCAAAGCCTCTTTTTAATCAAAAACAAGAATGAAGAACTATTCTTCATCATAATCATCGGCCGAATCGGCACCCAAATCGAGGCCGTCACCATAGCCGAGATCGTCATCATCATCCAAATTGACCGGCGTATCACCTTCCACTTCGGCATCAAGGTCAATATCATCATCTTCACCATGAACCTGCATACTATCGGGCAACTCGTTTTCCAAAGACAAACCGGCAAATTGTTCATCCAAATCGGACAATTCTTTTTCGGCCGCCATAATTTCGAGCTCTTCTTCTTCGGGTTCTTCAACTTCAACATATTTTTGCAGACCCATAACCAAAGACTTTTGCAATTCTTCGATACTGACGGTTTCATCAGCAATTTCGCGCAAAGCCACCACCGTATTTTTATCATTATCTCTGGCAACGGTAATCGGCGCTCCGGCAGCAATATCTTTAGCTCTTTGCGCAGCCACCATCAACAATTCGTAGCGGTTGGGAATTTTATCAATACAGTCTTCAACAGTAACGCGTGCCATGTTTTTTTCACCTTAAAAAAAAATTGCAATCAAACAAAATTAATCATACTTATACCTATAATGATTTTGAAATGCAATAAATTTTTGCAAAAAAAATCATTTTTATTCAGATAACCGTTTAATTTTTCTGTTTTTTTAATAATGGACGGCAATGGGGCTGGAAATGAGCATATATTTCATCTTTTTAAATTTTTCGTTCAGAATCGCCCGATTCTTTCTAACCTCAATAACATCGCTCATCGGCGCCTTATACATTTCCAAAATCCCCTGAATGGTCGACAATTGAAAACCTTGCGTTCGCAAACCGTAGCTTTGCGTTTCCGGATAATAGAGGCCATGGGCAAAAGCATTCAGCTCTTTTAAGGTTTCGCGGTTAATTTTGGAGACGCGAAAAGCCTTGATGGTTTTATCGCAGGTATAAGCCCAAGTTTCAAGCGTGAAGCCTTTTTTACCGACGATTTTTAAAAATTCATTAGCCTTATTTTCTCCCAAAATTTTAATTTTTTGAACCAAGCGCTGACACGGATTGACCTGATCTTTAATCTGATTATTGTTGCGAATGCCGGTTCCGTTATCCACTTCATACATATCAAGAAAAATTCCGGCATTATAAGTGTTCAGAAAATTGCCGTCTTTTTGGCCAAAAGCCTGCACCTCGTCCAATGTATCGGCAAAAGCCTTAACATCGGCGGCAGTCAACAAACTTGTCTGCGTGGCATCCAAGCTGCGAAAATCGCTTCGGGTCACTTTCTTTTTGGCCTTATCATCTCCGGCAAAAAACTGTTCGACCGGCACCATTTTTTTGAGTTTTTGGTAAAACTCGGCATCATAGACCACCTTCGGATAGCTGGGATACATATTCGGCGTCTCCCGCGAAGGCAAATTTTGCGGCCAGGCCTCCGGCATCAAAATAAAATATAAAGACGGCGACAAAAACTCCAAATCCGGAATATCGGCCAACTGCGGAGCAATGCGTTCCGGAAACTTATTTTTGGTTTCTTTAATTCCCGGCAAATTTAAGATTTTTTCGGGGATTCCTGGCACCGTATGCATATAAGGCCCGATATAAGGATAAATTTCTTTGGGCACGTTTTGCAACATTTGCAAAAACATTTCTTCCTGCGCAAAAGGGACTCTTTTTTCGCGTTGTCCGTTGGCCGCAATGGAAATTCGAAAAATCTCATCAAAAATTTCGCTGATATTCCAGCCATAATCATATTTTCGGTCATAAAAATCTTTTTCATTGGCATATTTTTGCACCAATTCATCAAAACTCGGCAGAGGTTGAGCCAAATCAATTTTAAAATATTTGGCATAATCACTCGGAGCCAAAGCCAAAGTTTGCTGAACGCCGAGCCAGCAAAAAATGCCGCAACAGACTAAAAACTTTTTCATATATTTCGATTAACCCTAACCGTAAAATTCAAGACCAAACTTTTCTGCGCCGCCAAATCAAATTGCCATTTGGCAACGGAAGCATTTTTGCGCACGCTTTTAATGCTTTCTTGCAAAATATTCCAATTATTATAGAGATTCTGCTCAAAAACAACCTTGGCATCAAAATCGGACACGTTTTTGAAAGTCACCGCCACCTGATATTCATAAATATCTTTGGCAATGGCCTTGGCATCAACAATTTTTCCGTCGGCCCAAAGATCAAAAGCCTGACCGATGCGCAGCTCGGCTTTTTCACCGACCGCGGTTTGTTCGATTCTGTTTTCACCCAAAAAGACCATATCTTCGCCGTCTTTGTTTTGATAAAAACGCATCATGCCGGCCGGCAGCGGCTGTCCCAACCGATTTTCTTTGCTATTGGTCAGCTTAAAAACAATATCGGGGTGTTTTTTTTCAAACGCGCTTTGCGAAGCCCCCGCGCCCAAATACAACGGAGATTGGAAGCGATATTCTTTTTCATATTTCACCTTATCAAAATGCATCAGGCTGATTTGTTTGGATTGTTTATCTTTAATGGTGGTTTTGCGTGGCAATTTATACATATAATAATCCGCCACATTTTGCGGAGCAACGCCGCTGGCTGTCACGGCATCGGCCACGGCATTTCCGGCACGTTCGGCCTTCATCGCCAACATTGGATAAACTCGCGTTGTCGGTTCATTCACAAGATTAACGCTTCCGGAAATAAGCTCTACCTGAGCATTATCATAATCGGTTCCGGTCTCGTTTTTAAGCGTAATCCAAGTGTTCAGGTTAAGCTCCTGCTCGGAAACAATCTGAGCAACATAATCGGCCTTCCAGCTCAAACCATAGGTCAAATAAGTCAGTTCCAAATTATCAACACCGGCTTTTGAGCTTTCCAAACTGGCCACGAGCGTTGGTTTAACGCGCAAATTTTGCGGCAAAGCGTCATAGATGATACGACCGGGAAAATGAGCCTCGATTCCATAGTCAAAACGCAAAATCGGATTTCCGTAATTACTGCTAACCAAGGTTGCCTTATCCATAATCATCTGCCCGTTCTGAGGGTTTTGCACGGCGGTTTTAACCTCTTTTCCGACAGAGCTGTTCAGCAAATTTTCCGCCGTCAGCAAATTATAATCATAATTTTGTTCCAAAACCTGAATTCCCGCCCCGTTCAAAATGGCGCTTTCGGGCTGGATGGAACTGGCCACACCCTCAAAAGCCACTTCATTCAGGCCTTTTTCCAAACTGACTTTTCTGGTATCATGAACCAAGCCCAAATTGTTATTATAAACGCGTACGAGCATATTGGTATTTTGGTTTTGGCCGACCAAAATTTCACCAGCATAAATTTCAGCCGGCAACAAGGAACAAACCCCGCAAAAACAGAGCATTTTTTTCAAATTTGACAACATTTGAGCCTCCGTAAAAATCCATTTTCGGATAATATAATCTAAAAAAATACAAAAAAGAAGTGATAATTTGTGAATATCACTAGACTCGATGGAAATATTGCAATATAACTATGGATAATTGGAATTATATATATAAGGAGTTATAAAATGGCTTGGACAGATGAGATGGTTGACCAACTCAGAGAGATGTGGAAACAAGGTTTAACAACCGGAGAAATCGGCAGACGTTTAGGCGTTTCCAAAAACTCCATTGTCGGCAAAGTACATCGTTTGGGCTTATCCGGCCGCCCTTCCCCCATCAAGAAAAAAGATTCTCCGGAGCCGCAGGACGCACCCAAGGCAAAAGAAGAGACCGCCGCACCTCAGGCCAAAACCAAAGCCGAGAAAAAACCGGCCGCACCCAAAGCTGAAAAAGTTGAAAAAAAGGTTGAAAAAAAGGTTGAAAAAAGCCCCGAGAAGCCTGCCGAGGAAGCTCTGTTGATTGAAGAAAAAGCCAGCTTGTCACCGGCACATCATCACAATGGCAAAACCTCTCTGACCGATTTGGACAACCACACTTGCCGCTGGCCGATAGGCGACCCCAAAGATGAAAACTTTCATTTTTGCGGCAAAAAAGTCCGCATTGGCCAAACATATTGCGACGAACACGCCGCCATTGCTTATGTCAAAGCTGTCAAAAAATAATTTTTCTTAAATTATCTTTATGGGAAAACACATATGTCTTTAGGAACAGTTCTTTCTTTTATTGCGGCCATCATTGTTGTCTTGGGTTCAATATTGTCGGCCACCGACACGCCGAGCGCCTTTGTTGATATTCCGAGTATGATTATTGTTATCGGCGGTACCTTTGTGGCCTTGTTCATTTCTTATGAGGCCAAAACGGCAATTGCCGCCATCAAACTGATGGGCACAACCTTTTTGAAGCACCCCGATTCTGAAATTTCTCTCAAAGATGAAATCGGCCGCATTGTTCGTTGGGCATATATCATCCAAAAAAACGGCCTTCAAGGCTTGGAAAATGAAATCACCGATGATCTCCGCCAAAAAGATGCTTTTGTGGCCTATGGCACGGATCTGGTGATTACCGGCTATACCGGCCAAGAAATCAACCAGATTCTGGAACAAATGCTTGAGGCCGAAACAGACCGCAACAAAACCGCACTTGATGCTTTGAAAAAAATGGGCGGTGATGCACCGGCCTTCGGTATGCTCGGCACCTTAATCGGCTTAATCATCATGCTGGGCAAAATGGGCGGAGATCCGGCAGCCATTGGTCCGAGTATGGCCGTTGCCTTGGTAACAACCTTTTACGGAATCATTTTGGCGCGTTTGATTTTCATTCCGCTTTCCACCAAAATGTCGGCTCGCTATGATCGAAGCCTGTTCAAAAACACCATGCTGAAAGAAGGTTTGGTTTTGCTAGCAGAAAGAAAAAGCCCGCGCTACATTCAAGACAAGATCAATTCTTTTGTTGATGTCAAAGAACAGTTTCTGATTGACCGCGACATGAACAACAACAACACCACATCTCAATCTGAAAACTAGGAGAACGCCTGATGAAAAAGAGGCCTGAGGAAAAACTGGATGAAGATTGGATGTCTACCTATGGTGACATGGTCACCTTGCTGTTGTGCTTTTTTGTCATGATGGCAACGGTGTCCAAGCCTGATTTGGCCTTGTTTGAGCAGATTCAAGCCAGCATGAACGATGCCTTGGGCAACAAGGACAACGAGCGTCCGTTGCAACTGATGAAAGCCGACTTGGAAGATGACATCAAATCCACCGACATCAGCGACAAACTTTCTCTCGGGAGCGATTCACAAGGTTTGGTTTTAGAGATGGACGGCGACACTTTTTTTGACCAAGGCTCAGCAGATTTGAGTGCCACAGCCATGGCTTTTTTGAAGCGAGTTGCCGCCACCTTGCAATCAGAAAGATACAAAAACTTCAAGTTCAGTATTGAGGGGCACACCAGCGACGAAGCCTTTTCCAGCCCGCAATTTCCATCCAACTGGGAGCTTTCAGCCGCTCGCGCCGCCACGGTTGTGCGTTTTTTGGAAAGCCGCGGCATTCCCCGTGTTCGGATGCAAGCCGTGGGCTTATATGATGTTTGTCCCAAATATCCGAAGCTAGATCCCTATGGCGACCCCATACCCAACAATCGTCGAAAAAATCGCCGCGTGGTCATTCACATTGAACCGTCTTATCAATGATAAAAAGCACCTCAACCGAGGTGCTTTTTTTTTAGATATCAATGATCATATATTCACAATTTTTAAAACCATGCACCTGATGATATAGGTGATAATAATAAATTGCCATCACATGGCCATGGGTAGCCACTCCTGCCGTTGGAAAAGGACAATTTTTTTTGATATATTGCAAAGCATTTTCAAAACGCCGCAAAGCCTCTTGTTTGCTTTCACCTTGAGGCAGATGCACATCATAAGTCTGTTCATCTCCCACATTCAAAACATCTGAAAATTGCTGAGAATAAAGTTGACAAACCTCGGCCTCAGTTTTTCCTTCGCCAACCCCGAAATTAAATTCTCGCAAATCATCTAAAATTTCAATTGGGGTCTGATGCGCGCTAGCAACAAACTTTGCTGTTTCCAAAGCTCTGTCATATGGACTGCTGTATAGAAGCGGCAAATTAACGGGCGCCAATTCTCTACTCAAGTTTTGCGCCTGTTCTTTACCCAATGGGGTCAGTTGCACCACCGGGCTATGTCCGTCGGAGACCACCTTTTCCACATTAGCAAAAGTTTCTCCGTGTCTGAAAATATATAGCTTCATTTTTTCTCCGATAATTTTTTTAGTCAATATCGCCCTTTTCTTTTTATATATAGTTAACAAAAGCAGAAAATATTATTGTTTTGTTAAGGATATTCATATAAGCTAAACTCATTCACACAAACATGGGAGAAGAGAATGCGCGGAGCTTTCAAAAGTCAGAACATTCAAAACACCAATCAGCAAAATTACAGCACGTCTGAAACACAAGCCTGCCGATAAGTCATCGCAGGCTTTTTTTGTTTTGGCGGCCAACCACTTAGGAGAAGACCATGGATAGAATCAAAATTATCGGCGGCAACAAGTTAGAAGGAAAAATATATATCAGCGGAGCCAAAAATGCGGCTCTGCCGTTAATTTGCGCCAGTTTACTCACCAAAGACACCGTCACCTTAACCAACATGCCGGAGCTGTCCGACATCAAGTCCATGAATGCCTTATTATTACAACTCGGCACCCAAATAGATGAGTTTGATGACTTTGTCGACGGACACCCGACCAAAACTTATTCTTATCGCACACTAAAGGCCACCTCCCTAATCGCACCCTATGATTATGTGCGCAAGATGCGTGCTTCATACTATGTTTTAGGTCCGCTTTTGGCACGCTACGGTCATGTTGAAGTATCGCTCCCCGGAGGATGCGCTATCGGCGCACGCCCGATGGACATACATCTTTCGGCCTTAGAGCAAATGGGTGCCAAAATTGAAATCAAAAACGGCTATATTATTGCCGATTGCCCCAACAAGCTCAAAGGTGTGCCTATTTCTTTTCACACCGCATCGGTCGGCGCAACTTGCAATATTATGATGGCCGCAACATTAGCGCAAGGCACCACGGTCATTGAGAACGCCGCCAAAGAGCCGGAGATTTCAGACTTAGCCGAACTATTGATTGCCATGGGGGCAAAAATTTCCGGACAGGGGACATCAAGCATCACCATTGAAGGGGTAGAAAGTTTGCACGGCGCCGTGCATAAGGTTATTCCCGACCGCATAGAAGCCGGCTCATATGCCGCGGCGGCGGTCATCACGCACGGCAAAATCGAGCTTATCAATGCCCAACCGCAAACTTTGCAAAATCCTTTGCAAATTCTCAAAGACATGGGGGTAAAAATTTCCGAAACACCAAATGGAATTTTAGTAGATGCAACAAAAGCACATCTCATCGGGCAAGATATAATGACCGATTATTACCCCGGATTTCCAACCGACTTACAAGCCCAATTTTTAGCGCTGATGCTCACGGCCGACGGTGCCGCCATGATTACCGAAACCATATGGGAAAACCGTTTTATGCATGTGCCGGAATTATTGCGCATGGGGGCTAATATTAAAGTTCACGGTCATGCCTCGGCCATTGTTCGCGGGGTTAAAAAACTTTCCGGTGCTCAGGTCATGGCCACGGATTTGCGTGCCTCATTTGCGCTTATCTTGGCCGGTTTAATTGCCGAAGGTGAAACGATTGTCAATCGAGTTTACCATTTGGACAGAGGCTATGAACATTTGGAAGAAAAACTCAAAGCTGTCGGTGCTAATATTGAGCGCATTCATGAAGCTGACGAACTCGCCGCGGAATAAAGCACGGGTTAGCCAAAAAAACACAAGTGCCACGGAGCACGAAGCGTTTTTTCCAAACGAGGTGCTAAGCGCCGCTCGGAACAAGAAGAGCATCGCGGCACGCAGGGCACGAAGAAAAACTTGTGCGATCGAACGCGCTGCGTTCGGCCGGCGGCAGCCGAAAACACAATCTCCACAAGGCACAATAAAAAGACGTTATATGAGGAAGATAATAAGAAACCGGAGGATTTTTAAGGGAGTGTACATTGAGCG
>CALXPK010000018.1 GCA_944390265.1 uncultured Alphaproteobacteria bacterium | reverse complement strand
CCGAAGATTGTGCCGATTTTACCCTTTCTTCTTGTCCGGCGCACGGGGTTTGCGCCGCTTGCGCCACCGACAAGTCCTTACTCAAGCTCATTTCTTGCGACACCGGATACAAACTTTCCGGCGGGGTGTGCCGAGCTTTTTCCTGCTCGGCTTTGGGCTATGTGGCCTCCGTTCCCTATGGACAAATCTGCACCGCCGTCACCGTTGATGCGCTTGATTGTTATCAGGCCTGCCGCAATGTGGACTGCGCCGGCTATACGCTGGATTGCAACAGTTTGCCGGAAAACGCGTTGGCGGTGGAAAAATGTCCCGAATGTGCCGGCGACAATGCCAACTGCGGCGAGAACTTGTGCAAAATCAGTCAATGTGCCGAGGGTTATAAAATTGCCGAGAACGGCACCACCTGCCTTGCGCTTGATGACACCTGCCCCGACGGATATTTCAAAGAGTGTGAAAGTGGCACGCAGGGCGAGCCGGTTTTAACCGAGGCGGGAAATAAGTGTTATCAGTGCAAGCCGAAGGTTTTGAACTGTCCGACCGGCCAGCTGAATTTGGACACTTATTGGTGCGACGGCGCTTTGCGTTGCCTATTGCCGCAAGTGAATTAGGCGGCGCGTAAGTGCCTTGAATAATTAAAAAAGGAGAAAGAAAATGAATTTATTACTAAAAAGAATTTTGGGAGCAAGTTTTGCATTCGCGGCTTTCTCCTTTGTCAACCCCACACCGGCCAATGCGCAATCTTGCGCCGTCGCCCCTACCTGCGAAAGTTTGGGATATACGCTCACCGAAGCTGATTGTGAAGGCCACAATTTTCTCAAATGTCCGTTTGATACCAGTGTCGGCTATTGTGATTCCGGTAGTGGAAGTTCCATAAAATGCGAAAATCCTAGCCTTGGTAATTTTCTTTACTCTGATATGAGTTGCTCTTCATCACTTTACGCTGATAAAACAGTTATCGGAATTATTATTAGTCCTGAATATCGAATTGCCGTAGCTCTTGATAGTGAAGAAAAAAAATGGTCTGAAGAATATTTTGATATTCCGGATTTAAAAAATGAAATTTATGCTTCTGGTCCTTTAGGTGGTTGGGACGGCAAAACAAGCACTAAAATTATTATTGATTATTGCCAAGCCAATGGTAAAAGTTGTCCTGCTGCAGAATATGCTTATAATTATACAACTGAGGGAACTAAAGCCGGAGATTGGTTTTTGCCTTATAATATGGAATTATTTACAATGATGGATAATTATGAGTTAATTTCTACTCAAATTAATTTGGTAGGAAAAAATAAAATGGCTTTAGGATATTATTGGTCATCAGCAGAATATAATGATTCTGATGCTTGGGGAAGGGATTATAACAAACGCACTCGTCGTATTAATAAAGATGGTGCTTACCATGTTCGACCAATGCTTCAGTTTTAGATATTTTTATGCGCTTTTGCTTTTGATGAGGACATGGGCGGCGGCGCGGGCTTCATCGGTTATCACATCGCCGGCCAACATGCGCGCAATTTCTTCTTGGCGCTCCGTGGCATTCAACTCGCGTACTGTGGTTGTGGTGACATTATTTTCCGTATGCTTCTCCACCTTGAAATGGTGATTGCCGCGTGAGGCCACTTGCGGTGAATGGGTGACAACCATGACCTGCACATTTTGTGCCAAGCGGGCCAGTCTTTCCCCCACGGCCTGCGCGGTGGCACCGCCGACACCGGCATCCACTTCATCAAAAATCATGGTGCCGACGCTTGAACTGTCGGCCAAATTGACTTTCAAAGCCAGCATAAAGCGCGCCAGCTCACCGCCCGAGGCAATTTTGTTAATCGGGCCTTGCGGCGAATTGGGGTTGGTGGCCACGGTGAACATCACATCATCGGCACCGTTTTCAGACCAACCGCTTTCTTCCAGCGCTTTGACCTCGGTGACAAACTTGGCTTTTTCCATTTTCAAGGGCGGCAACTCGGCCATTACGGCTTTATCTAATTTGGCAGCGGCTTTTTGACGCTCGGCACTCAACTTTTTGGCGCTTTCAACATAGCGCAGGCGTTTTTCCTGCTCTTGTTTTCTTAAATTTTCCAGCCCTTCTTCGCCAAACTCAATTTGCCCCAACTGTTTTTGAAACTTTTCCAAAACTTGCGGCAACTCACTCACACTGACCTGATGTTTGCGCGCCAAACCTTTGAGCATGAACAAGCGGCTTTCAATGTTTTCCAACTCGTTGGTGTTCATTGAGATGTTTTCCGAGGCGGCTTCAATCTGATTGACAGCCTCGGAGGTTTCAATCAAAGCTCTATCCAAAGTGGCGATAATTTCATCATATTTGCCTTCAACATGGCTGGCGGCCTTATCCATGGCGGCTTGGGCATGGCGGATGGCGGTTTGCACATCATGACCTTGGGTCAAAACATTGTAGGCATAGGACAAATTTTCAATGATTTTTTCGGCATTCATCAGCTCGGAGCGGCGCTTACTTAGCTCTTCTTCCTCGCCTTCATAAGTGGCGGCAGCTTCCAACTCCTTGACCCAATGGCGCAAGTTTTCTTCATCTTCTTTGGCTTTTAAGATATTGGCTTCGGCCTCGGCTCTTTGCTTTTTGGCATTTTTATAATCGGCATAATTTTGCTTCACTTCACTCAGCAAAGCGGGATAATTGCCATAAGCATCCAACACGCTCAAGTGGTTGGCCGGATTGAGCAAACCCTGATTGTCAAATTGGCCGTGCACCTCAACCAGATATTTGCCGATTTCTTTCAACAGCTTCAAGCTCACGGCTTGGTCGTTGATAAAGATTTTTCCCTTACCATCCTTGCTCAGCGTGCGTTTGATGATTAAATCGCCCTCGCACTCCAATTCATTTTCCGCCAAAAGGGCTCTTATCGGGCTGTTTTCTGCCGGCTCATCAAAAACACCGGTCACGCTTAGCTTGTCTTCACCCATACGAATCAGCGAGGTTTCGGCGCGATTGCCGATGACCATGCCGAGAGAATCCAACAAAATGGATTTTCCGGCACCGGTTTCACCAGTCAACACACTCAAGCCGGATTTGAAGCCCAAATCCAGCTTGTCAATTAAAACCACATTGCGTATGGATAAGTTTTGGAGCATTTTCTATGCCTTTTTATCTGTCATGCCTTCTTCTATCAAACCCATGGCGCGCTTGGTCCATTTGCTCTTGGGATAGTTATATTCCAAAACCTGATAAGACTTTTGCGCCTCGGTGTTCAGGCCCAAAATGGTGTAAATTTCCACCTGACGATACAAGGCTTCTTCAATTTGGCTGGTGGTTTGATATTGGTTGACCACGGTTGAAAAACGGTTCAAAGCCGACAAATAGTTCTCTTGCTCCAAATACCAGCGGCCGATGGACATCTCTTGACCGGCCATGTGGTCAACGGTTAAATCCAACTTCAGACGCGCGTCTTTGGCATATTCGGTATTGGGGAAGCGGATGATAACCTCACGCAAAGCCTGCATGGCTTTTTGGGTGTTGCTTTGGTCTTGGCTGACGTCAACAATCTGCTCATAATAGCACATGGCTTTGAGGTAATAGGCATAAGCAATGTCCTTATTGCCGGGGTGATATTTGATGAATCTGTCCAGCGCGATGATGGCATCGTCATATTTTTTGTCTTCATAATAAGAATATGCCGCCATCAAGCGTGATTTGGCCGCCAAAGAAGAATAAGGATGCTCTAATTCCACCTTTTCAAAAGTTTCGGCAGCTTTGGAATAAGATGTTTTTTTCAAATAGTCTTGCGCTTGCTGATACAAGGCCTCGGCTGTTTTGGGTTCTTCTTTGGGTGTGGAGGAGCAAGCGGCAAGCAAGCTCAAACTCAACACGGAAGCCATTAAAAGCAGAGTTTTTTTCATCTCTTAAATCTCCTCAACAATTTCATAATTGCTCTTGTCGGCAAAAAGTTTTTTCAACAGCTCATTGGTGTGGAAATGTCCGGTTTTGGCGGCGGTTAATTTGCCCAAAACATGATATCCGGATGTGTACAAATCGCCGATGGCATCCAAAACCTTGTGGTTGACGCACTCATTTGGCACACGGAAACCGCCCTCGTTCAAGATGTTTTCTCCATCCAGAACCACGGCATTTTCCAAACTACCGCCTTTAATCAAGCCGATGGATTGCAGATAATCAACCTGATATTTTTCACAAAACGTGCGGCTGGGGGCAATTTTTTCGGCAAAAACCTTATCATCAATATCGGCATCAAACTCTTGATGACCAACGATTTTTGACGGAAAATCAATTTCAAAATGGATATGCAACTTATCACTCGGAGCCAAGCTGACGGTATTTCCTTTGTCATCTGCAAAAACCACTTCTTTTTTGACCTTGAGATAACGGCGCGGCGCATTTTGCTCCACCAGTTCCACATTTTTGAAAATATCGGCAAAAACTTTGGCACTGCCGTCCATAATCGGAATCTCGGGATTGTTGATTTCAATTAAGGCATTGTCCACGCCTTTCATGCACAAAGCGCCCATCAAATGCTCGATGGTGGAAACATGGTTGCCGGACTTATCGCCCAAGCAAGAGCAATTTCTGGTATCAACAATTTGTGAATATAAGCCTTTAAGCTCGGGCTGGCCTTCCAAATCCACTCTTTTGAAAACGATGCCGAAATTTTCCGGCGCCGGATGAATGTTCATGACAGCTTTGCAACCTGAGTGCAAGCCTATTCCCTCAATTTTCAACGGCTGTTTTAATGTTTGTTGCTTCGGCATATTGTTTCCTTTGCTTGTTATTGTTTTTATAATTTTTAGGCAGCCTATAAGCCGGGTTCTGTATTTTGCTCGGTATCTCAACCCAACAAAACGATAGCTATTCATCTGGGCAGAATGTCACCATTCTGCTCGTCGCGACCTACCTCTGGAGCGGAGTGGAAACGCCCCGTATAACTTTGACTTGTCAAAGCCCTCCTAACTTGGTCTTGCTTCAGATAGGGTTTACCTTGCCAAAACCGTTACCGGCTTTGCGGTGGTCTCTTACACCGCCTTTTCAACCTTACCGTGACAAGCACGGCGGTAATTTTCTGTGGCACTTTCCCTTGGGTCGCCCCAGCCAGACGTTATCTGGTATCTTGTTTCCATGAAGCCCGGACTTTCCTCGCCGGTTTTCCGACGCAGCTATCCGGCTGCCTATTTTCAAACTCTAAACATATAAAAAATAAAAGCAAGTTTATTTATGAAAAAAAGTGAAAAATTATCCCCATTTTTTTATTTTTTTGTAAGCCAGAGTCCGCAAGGCCTTGCGACTCTACGGTCTCAAATTTTGCAGAACAAAATGAGAACAGTTAAGAAAATGCTAAAAATTCCCATTGATTCCCATAAAATCCCATGATATACCATAGCTATTGTTAAAACGCATTATCAGAAGGACACCGATTTGAGAAAAGTTTTTCTCTTTATGGACACTATCTGCAATAAGGTTGACGGCAAGGGCCGTGTTTCCTTACCTTCCGATTATCGCGCCATTGTCAAAGACTTATCCAGCGAAATTGTTTGCTATCGAAGCCTCTCTCTGCCTTGCATTGAGGGTTGTTTGGAAGAAACTTTGGATAAGCTCGCCGCTGATATTGAAAACTCTACCGACTTTTTTTCCGAAGCTCAGGACAACCTCACCAATCTGGTGTTCGGCGATGCCAAACGCTTTCCGTTTGATTCGACCGGCCGTATCATGCTTTCGGAAAAACTCTTGAAACATGCCGGCATCACCAACGAGGCCGTATTTGTCGGTAAGGGTCGCAAATTTCAAATTTGGAACCCCGAAAACTGGGCCAAAGAAGAAGCGCGTATCCGCGCAGAGGCTTTGAAAAACCGCCCGTCCTTAAAGCCTAAGGAGAATGAATGATGATTCCCGGCGGCTATGAAAAACATTTTCCGGTGATGTTGCCCGAGGTTTTGCAAGCCCTTGCTCCCGCTGACGGCAAAACTTATGTCGATGCCACTTTCGGCAACGGCGGATACTCCGAAGCCATTCTCAAAGCCGCCGATTGCAAAGTGATTGCCCTTGACCGTGACCCCAATGTTTTGCCGCGCGCACAAGAATTTCAAAAAAAATACGGCTCGCGTTTTGAGTTCCGCACCGGCCGGTTCGGTGATTTTGCCGAGCTTGTGACCGAAGCGATTGACGGCGCCGTTTTTGATATCGGCGTTTCTTCCATGCAACTGGATAATGCCGAACGCGGCTTTTCTTTTGCCAAAGATGCCCCGCTTGACATGCGCATGTCTTGCACCGGCATTTCTGCCGCCGATATTGTCAACACCATGCCCGAGAAAGAACTGGCCGACCTTATCTATAAATACGGGGAAGAAAAAAAGTCGCGCCAAATTGCCGCCAGAATCGTTAAAGCACGCGCCATCCGGCCGATTGAAACCACCAAACAGCTTGCTGACCTTATTTATGGCGTTATGCATAAAACACCTAACGCCATTGATCCGGCAACCCGCACTTTTCAAGCTCTGCGCATTGCCGTGAATAATGAATTGACCGAGCTTGAAAACGGTCTGAAAGCCGCCACTGCCAGACTCTCCCCCAAAGGGCGCTTGGTTGTGGTGACCTTCCATTCACTCGAAGACCGCATTGTGAAAAACTTTTTCAAAGAGAATGCCGGTGCCAATGTGCATGTTTCCAAATATGCCAAAGAGGCACCCAAACTCGACGAAAGCGTGATTTTTGCCCAAACCTCAAAAGTGATTTGCGCCTCAGAGGAAGAGATTGAACTCAACCCCCGTTCCCGCTCGGCAAAATTGCGTTGGGCACAAAAAAAAGAATGCAACCCTAGAAAGGATTAAAAAAAATGACCAGTACGAAAACCGCTTCTTATATCTTGGCCGTTATCATTCCCTGTTTGTTGGGATTTGGCATTTTGGTCATGAAAAACCAAGTGCAGGGCTTGGAAAAACAGTTGGTCGTCATCAACAAAAACATTCAAGATGACATCAAAACCATCCATGTTTTGAAGGCTGAATGGAGCCATTTGAACAATCCGGCTCGTTTGCGCAAACTTGCCGCCAAACATATTTCGCTAAATCCGATTCAAGCTGAACAAATTATTAACCTTTCTGCGTTACCATTTGAATATGAAGCCAACGACTCGCGCAGAGATTTGGCTCAAAAAAATATTTCAGACTATGCTGACCAAAACAAGGGTTTGAAAAAACTTGCAAAAGTTCAGCGCTAGGGTCTGTTGTTGTATTATACCATATCGTAATGTAGAGGGTCAGAAAGGGTTATGTTCGGGAAGTATTTTTCCAAAAAGGAAGAAAGTTTTTATCTGCCGGGAGAAGAGATTAAAATCGGCAAAAGCTGCTCTTTCATGAACTATACCTGCGCCAAAGATCCGCTTTCCGTTTGCAAAAATCGCGTGGCTTTTACCATTTTGGCTTTTGTGTTGGTCTATGCCGTTATCGGCGTGCGCCTGTTTGAGGTTTGCGTTGCGCCAAATTTGCACGCCGCCGAGCAAGAAGAAGCCGTTCATATGCGCGCATTTGCTCAAAACCCGATTAAAAGAGCCGATATCACCGACCGCAACGGCACCATTATTGCCACTTCTTTGCCCACGGTCAACCTTTATGCCAACCCCAGAAAAATTTTGAACCCCGAACGTGCCGCGCAACGCTTGGTTAAGGTTTTGCCCGAGCTCAAATATGATGATGTGGTGCGCAAACTCTCCGGCCGCGGCAGCTTTGTCTATCTGAAACGCAATTTAACCCCGTCTCAGCAATATCAAATCAACTATCTCGGCATTCCGGGGTTGGAATTTGAAAACGGCGAAAAACGAATCTACCCCAACAAAAATTTGTTTGCGCATTTGCTCGGCTCCACCAATATTGACAACAAAGGTATTTCAGGCATTGAAAAAGCCGAAAATGAACGTTTGACACAATCGGACATTCCGCTGGCGCTGACCATTGATTCCGGTGTGCAAGACACCATTCGCGAGCAAATGCTGGCCGCGATTAAACATTTTGATGCCGCCGGCGGTGCCGCCATTTTGATGGATGTGAACACCAGCGAGGTTATTGCTCTGGTTTCACTGCCCGACTATGACCCCAACCGCTCCATCAACCCCAACTCGCGCGCCTATTTCAACATGGCCACCAAAGGCGTTTATGAGCCGGGGTCGGTTTTGAAAATTTTTAATGCCGCGATGTCGCTTGAAAGCGGAAAAGTTAAAGTTTCCGATAAATTTGATGCCACCGAACCTTTGAAGCTCAAATATAATGTGATTAAAGATTATCGCGGAGAGAATCGCTGGCTTTCGGTTCCCGAGATTATGGTTTATTCTTCCAACATCGGGTCAGCACGTATGGCGCTCAAAGTCGGCGGCGCGGAACAACGCCAGTTTTTGCAAAAATTGGGCTTTTTTGATGAACTTGATTTTGAGGTCACCGAAAAAAGCAAACCGATTTATCCCAAACGCTGGGGAGAAGGCACAATTGCCACCGTGGCTTACGGCTATGGCTTGGCTTTGACCCCGATGCACGTGATTACGGCTTTTTCGGCCGTGGTCAACGGCGGAATTTATCATGAGCCGACGCTTCTTAAAAACAGCGACAAGAAAGACAACGGTTATCGCGTGCTTTCTTATAACACCTCCAAACAAATGCGCGATTTGCTCCGCTTGGTGGTGACCGACGGTTCCGGCAAGCGCGCCAATGTTTTGGGCTATGAAGTGGCCGGCAAAACCGGTACGGCAAACAAACTTTCCGCCAACGGCAAATATAACAGCAAAGTGGTGCGCACCACCTTTGTTTCCACCTTCCCCGTGAGCAAACCGCAATATGCGCTTTTGGTGATGATGGATGAACCCAAAGGCAGCAAAGAAACTTGGGGATTTACCACCGCCGGTTGGAATGTGGTGCCGACGGGGGCAAAAATCATTTCGGCAATTGCACCGCAACTCAATGTTAAAGCTAATTATGATTTGGACGAAGCGCGCCAAGCCCGCATTATTGAAGCCTCTTATACCCGCCATTAACAAGCTGAGCCAGCTTGACCACACAAACGTAGCACGTTTGATCGCATCAGTTTGGTTCGTGCCCCGCGTCCCGCGATGCTCTCATCTTTTCGGACGGAGAGAATGTGCCTAGAACAATCTTAAAACAGCTTGACTTGCTTGCGATGCTAAACTTAAGGAATTGACAGCCAGTTGTTGGCGAGTTTGGAGCGAGAGCATATTGGCCGATTCCTCATTCATATCGGCCAGGGTGAGTTTATCCGCGCCTTCCTCGAGGACATTAATCAGATTTTCGGTGAACTCGTCACGGGTGGTGATGATGGAATAATAGTTGCCGAGCTGAGTTGAAGCCGAGCGGAGCTTGTCTTGCGCATTGAGCACCTGGTCAAGCGAGGTTTGCACCGCTTTAGATGAAGTCCAGTCCGCCGCGAGCAGGCCGATGCTTTCCGAGGTGACGTCCACACCTTTGACCAACAAATTGGCGGACTTGTCCTCGTTAAAATTGACTTTAAGATTATCTTCTTGTAAGAGGTTGATGCCCTTGTAGGCACTGTCTTTAATCAGCATATCATATTGCGATAAAGCCGCATTAAATTGCTTTTGGTAAGCATTGCGCTCCTCTTGCCCTTGCGCCTGTTGCGCCTCTTTTTCGGCCGCCTCTTCGGCAATCACCTCCGCCGCCATCTTCCATGCCGAAGTCTCCGCAACTTTCATTACAGTTTCAATATTATCCGCCGTAATTGCATTGTAAATTGATGATGAAGTATTTTCATCGCGATAATCTTCTTTCACCTCATACCACTTGGTTGCCCCATCTTTCTCAAAAGCAATCT
>CALXPK010000017.1 GCA_944390265.1 uncultured Alphaproteobacteria bacterium | reverse complement strand
AGCGGGCGATTAGGGCGTTGCCTTCGGAAAAAAGTTTCCTCATGTACGCTTTTGTACACTCCGGTACTTTTCCCCTCGGCGCCTACTACTCGCCTCGCTCTCCGCCTTTTTTATGTGCCTTGTGGAGATTGTATTTTTGTGGCTGCTGCCGGCCGAACGCAGCGCGTTCGATCGCACAAGCTGACGTCAGCTTGACCACGCAAACACGGCGTGTTTGACGGCAAAAGTTTGACTTCCGTGTCTCTCGGGACGACTTTAGTGCTGATTTTTTAAATTTTTTGACAAAATTTTGGATTCTCAAAGAAAAATTACCAAAAATCAAAATCCGAATCGTCAACAAGCGAAAAATGAATCTTTCCGACTCTTTTGAAAAATTTTACTGTGTAAAAAAGATAAAAAACTTGACTCTTTTTTGTTAAAAATACTTGCAATTTTAGACTCAAGGGTTATAAATAGACGAATTTTAAAATTTATTATTCTGCGAATCGCAGCCAAGGGGATTTTTTTATATCAAGGGTTTGGGGCGATTCACTTAAAAAATCGATTTTTGTTACATAACTTTCTGCGGTCGGGGTGCGGTTTTCCGCCAGTATTGTCGCAGAATTATAACCTAAGGATTAAAGCACAATGTTGAAGTCTTATACGAGCAAAAAACGTGTAAGAAGAAGTTTCGGCAGAATTGATGCTGTTGCAGATATGCCGAGCTTAATCGAAATTCAAAAAGGTTCTTATGACAGCTTTATCCAGGCTCCGGGGGCAGAACCCTGCGAATTTGGTCTGGAAGAAGTTTTCAAGTCTATTTTCCCGATTAAAGATTTTTCCGGTAACGGCGAGCTCGAGTTTGTTAAATATGAACTCGAAGAGCCTAAATATGACGTTGATGAGTGCATCAAACGTGATTTGACCTATGCGGCTCCCGTCAAAGCAACTTTGCGTTTGGTTGTTTGGGATACCGATGAAGCGACCGGTGCAAAATCTATTCACGATATTAAAGAACAAGATGTTTATATGGGCGATATTCCGTTGATGACAGATAAAGGTACTTTTATCTGCAACGGTACCGAACGTGTTGTCGTCTCCCAAATGCACCGTTCTCCGGGCGTGTTCTTTGACCATGATAAAGGCAAAACCGTGTCTTCCGGTAAATATTTGTTTGCCGCACGCGTTATTCCTTATCGCGGTTCTTGGCTCGATTTTGAGTTTGATGCCAAAGACTTGTTGTATGCACGTATCGACCGTCGCCGTAAATTGCCGATTTCTACCATTTTGTATTCTTTGTACTCCAAAGAAACCGAAGCAAAAATTGCCGAATTGGCTAAAGAAGGCAAAGAAATCGACCGTCATGATATTAAAGGTATGGATAAAGAAGAAATCTTAAACTACTTCTATGATGCCATGCTCTATGTTGCCGACAAAAAAGGATGGAAAGCCAAATTTGATCCGGAGCGCTTGAAAGGCGTTAAATTTGACTATGATTTGGTTGATGCCAAAACCGGTGAAACCGTTTTGGAAAGAGGCAAAAAACTTGCTCCGCGTATGGCGCAAAAATTGGTCGACAACGGTTTGGAATTTTATAAAGTTTCCAATGAACAAATCATCGGCAAATTCTTGGCAAGCAACGTGGTTGATGCTAAAACCGGTGAAATCATTGCCGAAGCCGGTGATGAGATCACGCAAGAAGTTTTGGATAAATTGAGCGCTGCCAAAGTTAAAGAATTCAAGACTTTGTTCATTGACGGCGTTAATGTCGGACCTTATATCCGCAACACTTTGGCGATTGATAAAAACACCTGCCGCGAAGAAGCCTTGCTTGACATCTATCGTGTTATGCGTCCGGGTGAACCGCCTACATATGATACGGCTGACCAACTCTTTAATGATTTGTTCTTTGATAACGAACGCTACGACTTGTCTTCCGTCGGTCGTGTGAAGATGAATGCCGCTTTGGATATCTCTTTTGATGAAGCTCCGGATAACTGCCGTGTGTTGCGTAAAGATGATATTTTGCGTATTGTTAAACACTTGGTTGAGCTCCGTGACGGTAAAGGCGAAGTTGACGATATTGACCACTTGGGCAACCGTCGTGTTCGTTCCGTCGGTGAGTTGCTGGAAAACAAATATCGTCTGGGCCTGCTCCCTATCGCACGAGCTATTCGCGAGAGACTGTCTTCCGAAGTTTTGAACAATGTGAAACCGCAAGACTTGGTTAATGCTAAGCCGATTGCCTCGGTTATCAGAGAGTTCTTCGGTTCTTCTCAATTGTCTCAATTTATGGACCAGAACAACCCGTTGTCCGAAATTACACACAAACGTCGTTTGTCTGCTTTGGGCCCCGGTGGTTTGAGCCGTGACCGCGCCGGATTTGAAGTCCGCGATGTGCACCCCACTCACTATGGTCGTATCTGCCCGATTGAAACTCCTGAAGGTCCGAACATTGGTTTGATTAACTCTTTGGCTACTTATGCCCGCATTAACAAATATGGCTTTATTGAATGTCCGTATCGTAAGGTTGTGAACGGTGTTGTGACCAAAGATGTGGTTTATCTTTCCGCCAATGAAGAAGGTAAGTTCAAAATTGCCGAAGCTAACGCCAAGGTTAAAGAAGACGGTCATTTCGTGAATGACTTGATTGCTTGCCGTAAAGCCGGTGAATTTGAATTTGCCAAACCTGAGGAAATCGACTTCATCGACGTTTCTCCAAAACAATTGGTGTCTGTGGCTACGGCCTTGATTCCGTTCTTGGAAAACGACGATGCTAACCGTGCTTTGATGGGTGCAAACATGCAACGCCAAGCCGTTCCTTTGCTGCGTTCCGAAGCGCCGTTGGTTGGTACCGGTATTGAAGCTACCGTGGCTAAAGATTCGGGGGCTACCGTTGTGGCCAAACGCGACGGTGTGGTTTCGCAAGTTGATGCTACCCGTATCGTGGTTACTTCCGAAGGCGAAAATGTGACCGACGCCGGTGTTGATATTTATAAATTGCAAAAATTCCGTCGTTCTAACCCCAATACCTGCATTAACCAAGTTCCGCTGGTTAAGGTCGGTGATAAGGTTAAAGCCGGTGATATTATGGCTGACGGTCCTTGTACCGAAATGGGCGAACTGGCTTTGGGTAAAAACGTGCTCGTTGCCTTCATGCCTTGGAACGGTTTGAACTACGAGGATGCTATTTTGCTCTCCGAGCGTATTTCTCGTGACGATGTCTTCACTTCTCTTCATATTGAAGAATTTGAAGTTATGGCTCGCGATACCAAGCTCGGTCAAGAAGAAATCACCCGTGATATTCCGAACGTCGGTGAAGAGGCTTTGCGCAACTTGGATGAAGCCGGTATCGTTTACATCGGTGCCGAAGTTAAGGCCGGCGATATCTTGGTCGGTAAGGTGACCCCGAAAGGCGAATCTCCGGTGACACCGGAAGAAAAATTGTTGCGTGCCATCTTTGGTGAAAAAGCCAGTGATGTTCGTGATACTTCTTTGCGTGTTCAACCGGGTATCGAAGGTATTGTGGTGGACGTTCACGTCTTCTCTCGCCGCGGCGTTGAGAAAGATGAACGTGCTCTCTCCATCGAACAAGAAGAAATTTCTCATTTGGCTAAAGACCGCGATGATGAAATCAACATCATCAAAGCCAGCTTTGAACATCGTTTGAAAGCCATGTTCATTGGTCATGAAGTGGTTGATGCGCCGAAAGGTATTGCTAAGAAAACCAAATTGACCGAAGATGTTTTGAACAGCATTCCGTCTTCTCAATGGCGCAAAATCGTGGTTAAAGACGAAGATGTGATGTCTAAGGCGGAAGAATTGATTGCCGCTTTTGATGCACGCGTCGAAAAAGTGCAAAAACACTTTGAAGACAAAGTTGAGAAAGTTCAACGCGGCGATGATTTGCTGCCCGGCGTTTTGAAAATGGTTAAAGTCTTTATTGCCACCAAACGTAAGATTCAAACCGGTGATAAAATTGCCGGTCGTCACGGTAACAAAGGTACCATTTCTCGTATTTTGCCGTTGCAAGATATGCCTTATATGGAAGATGGTACGCCGGTTGATATCGTGTTGAACCCCTTGGGTGTGCCTTCACGTATGAACGTGGGTCAAATTTTGGAAACGCACTTGGGTTGGGCCGCCAAAGAACTCGGCAGACAGCTGAATGAAATGATGGACCAATACAAACGCGGTGAAAAGACAATTCAAGAACTCAATGACGAACTCAAAGCCGTTTACGGTGAAAAGCAATATAAAGAAGATATTCAGTCTTTGAGCGAACCTGAGTTGGAAGAAATGGTTCATAACCTCAAAAACGGTGTGCCGATGGCAACGCCGGTATTTGACGGTGCATCGAACGATGATATTAACTCTATGTTGTCTTTGGCTGGCTTGCCGACCTCCGGTCAGATTGACCTTTATGATGGTCGTACCGGTGAAAAATTTGACCGTAAGGTTACCGTTGGTATTATCTACATGCTTAAACTTCACCACATTGTTGACGAGAAAATGCACGCTCGTTCGGTTGGTCCGTACTCTTTGGTTACACAACAACCTTTGGGCGGTAAAGCTCAATTCGGTGGTCAACGTTTCGGTGAAATGGAAGTTTGGGCTCTGCAAGCATATGGTGCTGCTTACACCTTGCAAGAGATGCTCACCGTTAAGTCCGATGATGTTAACGGCCGTACTAAAGTTTACGAAGCTATCGTTCGCGGTGATGACGGATTTGAAGCCGGTGTTCCGGAATCCTTTAACGTTTTGGTTAAAGAAATCAAATCTTTGTGCTTGAACGTCGAATTGTTGAACGAAGAAGTTTAAGGTATAGGAGTTAGATATAAATGAATGATATTATGAAATATTTTGGTCAACAGGTCTCTGGTGAATCTTTTGATCAGATTAGAATTTCAATCGCCTCTCCTGAACAAATTCGTTCTTGGTCTTATGGTGAGGTTAAAAAACCGGAAACCATTAACTACCGTACTTTCAAGCCGGAAAGAGATGGTTTGTTCTGTGCTCGTATTTTTGGTCCGGTCAAAGACTATGAATGCTTGTGCGGTAAATATAAAAGAATGAAATATCGCGGCGTTGTTTGTGAAAAGTGCGGCGTTGAAGTTACACTTTCCAAAGTTCGTCGTGAACGTATGGGCCATATTGAACTGGCTGCGCCGGTTGCCCATATTTGGTTCTTGAAATCTTTGCCAAGCCGTATCTCCGTCTTGACCGATATTCCGATGAAGGCTTTGGAACGCGTTCTTTATTTTGAAAGCTATATCGTGATTGAACCGGGTTTGACCCCGCTTTCCGTTAACGAGCTTTTGACCGAAGAACAATATCAAGAAGCTATTGATGAATATGGCGAGGATTCTTTCCGTGCCGGTATCGGTGCCGAGGCTTTGCGTGAGATTTTGGCCTCTATCGACTTGGAAGCCGAAAGAGATGCCATTCGTGCCGAGCTCAAAGATAATGCTTCCGAAGCCAAACGCAAAAAACTGGTTAAACGTTTGAAGCTGATTGAAGCCTTCATCAATTCCAACACCAAACCGGAATGGATGATTTTGACCGTTTTGCCGGTTATCCCGCCAGAGTTGCGTCCGCTCGTTCCGTTGGATGGCGGTCGTTTTGCAACCTCTGATTTGAACGATTTGTATCGTCGCGTGATTAACCGTAACAACCGTTTGAAGAGATTGATGGAATTGCACGCTCCGGATATCATTATCCGCAACGAAAAGAGAATGTTGCAAGAATCTGTTGATGCTTTGTTTGATAACGGTCGTCGCGCACGCGCCATTACCGGTACCAACAAACGTCCTTTGAAATCTTTGTCCGATATGCTCAAAGGTAAACAAGGTCGTTTCCGTCAGAACTTGCTCGGTAAACGTGTTGACTACTCCGGTCGTTCGGTTATTACCGTGGGTCCGGAACTCAAACTGCATCAATGCGGCTTGCCGAAGAAGATGGCTTTGGAACTCTTCAAACCTTTCGTTTATGCAAAATTGGAACTTTATGGTCATGCAACAACCATTAAAGCGGCCAAGAGAATGGTTGAAAAAGAACGTCCGGAAGTTTGGGATATCTTGGAAGAAGTTATTCGTGAGCATCCGGTTCTCCTCAACCGTGCACCGACTTTGCACAGACTTGGTATTCAAGCATTTGAGCCGGTTTTGGTTGAAGGTAAAGCCATTCACTTACACCCGCTCGTTTGTACCGCTTTCAACGCCGACTTCGATGGTGACCAAATGGCTGTTCACGTTCCGTTGTCAGTTGAAGCTCAGCTCGAAGCCCGCGTCTTGATGATGTCTACCAACAACATCTTGTCTCCGGCTTCCGGTAAACCGATTATCGTGCCGTCTCAAGATATGGTCTTGGGTATTTACTACCTGACTTATGAAGCTGACGGTTTGACCGGTGAAGGTTCTATCTTTGCTGACCAAGATGAAGTGGAAATGGCTCTCTATGCCAAAACGGTTGATTTGCACGCCAAAATCAAATGCCGTATGGAATATGTGACCGATGACGGTGAAATCAAAACCGGCATTGTTGATACAACTCCTGGCCGTATTTTGGTTTCTCAAATTTTGCCGAAGCACAAGAACGTTCCGTTCTCTTTGGTTAACCGCTTGGTTCGTAAAAAAGAAATCGGTGAAATTATTGATATTGTTTATCGTCACTGCGGTCAAAAAGAAACCTGCTTGTTTGTTGACAAGATTATGACCCTTGGCTTCACCAATGCTTGTAAGGCCGGTATTTCTTTCGGTAAGGATGACTTGATTGTTCCGGATGCCAAGAAAGAATTGATTGCCGAAACCGAAAAACAAGTTAAGGAATTTGAGCAACAATATCAAAACGGTTTGATTACTAAAGGTGAAAAATACAATAAGGTGGTTGATATTTGGGCTGCCTGCACCGATAAAATCGCCGATGAAATGATGAAAAACATTTCTAAAATTGACCATGGTTACATCAACTCCGTCTACATGATGGCACATTCCGGTGCTCGTGGTTCTGCCGCACAAATGCGCCAATTGGCCGGTATGCGTGGTTTGATGGCTAAGCCGAACGGCGAAATTATTGAACAACCGATTATCTCAAACTTTAAAGAAGGTTTGACCGTGCTTGAATACTTCAACTCAACCCACGGTGCTCGTAAAGGTTTGGCTGATACTGCTTTGAAGACGGCTAACTCCGGTTACCTGACACGTCGTTTGGTTGATGTGGCTCAAGATGTGGTTGTGACCGAACAAGATTGCGGTACCGAACGCGGTATCATCGTTCGTCCGGTGGTTGATGGCGGTAACGTCATTGTTTCTATCGGTGAAAGAATCTTGGGTCGTACCGTTCAGGAAGATATTGTTCACCCCGAAACCGGTGAAGTTATTGTTCCGAAAGGTAAGCTCGTGGATGAAAACGATGTTGAAGCCGTTGAAAAAGCCGGTGTTGAACAAGTTAAAATCCGTTCTGTCTTGACCTGCGAATGCAAAGACGGTGTTTGCGCCGCTTGTTATGGTCGTGACCTGGCTCGCGGTACGCCGGTTAATATTGGTGAAGCTGTCGGTGTTATCGCTGCTCAATCAATCGGTGAACCTGGTACCCAATTGACCATGAGAACCTTCCACATCGGTGGTGCTGCTCAAAAAGGTGCTGAACAAGCCTCGGTTGAAGTTCCGTTCGCCGGTGAGTTGAAGCTCGAAAATCAACACCTCGTCTTTGATAAAGAAGGCAATGGTATTGTTCTTTCTCGTAACTGCGAAATCATTGTTGTTGATGCTCAAGGCCGTGAAAAATCTCGTCATAAAGTTCCTTATGGTACAAAACTTTTGGCCAAGGAAGGTGACAAGGTTAAGAAAGGCCAGAAAGTGGCTGAGTGGGATCCGTTTACCGTTCCGGTTATTTCTGAAAAAGCCGGTAAGGTTGAATTGGTTGACCTTATCAACAATGTTTCGATTAAAGAATCTGTCGATGAAACTACGGGTATTAGCTCTAAGGTGGTTATCGATTGGCGTTCAAATTCGGCTAATGCCGGCTTGAAACCGAGTATTGTCTTGAAAGATGCCAAAGGTAAACCGGTGACCTATGATAACGGTAAAGAAGTTCGCTACTACGTTTCCGTGGATGCCATTCTTTCCGTTGCCGATGGTCAGGAAATTGAAGCCGGTGAAGTTTTGGCTCGTATTCCGAGAGAAAGCTCCAAAACAAAAGATATTACCGGTGGTTTGCCGCGTGTTGCCGAACTCTTTGAAGCTCGTCGTCCGAAAGACCAAGCCATTATTTCCGATATTGACGGTATGGTTGAATTTGGTAAAGATTACAAAGCTAAACAACGCATTACCGTGGTACCGAAGAAAGGTGAACCGGTTGAATATTTGATTCCGAAAGGTCGTCACCTGGTGGTTCAAGACGGTGATATCGTGAAGAAAGGCGATATGCTGGTTGAAGGTACACCTGCTCCGCATGATATTTTGCGCGTTTTGGGTGTTGAAAAACTGGCTGAGTACCTCGTTAAAGAAGTACAAGACGTATATCGTCTGCAAGGTGTGAAGATTAATGATAAACATATTGAAGTTATTGTTTCACAAATGCTTAGAAAGGTTGAAATTACCGCTCCCGGCGATACAACCTTCCTTATCGGCGAACAAGTTGATAAAGATGTGTTTGAAGCTGAGAATGCCAAAGTTATTGCCAATGGTGAAACTCCGGCTACGGCCGATCCTGTTTTGCTTGGTATCACCAAGGCTTCTTTGCAGACAAAATCATTTATTTCTGCCGCATCCTTCCAAGAGACAACTCGTGTCTTGACTGAAGCCGCTGTTGAAGGCAAGGTCGATAAGTTGACCGGTTTGAAGGAAAACGTTATCGTCGGTCGTTTGATTCCGGCCGGTACCGGTACTGTTCTCCGCTCTTTGAAGAAAGTTGCCGCTCAGAACGACAAGGAAATTCAAGCCTTGAAGGAAGAAGCTGCACAAGCTCATCAACTTGAGCATCAAAAAGCTGCAGAAGAAAAACCTGCCGAATAAGTTCTTGAAGAACTGAAAATAAAAAAGTCTCCTGAGAAATCAGGAGACTTTTTTTTGTAACAAGAACCCAAACGGCACGGTCGGTGGGGTTCTTATTTGTATAGCGGTTTGTTATGATATTGTTATCAAGGATATTTGTTTTTGGGAATCTGTTTTTACAAGAGCTAAAAAAAATCCTTGTCACAGCGGACAAGGATTTTTTTTGTTGGTTATATTCTCCTCCTTTTATTTATCTCGAACACAGCGAACGTATCCGCCGTAGACATCAACATAAGAACTTGTTTGACCCGATGGGGTGGCTATCCAGTTGTGAGAGGTGTCGGTGGCAGCACAAATGTAGAGGCCAGTGGTGCCTTTGCCGCTGACAAAATAGCCCAGACCTTGTGAACTTGAATATTGGTCAGAGGTCTTAATCGGGGATTTGCCTTGGGCCTGAAGCTGTTGGTTGAGTGCGGTGAAGCCAACTTTATAGCGCATGCTCATCAGTTCGCAGAAGGTTGGTAAACGCCAGCCGCTGGGGCAGAGGTTGTTGCCTTGCGCGTTGACGGTTTGCGGACGAATGCGGGCGTTGTTCACGTCACTATCGGCAATTTCAATGTTAGCCAGATAGTCTTGGCTGGAACTGCAACAGAATTTGTCCCACAAATCCGTGTAGCTGGTGATGGGTTGCCAGCATTTCTTTTCGCGAACACAGCGGACATATCCGCCATAAACATCAACATAGGCGCTTGTTTTCCCCGATGGCGTAGCAAACCAGTTATGGGCGGAATCGGTTGCCGTGCAGAGGTAAAGCCCGGTGGGGCCTTTGCCGCCGATGAAATAACCCAGACCTTGCGAACTTGAATATTGATCCGAGGTCTTAATCGGGGATTTGCCTTGGGCTTGCAATTCGCTGTTGAAAGCACTCAAACCTTTTTTATAACGCGTGCTGGCAAATTCGCAGAAGGTTGGCAATCTCCAGCCTTCCGGACAGACGGAATTGCCTTGGGCATTGATGGTTTGCGGGCGAATGCGGGCATTGTTTACATCGCTATCAGCAAATTCAATATCGGCCAGATAGTCTTTGCTTTCATCACAGCAAAAGCCTTGCCATAAGTCTGAATAGCTGGTTATCGGTTGCCAGCAGGCCGATGATTGCGGTTTGCACTGGTAGCAGGGAGTGCCTTTTTCGGTGTATTTCGGCGTGCCTTGTGTGCCGGTTTCACAAGTTTTGTAGTATCCGCTGGGGCAGGTGTCATCTTTGGCTATACATGATGAGCCGTCAGCGCTGAGTTTGTATCCGTCTTCGCAAGCGGCAATTTTGCAGACATTGCTGTCACAATTGGAAGCGCTGCTTTCGCAATCCGGACATTTTTCATAGCCGGCGACATTGCCGGGACGTGTTGTGCAACTCATATTATAATCGCCACAGTTGACATCGCGGCAGTTCTTGTAGCAAGTTAAGGTTTTTTCGGTGAATTTGGTGCAGATTTGTCCGCTCGGAACGGATGCGCGATAGCTGCTGTTTAATTCCGGACAGGTCATTTTGATGCATGAATCATTTGATCTTTTGTAGGCGGCCTCGGTGTTGCAGCCGACGAGTCTGTATAAATGTTTGTTGACCGGACAGCTTGAACAAAAACCGCCTTCCGGACAGGAAGTTAACGGATAGTCGGCACAACTGGAGGCGTTGTAATCTCCGTCTATGGTATCGGTGTCAAAACCTATATCCCCTTCCGTAATGTCAGGCAGAAAAACCGTTCTGGCAATTTGATAACTTTTGTTTGGTGTGGAAGTGTCAAGCGCCCAAGGTTGGTTTGATAATACGCTTATGCCGCAAATTATCAAAAAGGCGCCGAAAAGGGTGGATTTTTTCATCATGAATCTCCTAAAAATAATAAATCTAAACCCAGTCTTCTATGATAATATTTTTTTTGATTTTTGGCAATATGAAAAAATTAAGCGAATCATTATCTTTTTGTTTAAACATCATATTTTTTTTCTTGAATCCTTTTTTATCAGGATTATCTTATATAAGAACAGTTTTAGACAAGGAGGAAAAATGAAACAACTTTTATTATGTACGTCGGCATTGGTGCTGTTTGCCGCAAATGCTTTGGCTCAAGATGTGACAGACACGCTTACCGTGCAGGAAAATTTGCAGGTTAATTCTACGCCGACGGAAGTTTTGGGTGAGGCGGCTAATGCCAGCGGCGGAGATAATGTGGATGTGGTGGAACAAGCTGCCGATGCGCCAAATCCTTTGGGAGATCCTCTCTATACGCCGGATAATTCTGCGGCACAAAGCCAATCTTCATCGATAGTTGATGTTAGTCCGGTGCCGGCGCAAGATGCTTCTTCCACGCAAACAGCGCAAACTCCGGCACAGCCTCAAATTAAGCCGATTACCCAAACAGGTGAGCAAGGTATTTTGCAACCGGGCGAGTTGGCTTTGCCGCAACCGAGCACACGTATTGAAAATGAGCTTTATCAATCCGGCAATGATATTATTGATGTGCAGGCTTATCCGATTGATGATGTTTCTACCGTGACGGAACCAAACTTGCAGCCAACCATTGTTTCGCAATAAAAAATCGGTGTTCTTAAAAAAAAGTGTCTCTTGAAACGGAGGCACTTTTTTGTTGACAAAAACAGCTTTGTTTTTATAGTAATTTTGAGTGATTTATTATTTATTTTAAAATTTTTGTGTTATGGAAACAATTTGGTTAATTAATCTCATTTATTTGTTGGTTCTTTTGCTCTTTATTTTGGTGGCGGGATTTTGCTTTTATCATCTTATTCAAAAACTTACAATGGTGCAAAAACGTGAAGAAGTTTCACGCCAGAGTGCCGATTTGCTCGATGTGCAGTTTGAAGGCTTGAAACTTTTGGTTTCAAAATACAGATTGAGGTTTCCGCCGGATACCTTAAATGAAATTGAAAAAGAATGCCTGCTTGCGCAAAAAAAGGTTGATGAAGCAAAATCCAAACAAGAACTTTGTGAGGCTCAAACGGTAGCAAAACGTTGGAAATTTTTGTTGGAATGGGCTAAGCAAAATTTGTGATTTTTTTATCAAAAAAGGACACTTTTTTATTTGAAGTGTCCTTTGCTTTTTTTAAATCTTTTCAAAATCCAGAAAGACAGGTCGTCTGCCTTCACGCAAGGCTTTGAGCTCATATTTGGTTTGCACCCAGTCTGCGGGCTCATGCTTCCAATCATTGCCGCATTTGGCGGTCCAGACAAATTGGCCGTTTTCTTTGACTTGTCTTAAAGCCCAACCTTTATAGATTTTATGGTCGGTGGCGATCCTCAAAATGCCGCCTTTTTTCATGATACGGGCAATTTCTTTCAAATTGTCGGGGTTGACAAAGCGACGATGGGCATGGCGCTTCTTGGGCCAGGGGTCGGGGAACAAGATATATACCTTATCCAAGAATGAATCCGGTATTTGTTTGAACAAAAGGCGGATGTCGTCATCAAAAACACGGATATTATCGACGCGTCCTTCTTCCAAAGTGATTTTTTCCGGCAGGTTGGTGCCTTGTTTGATGCCGGTTATCAAGGTGAGTAAATTGGCAACACCGTTTTGAAAAACCTCGGCGCCGATAAAGCCCGTGTCGGGATGATTTTGGGCTTGGCCGGCCAGATGTTGTCCATCGCCAAAACCAATTTCCAAAGCCACCTTGTCAACCGGAGCGCCAAACAGTTTGTCTTTGTCAAAAACGCTTTCATCGGTGATTTTGATTTCCGGCAAAAAGGCTTCCAACAAAGTGGATTTGGCCTTGCGAATGGTGCGACCTTTGCGCCGGCCGTAAAACTTGGGTTTGTCCAAACCATTATAAGGCGTGAAGGAAGAATTGTGCGGCTCGACTTGGATGTTGACGTTGCCTTGTTTGAGGTTCATTTTTTCGGTTATCAGCATGTTTTTTCTCAATGATTATTACTTTGGGGCTTATCATAATAAAAAAAGCCGGTAAAAACCAGCTTTTTTTATGAGTTTTCTATAGAAGATTATTTCTTTTTTTCTTTTTCATCTTCATCATCATCGTCATCATTATTGTATGATGTTTTGGACATGGCGATGATTAAGTCAAACATATGTTTGGCTGCCTTGCGGTTAGGAATTTTGTAATAGGCTTTAACCAGCTCTATGGTTTCCTGACGGTGCATCGGGTCTAAGTCAACATGCTCTTCTTCCTCGGCCAGCTCTGTCGGGTGGCTGTCCGGAATGCTGAACATGCGCGGGCTTTGGTTGGCAACCTCTTTGTCCATGTCTTCATAAAAGAAACCGATTGGCACTTCCAAAACTTTGCCGATATCCCATAAACGGCTGGCGCCGACACGGTTCATGCCGCGTTCATATTTTTGAACTTGTTGAAATGTCAAGCCCAACATGGAAGCCAACTTTTCTTGACTTAAACCTAAAAGAGTACGTCTTAAACGAATGCGATTGCCGACGTGTACGTCAATCGGATTCGGTTCGCCTTGCGGGGTGCGTCCCCGGCTTGATCTTTTTTTCAATTCTGCAGTCATGTCTTTTATCCTTTTATTAATACATATTATATAAATAGGATTTTTAGGCTATTACGTCAACAGATATTTTATATAATATGTTATATTGTTAATTTATTGATATACGTATATTATAACTTGTATTATAAATTTCAAACATTTAGCTTTGTTTATTTTTGATTGCAAAAGCCATTATTATATTCAGCAAGCATAATATAACCGGAATAAAATTGCCGTTTTGGCCGTAAAAAGTTGCAATTGAGAGCTGCTTTGGCAAGTTTATATCTTCCATGGTGCTGACATTAAGGTCAATTTGCGCCAAAATTTTGCCATAAGGATTGATGACGGCGCTGATGCCGGTGTTGGCGGCGCGGACTATGGTGCGTCCTTCTTCAACGGCGCGCAGCTGTGTGGTGACCAGATGCTGATAAGGCCCTTGCGAAATGCCGTACCAGCCGTCATTGGTTAAATTGATTAACCATTCCGGCTTGTCTTGTCGGTTAATGATTTGGTGCGGAAAGATAATTTCATAGCAGATAGAAATGCCAAAGCTCGGTTGGTTGCCGAGTTTGATGGTTTTAGGTCCGTCGCCGGAAAGAAAATCCGTGATCGTATTGGTAACCGGCGTTATCCAGTTTGGCAAAAAACGGCGCAACGGGATATATTCGCCAAAGGGCACAAGGTGGCTCTTGTCATAATAATCGACAATGTTTCCCGACTTGTCTATCACAAAAGAAGAGTTGAGCGGGTGAAAATCGGTGCCCTGATATTCAAAACGCACCAGACCGGTTATTAAATAACCCTTTGCGGGAACGGCCTCTATAATTTTTTCCATATATTGCGGTTCGTAGTCAAGCGCAAAGGGGGTTGCGGTTTCTCCCCAGATGACAAAATCGACATCATCTAGCCCGGATTGTTTTGACATATCTATATATTGCTCTAAATTTTCTTCCAGCTTTTGCCGATTCCATTTCATTTTTTGCGGAATGGCCGGTTGAACCAGACGAATTTTGGTGCTTGACGGCGAGGTATCCATGTTTGCTAAATGATAACGCCCATAACCGACTAAGCAGGCAGAAATGAACAAAATGCTTCCCAAAGCAATGTTCAAACTTGTTTTGTTTTGATAATGCATTATCAAAGCCGGAGCCGAGCATATCATCAGCACGGCCAGAGACAAACCATAGGTGCCGACAACGGCCGCCGCTTGGATTAAGGTTGTGTCAAAGGCCAAAACCGAGCCCAGCAAATTCCACGGAAAACCGGTTAAGATAAAGCTCCTTATCCACTCAAAAATAACCCACCAGCCGGCAAAAGCAAGCCAGCGTCCGTAGAAAGATTTGGCCTGATTGGCAAGCAGAGCCGGAAAGGCGATAAACAGACCGAAAAAGCCGCCGGCCGCCAAAAGAATAATCGGAAAGAGCCAGCCCAATCTTGCCGCATCTATCAGCACGGCGTTGCCGATCCATGCCAGATTGCAGGCAAAATAGCCAAAGCCGAACCAATAGCCAAAAGCAAAACTTTGTTTTTTTCCTTGCGCCTGATTTAATATCAGCAAAAAGGCCGAAAAGGTCAGAAACAAAAGCGGAAAGGCATAAAAGGGCGGTAAGGCGCGTGCCGAAATCATGCCCAAAACAAAGCAGGCGGTTTTTTGGTGCGGTAAAACTTTTTGCTGAATGTATTTTATTGCCGAAGAGAAAAATTGCACGCTCTAGTCTTCCTTATAAGGATTGTCGATATTCATTTGAGCCAGAATGGCAATTTCAAAACTTTCCATATATTCGGCTTCATTATCTTCCATATGGTCAAAGCCCAGCAAGTGCAACAAGCCGTGGGTGAAAAGGTGGCAATAGTGGTCATGCAGGCTGATGCCTTTTTCTTTGGCTTCTCTTTGCATGGTTTCCAAAGCAATCATGATATCGCCGAGCTCAATTTGCGGTGCGGTTTTGATTTCTTCATCAAAGTTTTCATCATCAATATTGGCAAAGGAAAGTACGTTGGTGGGTTTGTCCATGTGCCTGAACTCGGCATTTAAGGCATGGATATTTTCATCGTTGCTCAAAGCCAAATTGACACAGATTGGCTTGTCTGTTTGCAAAAAATCAATATCTTCGTGGGCTTTAACATAGGTTAAAACGGCATCAAAAATTTGTTCGGATAATTCTTGCAAAGAAGGGAGGGCTTTGAGCCAGCCCTCTTCTTCCACATCCAGATTGAGTTCAAACTTATTCTTCGCCATAGGTCTTTTGGCTCCTTTCCTCATAGGCTTTGACAATTTTGGCCACCAGACCGTGTCTGACCACATCGGCGGCGGTGAAACGTACCGAGCTGATGCCTTGAGTGTCTTTCAAGATGCTTAAAGCATCGCGCAGACCGGAGATGGTGCCTTTGGGCAAGTCTACCTGGCTTAAGTCGCCGTTGACCACCATGCGGGAGTTTTCACCCATACGGGTTAAAAACATTTTCATTTGCATCGGGGTGGTGTTTTGGGCTTCATCCAAAATGACAAAGGCATTGGTCAAAGTGCGGCCGCGCATGAAGGCCAGCGGCGCAACTTCAATTTCGCCGATGGCAATTTTTTTATCCACTTGTTCGGCCGGTAACATCTCGTACAAAGCATCGTACAACGGGCGCAGGTAGGGGTCGACTTTTTCTTTCAAATCGCCGGGGAGGAAACCTAAGTTTTCTCCGGCTTCAACCGCCGGACGAGAAAGAATAATCTTGTCAATTTTGCCTTCCAACATCATAGAGACGGCCAGAGCAACGGCCAAATAAGTTTTACCGGTACCGGCTGGGCCAAGGCCGAAGACAAGCTCATTTTTCATCATCTCTTGGATATATTGGGCTTGAGTGGCGGTTCGCGGATAAATATGGCGTTTTTTGGTTTTCAAAACAATATCGCTTAAGTTTTGTTCGGACTTATCATCACCGGTATTGCCGCCGCTCATTCTCACGGCTGCTTTAACTTCTTCTTCGCCAATCTCAATGCCGCGGCTGACTTTGTTATACAGGGTGTCAATGGCATTTTTGGCCAGAGTGATGGCATCTTGATTGCCTTTGATGTTCATCTGATTGCCGAAAGATGAAATTTCGGTTCCGGTCATTTTTTCTATCAAACGCAGGTTGCTGTCTTGCGGACCGACAAGTTGTTGGACCAGAACGTTGTTAAAAAGTTCAAAACTGATTTCTGCCATGGTTTAACCCTCCTTTACGCCACTTAATGAATTGGTGGTGGCTTCCGTTACTTTTACATTAACAATTTTGTTTAAAAATTCTTTGCCCAGTTCGGCATGCAGGTTTTGCATATAAGGCGTGCGGCCGATGAGCTGTCCGGCGTGTCTGCCTTTCATATCAAACAAAACCGACATCACTTTGCCGATGCTTGCTTCATTGAACTTGCGCTGGTAAGAAAAGAGCAAATCTTGCAAAATGTCCAAACGCTCTTTTTTGACTTTTTCTTCAACCTGATTTTTCATAATGGCGGCAGGGGTACCGGCACGGCGGCTGTATTTGAATGAAAAGGCTTGAATGAATTTGACCTGATTAACAATATCCAGCGTGGCCTGAAAATCGGCATCGTCTTCGCCGGGGAAGCCGACAATAAAGTCGGAGGACATACGCAAATCGGGATTGGCTTTTTGCAGCTTTTCGACCACGCGTAAATAATCGGCCGAATTATGTCTTCTATTCATGGCTTTTAAGATTTTGTCCGAACCGGATTGAATCGGCAAATGGAGATACGGCATCAGTTGCTTCAAATCATGATGGCAAGCAATTAAATCATCATCAACATCGGCCGGATATGAGGTGGTATAGCGAATGCGCTTCAAACCGTCTATCTTGGCAATTTCTCGCAATAAATAAGCTAAGTTGCGCTCTTTCCCGTTTTTATCTTCGCCATGATAAGAGTTGACGTTTTGGCCGAGCAAGTTGATTTCCAACGTGCCTTCGGAAACCAACCGTTTGGCCTCTTTTAAGACATCTTCCACCGGACGAGAACATTCCACGCCGCGGGTGTAAGGTACAACGCAATAGGTGCAGAAGTTGTTGCAGCCTTCTTGAATGGCAATATAAGAACAGCCGCCGGTGGAGTGATTTTCCGGCAAAAAGTCAAATTTGGATTCAACCGGAAATTCGGTATCAATCACCGGCGTGCCTTTTTTGCGCCCGATTTTGGCTAAAATTTCGGGCAGGCGGTGATAGGTGAGCGGTCCGGTGGCAAAGTCAACAAACGGGGCGCGTTTGGCAATTTGCTCATCTTCGGCTTGTACCACGCAACCCATGACACCGATGATGGTATCCAACCCTTCTTCGGCACGTTCTAGCTTGATGTTATAAGCACGACCCAAGTCGGAAAAAACTTTTTCCGCGGCTTTTTCGCGGATGTGGCAGGTGTTGAAAATTATCAAATCGGCGGATTTAGGCGTGTTGGTTGAAGTGTAGCCCAATGTTTCCAAGATATTGGCAATGCGCTCCGAATCGTAGACATTCATTTGGCAGCCAAAGGTTTTGATATAATAGCGTTTTTTATTCACGTTTGTTTCCTAATAATCTCAATATCTCTTTAAACTCATAGTTTAGGCCATTATGCGTATAATTTCAAATGTTTTCTATTATCTAAAGCGCTTTTTTTTGTTGTCTTTTTTTTAAGTGTTCTTTTTTATTGAAATTTTAATTTTTTTCACGCTATCATAATTTATATTTTTTTAAGGAGTTTTTTTATGAGCAATTTAGGAATGGAGATGAATATGAACATCTTGTCAAAGTTAAATGACAACCAGAGAATCGCTTTTATGAAGGCTTTGGCCTCACTTGCCAATGCCGATGGTAAACTTGATAAGGATGAAATTGCCTTTATCAAAGATGTGGCCGTGATTTACGGCGTGCCGGAAAATCGGGTTGAGGAAATTTTGCAGATTAATAATGTTGATGAGGTGGTTGATTCGGTTAAAATTATTGATAATCGCCGTGCCGCGCTGGAGCTCATCAAGGAAATGTGCATCTTGGCTCATGCCGATAATGAACTGAGCGATGCCGAGGTTTTGCTCATCGGCCGTGTGGGGCAGGCCATGGGGGTCGAACTTGAAAAAATTGAACAAATCAGCCAGTGGGTAATTGACCGCGTGATTTGGCTTGAAGAAGCAAAACTGATTTTTGAAGATGCTTAAATCAAAGGAAATTTCATGGTTGATATTAATGAATTGAGAGGGATTTCTTCTTCCGAAGACAAAAAACAAAAAGAACTCTCAGAAAAAGAAAAAAAGAAACAAGAGGTTATTGAAAAAGGGCTGGAACGTGCACGCCCCGATTTGAAAGGCCCGCAAAAAGAAAAAGCCAAAGAGATTTTGAACCGCGTTATTGACGGCGAAAATCTGCCGGTTGATAAAAATGTGGAAGATTTTGCCTTTATGGTGGCTAATTCTTTGCAGACAATTGAAAATGAAGTGGCGCCGAAAAATGAATATTTTTATTGGATTGAAGATACCAAAAAAATTATTCATGATATGACCGACGGCGATATTACCGAAGAGGATATTAACCGACGCGAGGATTTTCTCACCAACTTGGATGACCGCGAAACCGAAATGCGCGTCTATATGGCTCTTTATGCCGCGTCAAATTCTTCTAAAGCCAAAGAAAGACTGGAGTTCTTGCAGCTTAAGCTGGCCAGATTGCAACAGTTGCGCAGCGCCATTTTGGCCTCAACCAAAAATCGGGCCGAGGCGGAGGCCGAACGTCAGGCTAAAGAAGAGGAAAAACGCATTGCGCTGGAATATCAACGCATGCTTGAGGAAGAACAACGCCGCGAGGCTCTCTATCCCGATGCCGATTATAAAGCCAGCTTGTTGTTGGCACAAAATTTGATTGCTCTGGCTGCCGTTGATGAGATGAGCAAGGCTAACCAATTGCGCAGACAGCGTTATCAAGAATTTTTGGCTCGTCGAGGTGATGATTTTCGCTTTATGAATCGCATTGCTCCGAGCCAAGATGTGACCGATGCTTATGCCAAACATTTGGAAATGGTCAATTTGGTTAAAGTGGCCAATACATCGCAAAATCATGGTCGGTTTAATGAAGAAGAACAAATCAAACGCGATGTTTGCGGCGCCGTGCTGGAATATAGACGCCGAGGCAAAGACGTGCCGGAGAAAATTTTGTATAAACTCGGCGTGAAATCTTTTGTGCCGGATTATAGTATGAGTGAAGAAATTTTGCAGAAAAATATGCAAACGCAATCTAAATCCGATGTTATTAAGAGGATAAATGAACTTAGAGGTAGACAAACAAGTTCAATTGCGCCAAAATCTATTAATAAAGATAGAATTCATTCGTTTGATATGAACAGATATATTGCCCTGCGTTCCCGCGAGGCAAATAGTATGGCTTAAGGAGTTTTAATTATGGGTGCTTTGTTTGAACCTTTTTTATATATTATCGGGTTGATTGTCAGCTTGTATTTCAAAATTGTAATTATCGAAATTGTTTTGCACTGGTTAATCCATTTCAAAATTTTGGAAACATCCAACAAATATTCGCAAAAAACCATGGAATTGTTGGAAAAAGCAACTCATCCGGTTTATGACAAAATCAGAGAAAAAGTTCCGGCCGTGGTCGTTAATAATTTTGACTTCTCGCCGTTTGTTTTGTTGCTGTTGTTGCTGTTTGTCAGCCGTTTGATTTTTGTTTTGTCACAGTTCTTGCTTTCTTAAAAATATTTAAGAGGAAAAAATTGTGTTCTATGAAGCCAATGAACAAGGTGTGATTTTGAGAGTTAGGTTAACCCCTAACTCTTCAGCTTGTTCGGTCAGAGATGTTTTTACCGATGCCGCCGGTCAAGATTTTTTAAAAATCAATGTGATTAGCGTGCCCGAAAAAGGAAAGGCCAATCAGGAGTTGGTGGCTTTCTTGGCAAAAAGCCTGAAATTGCCTAAAAGTTGCTTGAAAATTGTCTCCGGTGAAACCGATCGGTATAAAAAAATTTTCATTGCCGATAAGTCTGATAAATTGTTGCAAATTTTGCAAAGTTGGGGCGCAAAGGAGTAAGTATGTCAGAAGCTCAAATTGTGGATGGTAAGGCCGCCGCCTTGGCGTTGAGAAAACAAATTGCCGAAAAAATTGCCGCTTTCCCGCTCAAGCCCAATTTGGCCGTGATTTTGGTCGGTAATGATGAGGCCAGCCTGATTTATGACCGCAATAAACAAAAAGCCGCTCAGGCCGTGGGGATGGATTGTCATATCTATCATTTGGCAGAAGATGCTTCCGAAAGAGAGGTTATTGAGCTTGTTTCTCAACTCAACCAAGACGGACGCGTTAACGGCATTTTGGTGCAACTTCCGCTTCCGGCTCATATTAATCCGCTCAATGTGCTGATGAATATTGCTCCCGAAAAAGATGTTGATGGCTTCAATCCCTATAATATCGGGTTGTTGCAGGCCAACTCGCCTTTGGCTTTTGTGCCGGCCACGCCTAAGGGAATTTTGTATTTGCTTAAACAAGTTTATGCCGATTTGTCCGGCAAAAGAGCCATTATCATCGGGCGCTCCAATATTGTCGGCAAACCCATGGCGGCTTTGCTGCTCAACAAAAACTGCACCGTGACGATTGCTCATTCCAAAACCAAAGAAATTGAGCAAATTGTCCGAGAGGCCGATATTGTGATTGCAGCTTGCGGCAAGCCGAAAATCGTGAAAGCGGAATGGATTAAAGACGGTGCTTTTGTTGTGGATGTCGGCATCAATCGGGTGGACGGCAAAATTTGCGGCGATGTCGATTTTGACAATGTTCGGCTTAAGGCTTCTTATATTACGCCGGTGCCGGGCGGGGTCGGTCCGATGACCGTGGCCATGCTTTTGGTCAACACTTTTGAGGCTTTTGCCAGACAAAATCATCTTCATTTGGATTAAAAGGAAAAAATATGGTTCTTGTTTCTCGTTTGATTGGTTTTAGCCGCGGTTGCGTGCAAAAATGCTATGATTATATGCTGGACTTGGCGGCACGTCCGACTGCGCTTTATTTTTTGTTTGCGGTTTCTTTTATTGAAAGCTCTTTCTTTCCCATTCCGCCAGACGTGATGCTGATTCCGATGGTTTTGGCAACGCCTCAGAAGGCTTGGAAAATTGCCGGTGTGACAACGGTTGCCAGCGTGCTAGGCGGCTATTTTGGCTATGCCATCGGGGTTTTCTTGTTTGATGCCGTGGCCATGCCGCTTCTCAATTTTTATGGCTATGCACACCAGTTTGACGTGTTCAGCGGTTATTATCACGAATGGGGCGCATGGATTGTTTTTGGAGCGGGTATCACACCTTTTCCTTACAAAGTGATTACCATTGCCAGCGGCGTGGTGCATTTGGATTTGCTGGTCTTTACCGTTGCTTCCATTTTGGCGCGCGGCGGCCGCTTCTTCCTTGTGGCTTGGCTCCTGAAAAAATATGGTGCACCGATGAAAGAGTTTATTGAAAAAAACTTAGGCATGTTGGCCGTGTTGTTTTTTGTTTTGCTCATCGGTAGTTTTGTGGTGATAAAATATCTTTAAGTAAAAAAAATCCCCCGAGTGAAAAATCATTCGGGGATTTTTTTTTAATCTTTATGGCGGAAGGTAATGCGGCCTTTGGTCAGGTCATAAGGCGTCATTTCAATATCGACCTTATCGCCAACCATAACGCGGATGCGAAACTTGCGCATCTTTCCGGCGGTGTGGGCCAAAATTTCGACCCCGTTTTCCAATTTGACTCGGAACATGGCATTGGGGAGTTTTTCAATTACTTCTCCGGTCAGTTCCAAGAGTTCTTCTTTACTCATATATAAAATCCTTTGTTATTTTTTTGTTTTGTTGCTTCTTATATAACGCTATATTTTTATTTTTGCAATGTTATTTTTTATTTATCAGCGGAAATTGCAGGCTGAAGCAGGTTCCGAGGCCAGGCTGGCTTTCAACCGAAATTTTGCCTTTTTGCTTTTCCATGATGGATTTGACAATGGCCAAGCCCAGTCCGGTGCTGCCAATGGCGCCTTCTTTGCCTTCTGAATAAAAGGGTTCAAAAATGTGTGGCAATACGTGCGGCGCAATGCCGTGGCCGTTGTCTTGAACCTTAATCAGATTGTGCTTGTCGTTGCGCTCAAAGCTGATGACAATTTCTCCGTTGGGTTTGCCGGCTTTGATGGCATTGAGTATGAGGTTTATCAAAACCATTTTAAAATCATTTTCATTGCCGATGATGGTTAGGTCGGTTTGGCCTTCCAATTTGATTTCCATGCCGTGACGTTTGGCTTCATAATCCATTAGCGAAACGACGTCTTTGGCATTTTCATAGCAGTTGATTTCTTGGCTGTCTTCTTCCGAAAAATGAGACAGCTTCAAAAGTCTTTCCGGTACTTCTATGCTTTCAATGATTTGTTGCAAAACAAGCCCGAGCAGTTTTTCTTGTTCGTCAGCGGAGATGTTTTTGTCTTCCAACAATCTTTCCAAGATGATGCGAATGGCGCCCAAATGGTTTTTCATTTCATGTGCAACCGATGTGGCCATGAAGCCCAAAGAGGATATTTTTTGTTGGTGCGAAAACTTGATGTCGTTGCTCAAGTCACGCAAGACTTCAATGATAAGGGTTTGTTCACCGATTTTTAACGGGGCCGCATTGATGTATAGATGGCGGTTGGGATTGTGAGCAAATTGTTGAATGACATGAATGTGTTTTTTGTTTTTGTGGAAAATTTCATTAAGCGGACAGTTGGTGGTTGTGGTGTTGCAGGGAAGTGTTCTCTTTTGCGCCGCTTCATAGCACTTAAGCGGCTTTTCTTTGCTGCCGACTTGCTTGTTGTAGGCTTTGTTGGAGATGATGATGTTGTAGTCTTGATCTATGACGCAAAGACCGTCCGGAATGCCGTCTATGATTTTTTGTAAGAAATTTTCGGTTTCTTGAATTTCGGCAACGCCTTTTTCAATTTTATCCAACATGGTGTTGAAGGTTTCTATCAAAAAGTCGGTCTCGTCCAAAAAATAGCGCTGCTTGTAGGGAATGGCTCGCTGTGTGAGGTCTCCCGAGGTGACGTTTTTGCTGACGTCGGTCAAAATTTGCAATGGCATCAAAACCCAACGCTTGAGCAAAAACCATAGCAACAGCAAGGATAATATAATTAAAACGGAGCTGGCGGCAATAATTTTGATTCCCTCATAAACCGAGGCATAGCGGTCATCATAAATTTTTTGAAGCTGCAAGATGCGCTTTTCTTCTCTTGTGATGGTGCTTTCCAAATTTTCTGAAACGGTGTTGTTATTGTTTTCAGTGCGGGTGGTTGGAAAAGGATGCCCCATTTTCATGAATTCTTTTTTCATCAAATTGTTTTCGTAGAGCAGGTTGATGTATTGCTGGTTACGAAGAATGCTGGCGCGGAGCTCGTTTTGAAAACGCACCCCATAGGTGATGTAAAAAGAATAAAGAAAAATTAAGGCCGTGATTGAGAAAAATATGACCACGGTGTAAAGAAACTTTTTATTGAGGCTGACAAACATTTTTTTATCTCCTTTTTTTTCATATAAAACAAATTTTAGTTAAAATTTAATAAAGTCGGCTTATGATGTTTTTATAAAGATGAAAAAAAATGAGGCCAGAATGAAAAAAATTATTGAAAATATGGATAATCAGGTTTTGAGCGAAATGAGCTTTTGGAATGATGAAAACGTTGCTTTTATCAAACCAGCTATTGAAAACGGCAAAGAAATGTGGTCGATTTATGCGGCAGACGGTGAAAAAATTGCCGTGACCGATGATAAAGATTTTGCTTTTATCGTGGCAAAGCAAAATGATTTGAAGCCACAATTGGTACAATAAAAAAAACACCTTCAAACGAAGGTGTTTTTTTATGTTGTTTTTTCTACTCGTTTATTTATTCAAAAGAGCAAAAATTTCTTGTGCCGAATTGATTTGGCGCAGTTTTTGTCTCATCGATTCATCTTTTAGAAATCTGGAGGCCTGAGCCAAAGCGGTTAAGTGGTCGGCGCCGTTGTCCTCCGGAGAAAGAAGTAAAAAGACCAAGTCAACCGGTTTGCCGTCAATGGCTTCAAAATCAACCGGAGAATTGAGTTTGGCAAAAAAGCCATAGACTTTATCCAAGCCTTCAAAACGACCATGGGGCAGAGCCGTGCCTTCTCCAAAACCGGTGGAGCCAAGGTTCTCTCTTTCCAACAATGTATCAAAAATGGTGCGTTCGTCTAAACCGGTGATTTCGGCGGCTTTGGCCGACAAATCTTGCAAAAGTTGTCTCTTGCTGTTGGACTTTAATCCCATAAAAATACTTTTCTCAGACATTATTTCTGAAAGTTTCATCTTTGGTGCCTTTTATTGTTAATACGAGATTAGGCTTTAGGTTCTACCCAGCCGATGTTACCGTCTTTGCGACGATATACCATGCTGATGTGGCCGTTGGCGCTGTTTTTGAACATGAGGGCACATTCATCGGCCAAATCCATGCGCATCACGGCTTCGCTCACGGTGCAAACCGGAATGTTGGCTTCGGTTTCGGCAATGGTAATCGGGGCATCTTCATTGATGTCCATTTCTTCTTCGTTTTCAATCAACGGGAAGATGGCTTGGTTGGCAATTTCTGCTTCATCCAAACCGGCTTTGCCTTTGTGGTCGTTCAATCTGTTTTTGTGACGACGCAAGCGTGTGGCAATGTGTTGGTTGGCAGAATCAAAAGCCGAGTAAGGATCGGCGCAGCTCTCGCTGGTGCCTTTCAAGACAATGTTTTTAGCAGGATGAACGGTTACTTCAGCTTTGAATTCTTCGCCTTCTTTTGAAAAAGCTACCGTTGCGCTGATGGGCGCATTGAAATATTTGTTGACAGAATTCATAACACCTTCTTCAACGTGTTTGTGGAGCTTGTCGCCAATGTCAACTTGTTTTCCTGTTATTTCGATTTTCATAATCTGTTCCTTACAAAATATATTAAAAAACTATCTTCTTACATAATATAGTTATTCTTGCGCAGAATAGCAAATGTAAGTTTGTACTTAACCCCAATCTTGATAAAAGTCAATAAAAACTTATTGCTTTTAGCGGTTGCGTTTGGCTCTTTTGCGCTCGGCCGAGGAGCCGATTCCCAAAGATTCGCGATATTTTGCTACCGTCCTGCGCGCCACTTTTATTCCGCTTTGAGCCAAAAGTTCGGAAAGTTCTTCATCGGAGAGAATGTGTTCGGGGGTTTCTTCCTCAATCCATTTTTTGAGTTTGTGCTTGATGCTTAAAACCGAGGTTTGATCGTCGCCGATATAACTTCCGGCCGCGGCAGAGAAAAAGTATTTCAGCTCAAAAAGCCCAAGCGGCGTGTGCATGTATTTGCCGTTGGTGATGCGGCTGACCGTGCTTTCATGCATTTCAATTTTTTCGGCAATGTCTTTTAAGGCCATGGGCTTGAGGTGGTCAATGCCTTTTTCAAAAAAGTCATACTGATATTTGACAATTTCTTCACAAACTTTCAAAATGTTCATCGCACGTTGGTGCAGAGATTTGATTAAAAAGCCGGCCGAGTTCAAATTTTCTTTCAAATAACGTTTGGTGGTTTTGTCGGCATTTTTAATTTCGCTGTAATAATGTTGGTTGATGAGCAAACGCGGCAGTGAGGCGCTGTTTAACTCCACATGGTAGATGCCGTATTTGTCTCTTTTGACAAAGACATCGGGAATGACGGTTGCGGCGGTTTCAACATGATAATCGGCGGCCGGTTTGGGGTTGAGGCTTTTGATGAGGCGGATATAGTCATTTAAGGCTTCATCATCGCAATTGCAGATTTTTTTTAACTCCTTAAAACGGCGTTCGGCGAGCAGGGGTAAATTGTCCAAAAGTAGAAAAATTTTGCTTTCGGTTATGCCTTGAGCACGCAGTTGGAGCTTTAAGCATTCGGACAAGTCTTGAGCAAAGATCCCGCTCGGTTCAAATTGCTTTAAGCCGTCCAGCACTTTACTTACTTGAGCCTCTGAGATTTTGAGTTGCGCGGCAATTTGTTTGACATCGCCTCTGAAATAGCCGGCCTCGTCCAAATATTCGCACAAGCGTCTGGCGATGAAGCGGTCTTTAGGGCTTTTGAAGGTGAGGCCGATTTGTTCTGTTAAAACTTCATAGAGAGATGGGGTTTGGGCGAGCTTTTTTTCAAAAAAGTCAAAATCTTCATCATCAAAATTGTTTTTACTACGGCCGCTTTGATTCCAATCATAGTCATTTTCCAGACTATTGTAGCCTTCATTGTCCGAGCCTGAGTCATCAAAGCGGTCAGATAAATCAAAATCGGGGGTGAACTCTTCTTCCGAAAGAGAAGGTGTTTCATTGGTATCATAATCATCGATGGTTTGCGGCAAGTCGGCCTCATCACCGGCATTGGCTTCTTCTTTTTGCAAGAGCGGGTTGGCCGCCAGCTCTTCATCAATCAGGGCGTTTAATTCCAAATTGGACATTTGCAACAGATTAATGGCTTGGCGCAGCTGCGGCGTCATTAACAGCGATTGCGATTGCTTTATTTCCAGTTTGGGTGTAATCGCCACTGATTAACCCTCCACCCGTTACATTGAGAAATTATCGCCGAGGTAAACTTTTCTTACTTCCGCGTTGTTGACAATTTCTTCGGGCGTGCCTTCCATCAAAACCGTGCCGCCGTGCAAAATATAAGCGCGGTCGGTAATGTCCAAGGTTTCGCGCACGTTGTGGTCGGTGATTAAAACGCCCAAGCCGCGGTGTTTTAACTGAGAAACCAGGTTTCTGATTTCACCCACGGCAATCGGGTCAATACCGGCAAGCGGTTCGTCCAGCAAAATAAAATGCGGCTGGCTGGCCAAAGCGCGGGCAATTTCCAAGCGGCGTCTTTCACCACCGGATAAGGCTATGGCCGGAGATTTTCTCAAATGTGCAATCGAGAATTCGGATAACAATTCTTCCAGCATATTTTCGCGCTGGCTTTCATCATCTATCACCACTTCCAAAATGGCTTTGATGTTGTCTTCCACGCTCAAAGAACGGAAAATGGAGGCTTCTTGCGGCAGATAGCCAATTCCCATGCGCGCCCGTCTATACATCGGCAGATTGGTGATATCTTGTCCGTCAATATGCACATCGCCGTAATCTGGGGTTATCAAACCGGTGACACAATAAAAGCAAGTGGTTTTGCCGGCACCGTTGGGGCCGAGCAGGCCAACGGCTTCGCCGCGCTTGATGTTTAAGGAAACATTGCGCAAAACCGGTCGATTTTTATATTTCTTGCCGATGTTAAAGACTTCTAATTTGGAAACCGGCGCTGATGATGATGTGGTCATTTGTGCTTTCCTTTATTCTTTATCTTTTTTCTTCTCTTTGAAAATGCCGGAAACGCGTCCTTGCGAAGTTTGGCCGGCAATGATGCGGCTTTTGCCGGTGTTTAAGTTGGTTTCGGCAAAGTCGCCTTTGAGTTTGTTGCCCTGTTGGTCAATCAGCACGTTGTCAAACAATTTGATGACGGCAATTTTGGGCAGATATAAGCCTTTATCGGCGGTGACGGTGGCATCTTTGGTGACAATTTTGACATTATCATAAATTTCAACTTTGTCCATGATTGTTTCTCCTTTTTCATTTTTTTGGAAAAAGGCAATCATTTTTTCCGAGAAAATTTTGTTGTTATCTTTGTCGGTGGCGCGCACATCTCCCAAAGCAACGGCCTTTTCTTGTGCCGGATAATAAGTGATGTTGTCTTTGGCGGTGATGACCTCTTTTTCGGTTTTGAGTTTGGCCGGACGACCTTTCAAAATCACCTCGTCTTTGATGACGTCATAATCCAAAGTATCGCCATAGGCATTGGCTTTGGGCGAGGTCATGATGACATTGTCATAAGCATGAACTTCGGTGATGGTGTTTTTGCCGGTGGTGTTGTTTTTGGCATAGTAGGCTTCCATGCGGGCGGCTTTGACTTTCATGTCGCCCTTGGTGGCCACGGCATTGCCGATGGCGGACATTTTTTGAGCCTGCGAATCCCATATGACTTCTTTGTCGGCATCCAGCGTGATGTATTGGGCTTGGGTTGTGCCCATGGTGATGAGCAGGGTCAGAAGTGTGTATGCTAGTTGGCGCATCTTAGTTCATTCCTTTTAGTGAATCTTCGCGTAATTTGATAAAGGTTTTTCCCTTGAAGGTGATAACACCGGTGTCAGTGTTCATTTCAAAAGCCTCTGAGGTTAAATCTCCGGCTTCGCCCTGAGCTTTGACCGGTTTATCGCTTTTGGCAATGTTGGTGGTGAAGTCATAGGTTACGTCCGGAACATTGACGCTCATGCCTTGAGAATAGTAAATTTCCACATTATCGGTCAAGGTCAAAACATTGGTTTTTTGATTGTAATATCCGGTCGGCGATTTGACATTGAACCAGTCTAAATCGGAAGAAGGCATGACCCCGTCGGGGTTCTTGAGCTTGATGAGCTTGGAACCGGGCTCGGTTTCATCAATATTATCGGCGGTAAAATTGTTGACGCGGTTTTTTTTGTCGGTGATGTTCAAAACGGTTTGTTCAACGTGCAGTTTTTCCAGCTCGCCTTTTTTGGGCAATGTTACATCCAACAAAAATTCTTTGCCGTTATTTTGCAGTGACGGAAAAATCAACAGCAGTGCAACAAGCACGGCGGCAAAACTCGGCAAGATTAATTTGGCCAGGCGCACACGTTTGGTGTGTTCGCTGATATCATTGCGCACAGGGGTTTTGTTTTGTTTGCGGGATTCTTCATCAAACAGAGAATCTATTTCTTTGATATCAACCAATCTTACATCACTCCGGCTCTTAAGCAATCATGCATATGGATGATGCCGATGGGTTTTCTGTCTTGAATGACAAAGAGTTGGGTGATGCCTTTGCCGGTGTTGTTCATGGTGTTTAAGGCTTCTACGGCCAAGACATCGGGCGCAATGGTTTTGGGGTTTTTGGTCATTACGTCCTGAGCGGTTTTTTGCAAAATGTCCGGACCCAAGCAACGGCGCAAATCACCATCGGTAAAAATGCCGACCAAGTTGCCTTCTTTATCAATAACGCCGATACAGCCGAGCATTTTTGAGGTCATCACCAGCAGGGCATCTTGCATCGGGGTGTCTTCATGAACAAGCGGCATCTCATCGCCCTTGTGCATGAGGTCGGAAACTTTTTTGAGGAAAGAACCGAGCTTGCCGCCGGGGTGGCGTTGTTTGAAGTCGGTTTTGGTAAAGCCTTTTCGCTCCAACAGGCGAACCGCCAAAATATCACCCAAGACCATGGTTGCGGTGGTGGAAGAAGTTGGCGCCAAGCCGAGCGGGCAGGCTTCGCCGTCATCGGGAAGTTTGAGCAAAATATCGCCCGATTGGCCTAAGGTGCTGTCGGGGTTTTTGGTAATGGCAATCAGAGGAATGCCGTATCTTTTGCAATAGAGCACAATATCGGAGAGTTCTTTGGTTTCACCGCTGTTGGAGATGGCAATCACGCAGTCGTCATTGGTGAGCATGCCCAAATCGCCATGGCTGGCTTCTCCGGGGTGAACAAAGAAAGAAGGGGTGCCGGTTGAGGCCAAAGTGGCGGCAATTTTGGAGCCGACGTGGCCGGATTTTCCCATGCCGGTGACAATGACGCGGCCTTTGGTATTTTGCATCAAATCAAGCGCTTTGGTCAGGTTTTCGCTCAATTCTCCTTCCATCATGCGCAAGGCTTCAACTTCTTTGTCAATGGTTCTTTTGGCTGAAATAATATCCGGATTTTGGTTGTTCATTACATCCCCCATAATATTGTATTTTAGGCTGAGAGTATTATTTTATTTTGTGAAACGCAAGTTTTTTTTGTTTCTTTTTAAATAAAATAGACTCAAAATAGACTCAATCAAAATGTTTAAGAAATGGTAAATGAAAGTTTGAAAACGACTCTGAGTCGGGTTTTAAAACAATCTCGTTCTATTATAATTGAATCGCAAATCAAAAAAATAGACTCAAAATGATAAAAAATTGCATTTTGGCTCTTGACTAATTTGTTATCTCAATCTACTATGCCGAGAACTCAATTTAGAGGGAGGGCATAGGTGTGCCCTTTTCCTTGTTTGAAAATTGAGCGTTTTGTTTAATTTTAATTATAACACTTAAGGAAATTGTGATGCCTACAATTAATCAGTTAATTCGTAAATCACGAACACCAAAAGTCAAGAGAAACAAAGTCCCGGCTTTGAAAGCTTGCCCACAAAAACGCGGTGTTTGTACAAGGGTTTACACGACTACCCCGAAAAAACCGAACTCCGCTTTGCGTAAAGTGGCTCGCGTACGTTTAACAAACGGCTTTGAAGTAATCAGCTATATCCCTGGTGAAGGTCATAACTTGCAAGAACACTCAGTGGTGCTGATTAAGGGCGGACGCGTTAAAGACTTGCCTGGTGTTCGTTATCATATCATCCGCGGTACTTTGGATACCCAAGGTATTGCTAAACGTCGTCAACGTCGTTCTTTGTACGGCGCAAAGAGACCTAAATAGGAGAAATAGATAATGTCACGTCGTCATAGCGCTGTAAAAAGAGTTATTTTACCTGATGCCAAATATGGTGATAAGGTTGTAACCAAATTTATTAACAATATCATCGAGCATGGTAAAAAAGCTGTTGCCGAAAAAATCGTTTATTCAGCTTTTGATATCTTGGCTCAAAAAACTAAACAAGACGCTTTGAAAGTTTTCTTTGACGCTCTTGAAAACGTTAAACCTGTTGTTGAAGTTAGATCTCGCCGCGTTGGTGGTGCTACCTACCAAGTTCCGTGCGAAGTCAGAGCTGACCGTCGTCAGGCTTTGGCCATCCGCTGGATTAAGGAAGCTGCTCAAAAACGCTCCGAATCAACCATGACAGAAAGACTCGCTAACGAATTGTTAGATGCTGCCGCCAATAAGGGTTCTGCCGTTAAGAAACGTGAAGATACCCATAGAATGGCTGAAGCTAATAAGGCTTTCTCTCACTACAAATTCTAGGTCTAACTTTAATATAGGGAAAAAAATATGCCTCGTACTCATAAACTTGAATTGTACAGAAACATCGGTATCATGGCGCACATCGATGCCGGTAAAACCACAACAACCGAGCGTATCCTATATTATACCGGCCAATCTCACAAAATCGGTGAGGTTCACGATGGTGCCGCAACCATGGACTGGATGGAGCAAGAACAAGAGCGCGGTATTACCATTACCTCCGCTGCCACTACTTGCTACTGGAAAGGACATCGTATTAATATTATTGATACTCCGGGCCACGTGGACTTTACCGTTGAGGTTGAACGTTCTTTGCGCGTTTTGGACGGTGCCATCACCGTGTTCGACTCCGTTGCCGGTGTTGAACCTCAATCCGAAACCGTATGGCGTCAGGCTGATAAATATGGTGTGCCTCGTATTTGCTTCTGCAACAAAATGGATAGAATCGGTGCCAACTTCTATCGCTGCTTGGATATGATTGTTGACCGCTTGGGCGCTCGTCCGGTGGCTTTGCAATTGCCAATCGGCGCTGAAGCTGACTTTGTCGGTGTGGTCGATTTGTTGCGTATGAAAGCTATCGTTTATACCGGTGATACGGCTGATTCTCCGATTGAAGAAAGAGAAATTCCGGCTGATTTGAAAGACAAAGCCGAAGAATATCATCATGCTTTGGTTGAAACCGCCGTTGAACAAGATGAACAAGCTATGGAAGATTATCTTGAAGGCAAAGAAGTTTCTGTCGAAACTTTGAAAAAATGCATCCGTAAAGGTACATTGGCTCAAGATTTTGTTCCCGTTCTTTGCGGTACCGCTTTCAAGAACAAAGGTGTTCAACCTTTGCTTGATGCCGTTGTTGACTACTTGCCGTCTCCTTTGGATATTCCTTCCATTAAAGGTGTTAAACCCGGAACGGATATTGAAGAAGTCAGACATCCGGCTGATGATCAACCTCTGGCCGCTTTGGCATTCAAGATCATGAACGACCCGTTCGTTGGTTCTTTGACATTTACCCGTATTTATTCTGGTACAATGACTGCCGGTTCTTATGTCTATAACTCGGTTAAAGACAAAAAAGAACGTATCGGCCGTATGTTGTTGATGCACGCCAACAAACGTGAAGATTTGAAAGAAGCTCATGCCGGCGATATTATCGCTTTGGCAGGTTTGAAAGATACCACCACAGGTGATACCTTGTGCGACCAAAGCAAACCGATTGTTTTGGAAAACATGGAATTTCCTGAGCCGGTTATTGAATTGGCCGTTGAGCCCAAAACCAAAGCCGATGTTGAAAAAATGGGCTTGGCTTTGTCTCGTTTGGCTATGGAAGACCCGTCTTTCAAAGTTTCTTCCGACCCTGATTCCGGTCAAACCATCATCAAAGGTATGGGTGAATTGCACTTGGAAATCATTGTTGATCGTTTGAAACGTGAATTCAAAGTTGAATGC
>CALXPK010000016.1 GCA_944390265.1 uncultured Alphaproteobacteria bacterium | reverse complement strand
TAAATTTCTGCCGTAGATAAAATGTGAATATGATTTCCGCCTTCTGCTGATAAACTGATAAAACTACTTGTGGTTGACACTGCATTAATTTTTCCGGCAATATTGATGGTGGCCGAGCGATAAGCATTTATTGTAGTGCTTCCTTCGGTGTGGATATTTACAATCGCATCTTTGAGAATATTGATAACACCGCTTATGTTAGCAATTATTCCTGTAGCACTTGAACCTTGACTTTGAATATTAAGCTGAGCATGACTTTCAATATCAGTTATTGCACTTGTTGAAGTAAACAAACCATAAGCCAACTCTCCTGAAGTTTGAATATTGAGTTGCACCCCGCTCGAAATTTTCAGTGTTGAACTATTATCATTCCATATACCATTAGAATTTCTGCCTTGGGTTGAGATATCGAGTTTAGCCTTGTCTGAAATATCCACAGAACAACGTCCGTTAATATAAATTCCCCCTCCAAAATCGCCTTGAATGTTGATATTGTTATCGCCTTTGATATGAACTGAAGATTGATTTGTAATAAACAAAGCCGCTTTATGTTCATCACTGGACAATTTTGCTTCAATATCCAAATTTTGCACATCGGCAACCACGCCGGCTCCTTGAATGCGAACAACATGCGATGCACCCGTTGTCACTGTATTCTCATAATTTAAACTCAAATCACTGACCAGACAGCCTGTCTTTTTAACATCTATTAAGGCCTGGTCTTTAACGCTATCGGTGGCGGATATGCCGGAAAAACCTTCGCCGCCTGAGAAGTTGCCAAAATAGTTGACGCCGACCAGTTTTTGGTTTTCAGCCAAAGATAAGCCGCCGGTGGCGGAAATGTCACCTAAATCAATGTTACCATAAACACAAATTGTTTCTTTGCCGGAAGTGACGGCCGCGCGCAGTTCATCCGCGGTAGAAACAACCGCACCGTTCTCCCCGACCAGCTTTTCAAAATAACTCTTTTCCGGTACCGGACTAGTCGAAGTATTAACCTGTTCGGCAATCGCTTTCATCTGTTTAATCAGCTCTTCGGCGGTCTCAATCCCCTCGGTCGCGGCCTTGATGGTCTGAATGCCTTGGCTCATTGCGTCAAGCAAAGCGCTCAAATCATCGGCACGATTGGTCAGCGCGCTTGCGGTATAATACGAGCTCGGGTTATCTATTGCCGAATTAACTTTTAAGCCGGTGGAAAGCCTCAGTTGGGTTTGGTCTTGGAGTTTGGAAATTTGTTGCAAACTCAGCAAATTGCTCCGCATTGAGGCGTTGAGAGAAATATTGGTCATCTCACACCTCGCTTATAAACAGAATAATTATAGGATACAACTTGATAATAAGACTTGGATACGGCAAAACCTTCCGCAAATTTTGCGAAAAGGCTCAAATTGATATGTTTTCTTACTGAAGACAACATTCTTGTCGTATCCTCAAAAAATTTTAGTACTAAAAACCGTGCAGGGTGCACTTTCCCGCACGGTTTAAAATATAACAAATGCAAGTAAAAATTTGGTTAAGAAGAAAAACTATCGGCACAAAATTTGATAAATTTTCTCGGCAAAATTTTCTTTTTGAAACAAAACCCCTTGGATTCCGATAGATTCGGCCGCCGCCACATTTTGCGGTTTGTCATCCACCAAAAAAACCTCTTCAGGCTTGACCCCGAGCTTTTGCAAAACCGCTTGAAAAATTTTGACATCCGGTTTCAACAACCCCAGCTCATAAGAAACAAATATATTTTCTTTGCGCGCCAGCCTTTTGGCCGTGTGGTGCAAATTGGGCAAAGCATTGGAAAGCAAGCATATTTCCACATTATTATGCTTCAAAAAGTTCATCACCTTAAGCGTTTCGGGAAAAAAATCGCCCACCCCGTCATGCATGGCCTTGTCAATTTCGGGTTCAACTTCCGGCGCATAGGCAAAATCGCAAAATTGACACAACTGCCGGCAAAATTCAGAAAAATTAATTTCGCCTTTCATAAAGGGTTTATAGTCAAAACACTTCACCCCGCCTTTTTTCTCAAATTCGTCTTTATTTTGAGATTTTTCATAACAATAATCATTCAGCGGCTCCAAAGAATAAGGATAGCACACCTGCCCCACATCAAAAATGCCATATCTTATCTTGCTCAAACAACACCTCACAAAAAACCAAAAAAGCGCGCCAGCCTCTTTCCGACCAGCGCGCTCTTATTTTTTATCAAACCAGCATCGTGTTCAACAGTTCTTGGCAATAAGCCCGCATCTCCTGACTTGTCATCAAGGTCAGCTTGAGGTTGGACTTGGCCAAATCTTTGTTGGTGCCGCAGTCAAGGCGCATCACATCGCACAGAACGCCGGTCAGTTTCATGCCTCTTTCGGCCGCCAAACCCATGGCATCGGCCAAGTTGATCTCACCGTTGGTGCCTTTGCGCACTTCCGGCAAAATATCCATAATTTCGTTCGGCAAAATATAGGGCCCCATGCTGGCATAGTTGGAAGGCACATCTTCCAAAGCCGGTTTTTCAATCTTGCCTTTGGCATGAACCTTGCGGCCGTCACGCACGGCGCCAATCAGCGCACCGTAACGCACCATTTGCTCCCGCGGAAATTCCATCACGTTTTCCACCATGCCGCCTTCTTCTTCATACACATCCAAGAGCTGTTTCAACACGCCCTCGCCATGTGTGTTGATATAGACATCATCCGGCCACATCACCACAAAATCTCTTTTACCGACAATGTCTTTGGCCATCAACACGGCATGACCGTTGCCCAAAGGCTCTTTTTGCTCGGCAAAAGAAAACTTCATTCCTTCCGGAATAATATCTTGCACCACTTTGAGCAAGTCGAGCTTGTTTTTCTCTTTCAAATGTTGTTCCAACCACGGATAAGGTGAAAAATATTTTTCAAAAAGATGTTTGCAAGACTGGTCGCTATAGATGAACACGATTTCTTTGATGCCGATTTCCACGCAGGCATTAACGGCATATTGAATAATCGGCAGGCTGTTCAACGTCAAAAAGCCCTTATGCAAAACTTTGGTAGCGGGCAAATTGCGCGTAGACAAACCGGCAACCGGCAAAATACAAACTTCAGGTTTTCTTGTCATCGGATTCTCCAAAATAATGAATGTTATTTATGCATTAGATATATCACATAAAAGACAATTCTCAAGCCCTATTTCCGAATTATCACACCTGTTGCCCCAGAAATTTCGCCGTCATTTTTTTTGATGACAAAAGAGTCTTGTTTTTGCGGTTTGGCCACCACCGGCGCATGCGCGTTTCTAACCACCGGCGCATCATTTTTATCATCGGCAAAATTGAGCACGCGGGTTGGGTTGCTGTCAACCGCCGCTTCCGATTTTTCAATATCTTCCAAATCTCTGACCACGGTTTTGCTGACACCGGTGCCTTTCACCGAAATTGAGCCGGTATTTTCTTCCAATTTTTTCTTAATTTCTTCTTCGCGCTTTTGCTTTTTATAGGCTTCTTCGGCAATGCTGACCCGTTCATCGGCATAAGCAAACAAAGATTGAAAACTTTTCTCAATTTGCGGCATATTCTGAGCAAAATCTTGCGCCAAGGCCAAAATCTCATGATATTGCTTATCAAGCTCAAACTCTTGCGCCTGCGGATTATCGGCAAAATCGTTTTCCACCTTTTCGGCAATTTTGTTCAAAGCCAAAACCTGCCCCTGAAATTCGTTATTCAGGCGCATGAAATTATCATCTTTTTCCAGCGCATAAGTTGTTTCAATGGCCGAGATTCGGTTTTGCAAATCGGCTTTTTGCAATCTATATTTTTCGGCAATTTGCAAAGCCTCTTGGTTTTGTTTGAGCAACTCTGCCTTTTTTTGAGCAATGACAAAACGCAGGTTTTGAAGATTGACTTTTTGCATATCTTGTTTCAATGCATCCAAATTTTTCTGATTTTGCGCATTGCCGGCCTCAATCTCATCTTGCATTTTTTCGCTCACTTCCGGATTTTGTCCCATCAGCAAAAGCGCGGTCAAATCAGCATCGATTTTATCCAGTCTTTTTTCAAAAATGAGGTATGAATCAACGGCTTCGGGCATTGTGGCCTTTTGTTTTTTCATCTCCAAATCCGGCCGCAAAACATTTGTCAGCTCGCTTTCCATGGCCTTGGTTTGGAGCAAAGCATCATCAATCTGCTTGCGCAGTTTGGCTTGGCGGGCGGCTTCTTCGGCGGCCTCCTGCGCCTTAATTTCCTGCTCGCGTTGGTTATACATAATTGCCAATTGCTCAATATCAACATCAAGCTCCGGCATATCCAGCGCCCCCGAATATATCACATAAAAATTCGGCAGATAATCCGGCGTGTTAAAATCAATCTCAAAGCGCATGGTTCCCTGCCAATTGTTCAAATTGGCATCAGCCTGCAACCGCGCCACATAGCCGTTGCCGACCCACGAGCTGTCGGCAATGCTCAAGACCGAGTTATTCAGAACCACTTTTCCATTGGCGGAAAGAATGCGTTCATTATTGGCAAGCAACTGGCTTTTCACAAAAGCATTCAAGCCCTGAGAAGTTTTTCGGTTGAGCAAATCATCATAAATATTTTTAACATTCCATCCTTTAATCAGAGTATCGCTCAAAGCAAACTGGCCGTTCAATCTGAGCTGTTCATACATATCGGCAAAAGAAACCGCCGAAGTTTCATAATGAGCCGACAAGCTGAACAAGCCTTCTTTCAGGCCATATTTATCTCCGCCCGTCATATCATCGGCAAGTTGAACATTTTCCAAAACCAAATTGCCGCGCAAAGAAGGTTTGTCTGCCCGCATGGAAAGTTCAAAATCGGTTTTAATTTTGCCGCCCCAAAAATCGGCATCAAAATCTTCCACCTGCATCACATTATCTTTGGAAAGATAAGAAAATTTGCAATAATCAAAATTCAAACCGCGATACGTCAGCCGAGCAATATTAAACTGACCGCTGAAATTGAAGCTGTTCAAAAAGTCAAAATTAAACTTTTCGGCATCAAAGACCGGCTGTTTCAAAAAATCGACCGGACCGACAGTTTCTTTTTGGAAAGAGGCGCTTTGTTTGGCCTTGACCTTGGCATTGTTATAAAAAAACTTATCCAGCTCAAAGCGCGAGATATTGAGCTTGGCTTGAATATCGGGTTTTTCGGCCGTGGCATCATAAACCACATTGCCGTGAAAAGCATTTGACCCGATATTAAATTGCAAATCGGAAGCCGTAAATTTTTGCCAATTGCCGACAAATTTGCCATGCATGTTAAACAAGCCCAACACATAAGTCTGAGGCGCATAAGCAAAGTCAAAATCATTAAGCGTTTTCACAAAATCGGGGCTTTTCAAATCCAGCGTTCCGTTAAGTTCATAAGCATTGTTTTTCAGCTCGACCATGCCGCCGTAATCAATGTTCAAACTACCGAGCTGAGCAATGCTTTTGGTGGCAAACCTGTCAGCAAAACCGGTTACGATTCCCGACACCGCAAAACGGCTCATTTGTTGCAAATTGATATGCGAAACCGGCAAATTCATTTTGCTGACCAACTCGGAAAAATTTTGTGTTTCCAAATTGAACTTAAGGTTCTGCACTTCGGCTTTTTGACCAAAGCCGCTGACTTTTCCTTTGGCATCAAATTTGGCACCGGCCATATTATCAATCGACAAAGAGTTCAGCTGCAAAGTTTTATCTTGCAAACTGCCGTTCAGCCGCACGCCGCCATAAGGCAAAGCATTATAAACCATTGTATCGGCGCTCAAGCGCAACTCGGCATAAATATCCGGACTCAGCGAAATTTTTTGAAACCGCGCATTAACATTTTCGGCCCAGCTCTTATCGGGCTGATTAATCACCAGCGCCGGAAAATAGTCATCAAAGTTGAAAATATTGGTGTTCAAAGCCGCATAGAGGCTCAAATTTTGGTCATTGATAAGCGCCAACTCGCCGTTAATGAGCATATTGTCCACTTGCAGAGCCAAAGGCGCAATGCTGACCTTGTTGAAATTTCCGGCCACTTTGGCAACTGCCTCAATGCGGCGCAACAACGTATCTTTGGCCACCTGCGGCTTAAAACCGAGCCAAGCCAGCGTTTGTCTGAACTCATCCGTTTTGAAGCGCGGTTCCAAATCAAAGGTCAAATGTCCTAAGTCGGAATAAACATCGCCTTTCAGGCTGACGGCGGAATCTCCGGGCAAAACGGCACTCAAATTACGCAGGGTGATTTTGTTGTTCAAAATATCCAAGCTGAGTTTCAAATCTTTGACCGATTGGTTGTTATACTCGGCCTTCACGGCTTGAACATCGGCCAACAAATCAAACCCCAACTGCGGATTATAGTTGGCTTCTCCGGTTTTGTACTTATCCCACAATTCCTGAGCCAGCTCCACCACCGGATTCAAGTCTAACGAAGCAAAATTGAAACTAAGCTCTGCTTTGGGACGAAATGTTTTTTTGTCATTGGCTGAGGCATATTCACCGGCCGAAAGCGGAATGAGCAAATTGCCGGCACCGGCAGAATCTCCATATTTGGCGGCAAAATTGTTCAGCTCAATTTTTTGTTTATTGCTTTTGAGCTCCAAGGTCACCGCCAGCGGATAATCATATTCCGGCTTGAGCTTATAAGTTTCCAAATTGGAATTCACAAAATCCATCAACTTTTTGGATTCGAAAATCAAGTTTCCGTTCACGGCATTATTTTGCGGCAAAACCGAGCCGTCAAAACGCACAAAAGTTTCGGTGCTGGGTTGGTTAATCACGGCATTAACCGAGGTTGACAACCCGCTGTTGATTCTGCCGATGGAAAAAGCAAAACCCTCGGGATTGTCATTTTTAATATATGTTCCTTCGATTCGATAAGGGCCGAAAATGCTTGGCGCAATCACCTCGGCATTAACATTATGAACGGCAAAATTTTTCTTTCTTTTTTCATCAATCCAACGGATAGTGGCATTTTTAACCAACACGCTGTCGAGCGTGATTTGCACATTTTCCAAATCGGCGCGCTGAGCCTCGGTCAGCGGCGTATCCCAATTAAGCGTATCATCATCCAAGAGCTCCAAACGGATATGCGGTTCCACCAAAGACATCATTTTCACGTCAAAGTCACCTTTGAGCAAAGCCTTCAGGGTCAAGTTAGCCACCAAAGACTTAATCTCGGCCAAAGGCTCATCGGTTTCTTCTCCGGGGTTATAGATTTTAATATTTTCGGCCTGCAAACTCGGAGATGGGAAAAGCGTCAGATGGATAGGCCCGTCAAAGACGATTCTTTTTCCGGTCAAGCCGGAAAACTCTGCCGAAATTTTATCTTTATGCTGGTTCCAATCAATATTGGAAATATAGTAATATCCGCCGGCAACGCCTGCCAAAAGCAAAAGCACCAAAACGCCGAGCACAATTTTCCAAAGGCTTTTTTTCTTCGGAGTTTCCGGCTCAGGAGCAACATTTTCAAGCTCGGGCACGCCCTCGGCGGATTCGTTTTCCGGGGAAACATTCTGAGCCGTTTCTTCAATTTGAGGTTCATTTTCCTCAATCTTGGGTTCATTTTCCTCAAGCTCGGCTTCATCGGATTTCTTTTTACGAGCGGCCCATTTTGCCGCCAAAGATTGAAACATGAGTGTCAACTCCGCAGATTAATAAATATTAAAGATTCTAAGTTTATGCTTTTATCATATATCAAATTAATTAATAAAACTTTTAAGGTCAACAGGCAAACCATGAACATTTCCATTTCTGAACAAAAACTTTTTGAGCTGGCAACAAAAGCCAGAAACAATGCCTATGCCCCCTATTCGCACTTTGCGGTCGGGGCGGCCATAGAGAGTGAAAACCAAAACTTTTATGTTGGCTGCAATGTCGAAAATTTGTCTTATCCGGTGGGCACCTGTGCCGAAGCCGGCGCCATTGCCGCGATGATTGCCGGCGGCGATAAACAAATTTGCCGAATTCTGATTTTGGCAGACGGCAAAGAGCTCATTGCTCCCTGCGGCGCCTGCCTGCAAAGGATTAAAGAATTTGCAGACGATTCCACGATTGTCCTGCTGGCCAATCCGCAAGGCATCCAAAAACAATTTACCATTGCCGAACTTTTGCCGTTTGGCTTCACCAACTCGGAGTAAAAAAAATGATTCAGGAAACCGCATCTTTCATTCTCAATCATCTCGGCAAATATCGTCCGCAAACCCTCATCATTTTAGGTAGCGGCTTGGGCGGCTTGGGCGATGAAATTGAAAACCCGATTTTCATTGATTATAAAGACATTCCCTCTTGGCCGCGCAGCACCGTAAGCGGACACAAAGGCCGCTTGATAGCCGGTCTTTTGGAAGGCAAAGAGGTTTTGTGCATGCAAGGGCGCTTTCACCTTTATGAAGGGCACTCGGCCGAAAGCATCAAAATGGTCATGGCCGTATTTCAAACCCTCGGCATCAAAAACTTAATTGTGACCAACGCCGCCGGCTCATTGAAAAAAGATATGCCGCCGGCCTCTATCATGCTCATCACCGACCACATCAACTTCAGCGGCCGCAACCCGCTTGTCGGCAGCAATGATGAAAGTTTCGGCCCGCGTTTTCCGGTCATGGCTGATGCTTATACCAAAGAATATCAAGACAAAATGCGCCAAATTGCCAAACAGGAAAAGATTGCGCTTCTTGAAGGGACATACCTCATGGTTTTGGGGCCCAACTTTGAAACCGCCGCCGAAATCCGCGCTTTTCAGATTCTGGGGGCTGATGCGGTCGGCATGTCAACCGTGCCGGAGGTCTTATGCGCTGTCTGGTGCGGAATGAAGATTTTAGGTTTGTCTGTCATCACCAACTATGGCACCGGCATGGTTCAAGAATTTCACGGCCACGCCGAAACCCTGCAACAGGCCGATATTGCCGCCGGCAATTTAACCAAATTGGTTCGCCGCTTTGTCAAGGAGATATAAAAAATGGATGATGTAATTGCCGCGCACGCACTTTTGCGTCTGCTGGATTTAACTTCCCTGAACGATGATGACACCGAATATAAAATCGACGAGCTTTGTCACAAAGCCCGCACGCCTTATGGCAATGTGGCCGCCGTTTGCATCTGGCCGCGCTTTGTCACCCACGCCAAAAGATTGTTGCACGGCTCAGACATCAAAGTGGCCACGGTTGTCAATTTTCCTCAAGGGGAATATAATTTAAATAAGTTAAAAAAAGAAATTTACCAAGCCTTAGATGCCGGCGCCAATGAAATTGATGCCGTTTTTCCCTATCACGAATTTTTGAACAAAAACTATGCCGATTGTGAAAAATTTGTGCAGTCGGCGCGCGAACTTTGTGAGGGCAAAACCTTAAAAATCATCTTAGAAACCGGCGAAATCGGCAATGCATTAAAAATCAGCAACGCCACCAAACTTTGCATTGATTGTGGAGCCGATTTCATCAAAACCTCCACCGGCAAAACCCCGATTTCCGCCACGCCGGAAGCGGCCAATGCCATATTGGAAACCATCGCCGCCGACACCCGCAACGTCGGTTTCAAAGCCAGCGGCGGCATCCGCACGGTTGAAGATGCCAAAAAATATTTGGTTTTGGCGGTAGATATCATGGGCTATAAGTGGATAACACCGGCCAACATGCGCATCGGCGCCAGCTCTTTGCTGGATAATTTAATCGCAACCATCAAAAGAGGATATTAAAGATGTTACCTCAAGAAATCATTCGCAAAAAAAGAAACAAAGAAACTTTGAGCAAAGAAGAAATTGACTTTTTCATCAAAGGGGTGACCGATGGCAGCATTATGGATGCGCAAACCGCCGCTCTGACCATGGCCATTTTTTTAAACAAATTGAATGATGAAGAAAAAGTCAACCTCACTTTGGCCATGCGCGATTCCGGCGATGTTTTGCACTGGCATGGCTTCAATGGTCCGATTGTAGACAAACATTCCTCCGGCGGTGTCGGTGATAAGGTAAGCCTCATGCTCGCCCCGATGATAGCGGCTTGCGGCGGCTATGTTCCGATGATTTCCGGCCGCGGCTTGGGGCACACCGGCGGCACTTTGGATAAGTTTGATTCCATCCCCGGTTATCAAACCATGCCGGATAATGATTTATTTTACAAAACCGTTAAAGAAGTGGGTTGTGCCATCATCGGCCAAACCGGCAATTTGGCACCGGCGGATAAAAAAATTTATGCCATAAGAGATGTCTGCGGCACGGTTGAGTCGATTGACTTGATAACCGCATCGATTCTCTCCAAGAAATTAGCCGCGGGACTGGATTGTTTAGTCATGGATTTAAAATGCGGCAACGGTGCTTTCATGGACAATATGGAAGACGGTCGTGCTCTGGCACATTCCATTGTCAACGTGGCCAACGGTGCCGGCACCAAAACCAAAGCCGTGTTGACGGATATGAATCAGGTGTTGGGAAAAAATGTCGGCAATGCCGTTGAGGTGGCTGAGGCGGTAGAATATTTGCAAGGCAAGAATATTGACCCGCGCCTGCACCAAGTGACGATGGAGCTTTGTGCCGAACTTTTGGTCATCTCAAAACTGGCACAAAACTTAGAAGAAGCCAAACAAAAGTTAGAAAAAGTTTTGTCTTCGGGGAAAGCCGCGGAAATTTTTGCCCGCATGGTTTCAGCCTTGGGCGGCCCCAAAGATTTTGTTGAAAATTATGAAAAATATTTACCCAAAGCCAAAATCATCAAACCTTTGTTTGCCAAACAATCAGGCTATGCTGAGGCCATGCAAACCCGCAACATCGGACTGTCCGTCATTGGTTTGAAAGGCGGCCGCATTCGCTCCGACCAAAAGTTGGACTATGCCACCGGCTATAGTCAGTTTTGCCAAATCGGCGATTGGGTGGACGGGCAAAAACCGCTGTGCTTCATTCATGCCCAAACCGAAGCTGATTGGCAAGCCGCGGCACAAGACTTGCTGAGCAATATTAAAATAGGTCAAGAAGAGCCCAAACTTTTGCCAACCATAATTGAAAAAATTGCTTAAAACATAAAAAAACAGCCTCTGCAATAAAGACAGGGGCTGTTTTGTTTTAATGGTTTAATGTTTCTGCAAATAGTCAAGCACCTCTTTTTCATAAGAACGTTGACGCAACAAGGCCTCAATTTCCTTATCATAACGTTCTTCCATGGCCGGAACATTCAGCTCTTTGCTTTTAACAAAATCATACAAAAGCTCAAAATTTTGTATTTTGGCGCCATATTTAACCAAAGCATTGGTAATGGCACTGACAAAGAGCTTCATCTCATAGCTGATGGGATAAGAGAAGCGCAAAATCTCCTCAAGTTTGGGCAGAATATTTTCAAAACGCTCATCAAACTGCAAGGAATCTTCTTTTTCCAGCAAGATTCGGCAAGCCAAATCTTTAGTTTCTCCCTGAGCGCGAAACACGGCTCTAAGCAACAACAAGCACAAATCCACGCGGTTGACCACCGGCAAATAGCACAACATATGCATCGGTGTTTTGAGCTTAGCCAGCTTATCCTCCGACCCTTTTTTGAACAAAACAAAGTTATCATCGTTTTTCAAAGCACGGCGGACAATATCAAAAATCTCGGGAGCATCATAGAATTTATCCCAAAAATTTCCGAATTTGAAGCAATTTTCGGCCCAATGATTAATCAAAAAACCTTTAATTCCGTCAACAAAGACGAGTGCCGTGGAAAGCTCCACTTTTCTTTCTTTAAGATTTAAGAAATTAAAAATTCCGTCCAAGAGCTTTTGTTGCAAGTCAACATCGCTGTCTTTGTCAAAACATTTGATAATTGCTTTTGTCATTTCTTCGGGCTGATTATCAAAATATTTTTTGAAAAGATATTTTGACAAATCATATCGATACGCCCCCGGCACATTGGTCAGAGCTCCAATCATCAGCGGCGCCCATTCCGGCAAAATTCTATCAAAAGCGGCAAAGACCAGCGAATTTGAGCACTCATCCAAGCGTCCCCACTCGGTCAAAAATCTTTGGATGACAGAACCGAACTTAGCATCGGGCGTAGCAAGCATAATCCACGTCAAAGCAGAGCCTTGCCATTCGGGCATTCTGTCAACGCAACGCAAAGCCGAGTCAATCATATGGTTAAGCTCTTGCGCGTCAAAATGCTGTTTGGCCACAAAATCACGAATAAGGATCTTGTCATCAGGATTTTCCACCCAGAAAGAAGCAAAATTCATCAACTGAGACCAAAGACAAAACGGCAGAGCCTGAGCTGCAGACAAGCGTTTTTGCAACAAATCCAAGGCCGGTTTAATCAATTTCGGTTTTCTTTGCAAAGCAAAAATCAAACCTTCTACGGCAATATCAGGGCTCAAATGCCAAAGCTCGTCTTCGCTGAAAAAAGGATTGTTATTTTCCAGCAAAGCCGTCCATTGAACCCGCATCGCATTACCGGCAATCTGTGCATTATGAGATTTAAACCATTCACTGAAACTTTTTTTTGTAATTTCCATAATTTAAAATATTTAGAAAGTTAATAATAATTTGAATTGCTGATAATATATATTTTTTGGACATTTTCGTCAACAAAATATTATTAAAAAATTTAAATTTTCATGTTAAATACCCATATATATCAAAAACACAATTTCAAATGAGGATAAAATGTCTCGCGTCATAATTTTAATGATGGATTCTTTTGGCATCGGCAATGCGCATGATGCCGCAAAATTTGATAACCTTGGAGCGGATACTTTCGGCCACATTGTAGAAAGCAACGGCGGGCTAAATATTCCCAATCTCAAGGCTTTAGGCTTGGTGGAAGTCGCCCACGCCGCCACCGGCAAAGAATATGATTTAGGCCGTTTGGGCCAAGACAAAATGCAAGGCATCGGCTCAATCAAAGCCCACATGAGTGAGCTGAGTGTTGCCAAAGACACCACCTCCGGCCACTGGGAAATGGCAGGAGTTCCGGTTCTTTCCGATTGGGGCTATTTCAAGCCGGATTATCCCTCTTTTCCCGATTCGCTCATCCAAGACATTTGCAAAGAAGGCGGCATTGACGGCATTTTGGGCAACAAAGCGGCTTCCGGCACCGAGATTATCCAAGAGCTGGGTGAAGAACACATCAGAACAGGCCTCCCCATTTTTTACACTTCGGCCGACAGCAACATTCAAATTGCCGCCCATGAAAAATATTTTGGTTTGGAGAGATTGTACAAACTTTGCGAAGTGGCCTATAAATATGCCAAGCCCTATAACATTGCCCGCATCATCGCCCGTCCCTTTGTGGGTGAAAAGGCCGGCGAGTTCACCCGCACCGCCAACCGTCATGACTATTCGGTCAAACCTTTGGCCGAAACGGTTTTAGACAAGCTGAAAAATTCCGGCGGCAATGTCATTGCCATTGGCAAAATCAATGACATTTATGCCGGTTGCGGCATCACCAAAGCCTTGCATGCTTCCGGTTTGGAAGAGCTTTGGGACGTCACCTTGGAAGAAGTGATGACCGCGCCCGACAACAGCATCATCTTTACCAACTTTGTCGATTTTGACATGCTATGGGGTCACCGCCGCAATGTGAAGGGCTATGCCGAAGGCTTGGAATATTTTGACAAGCGCTTGCCCGAGATTTTGCCCCTACTCCGAGATGATGACATTGTTTTCATCACCGCCGACCACGGCAACGACCCCACCTATAAAGGCACCGACCACACCCGCGAGCAAGTGCCGATGCTTCTTTTTGGCAAAAAAATTCAGAGCCGCTTTGCCGGCGAGAGCCAAACCTTTGCCGACATTGGCCAAACCATTGCCAAATATTTGAACCTTGAACCCTTAAAATATGGAAAGTCATTTTTATGAGATATCATGCACCAAACATTTTGCCGCATCATCACTGTTTTTTCGGTGCTGACGGCGGCGTTTCAACCGGATTATATCAAAGCCTGAACACCAACCAAAAAAGCCAAGATAATCCGCAAAACATTCAAAAAAATTTAGAGATTATTGCCGCACATTTTCAACTTTCCGGCACTAATTTATTGCTTCTCAATCAAGGTATAAGCGGCCATGTGGCATTTGCGGAGCAAGCCTCGCAATACCAAATCACGGCCGATGGCATTGTCACCACCTCGCCCAACATCCTTTTGGGTATCAATACGGCAGATTGCGCGCCGGTTTTGTTTTTTGATGAAGCCGATGGCGTGATTGGTGCGGCTCATGCCGGTTGGCGCGGTGCTTTGGCCGGTGTGGTGGAAAACACCGTCAAAACCATGTGCGAGCATGGCGCCCATGTCGGGAGCATTCATGCCGCGGTCGGCCCTTGCCTGCAACAAAAGTCTTTTGAGTGCATGGATGACATGCGCCAAGCCTTTTTGCAAGCAGATGCCGACAATTATCGTTGGTTTGAAAAGGGTGTGGATGACCAGCATTTTCAGTTCAACCTGGAAGGCTACATTGTCCATAAGCTGGAAAAATTACATCTGGCCAGCATCTCGGCTTCAGGGATTGATACTTTTGAAGCTACCGGAGACTTTTTCAGCTATCGCCGCTATAACAAACAAGGCTTAATCACGACGCCGAAAGACTTTCCGACCCAATTATCAACCATAAAACTATAAGTTGCTTTATTTTTAGAATCTTTTGTGCTAAAAAAGAGACAATTGTGTTAACAACTTTGTGAAATATATGTCGCCGTTAGGTAAATTTACTTTAGCGCTGTTGGGACTACGCCTATTTGGGGCAAGCGGTTTTTTCTGGGGCTTGTTTTTAGGGCATATCCTGATAGATAGAACCAAAGTCATCAAAAATTTGGAAAAGCAGTTGAGCATTGTCGATGACAACATCCGCTTGTTTTTGCCATACAAATATTACCGCTATTATAATGTAATAGACGGCAATTTTTGGGGCAAACTCTGGGGCGCAATTTTGGGCAGCATTTTGTTTGGCTTTGACGGCTTCATTGTCTGCTTCATCATCGGCCATTTCACGTTTGACACGCCAAACAGCCGCCATGCCAAAGCGTTTCGCTTGGCCTTGGACAACTTTTTCAACACCCATTTGTGCAAAATTTTGGGCGCGATTATCGGCTTTTCTCTGCATAGTCCGATTTTGCTTTTTTGCGGCATCATCATCGGCTTTTTTGCCGATTTGTATCGTTCGGAAAAACAATTTCAACCTCTCTTTGGCTTTGTCAACAAATTTTGGTTTAAGATAAATCCTTTCAAGTTTTTGATAGACATGCGCACCGCTAAAAGCAACTCTTTGGTCCAATCCATGGCCGGACTGGCCGCCAAAGTGGCCAAAGCCGACGGCCGTGTCAGCGAAAATGAAATCAGAGTCTTCAAAAAACTGTTCAATCTGCAAAATACCACCGACCACCGCATTTCTAAAACCTTCAACAAAGCCAAAGAGAGCACCGAAGGCTGGCAGCCTTATGCCGCGCAAATTTTGAGGCTTTCCAAAGATGATTTGGAACTAAAAGAAGGTGTGATTGAAAACCTGTTCAAAATTGCCAATGCCGACGGCCAGTTTGGCGCTGAAGAGCTGAAGCTGATTAAAGAGATTGCCAAAGCCATTGAGCTCCCCGAAGGCAATTTTGATGTCATCCGCCAAGCCTATGAACCCAAAACCGACACCGAGAGCACGGTTGCCGATTTTTATGATGTTTTGGGTGTTTTGCGCACAGCCACCGATGCCGAAATCAAAAGCAAATGGAAAGAGCTGATTAACCTTTATCATCCGGACCGGATTCAAGCCAGCGGCGCCACGGCGGAAGAAGTGGAAAAAGCCACGCTGAAAATGGCCGAAATCAACAATGCTTATCAAAATATCATGAAAAGCCGAAAGGTGGCTTAAAAAATGCAAATCAAACAACACCCCCTTCCTCATTTTAATGAAAGAAAAAAGCCCGTCTCGGCTTTGGTGTTACATTGCTCGGCCTTTCATGAAGCAGAGGCTTATCAAAGCTATGATGATGCGGGTGTCAGCACCCACTATTTTATTGATGAAGACGGCTGTTTAACCCAAATGGTGGCCGAAGAAAAACGTGCTTGGCATGCAGGCGTGGCTTCTTGGCGCGAGATAATTGAGGATTTCAATTCGGCCTCCGTCGGCATTGAACTTTGCAACATGAGCTTGGGCGAAACCCCATATACCCAAGCGCAAATAAACACGCTGATTCCTTTGTGCCAAGAGATTATAAAAAAATATCACATTCTGCCGCAAAACGTGGTTGCCCATTCCGACATTGCCCCAATGCGGAAGATGGACCCCGGAATGACTTTTCCGTGGCAAGAACTGGCACAAAACGGCATTGGCTTGTGGTATGATGTGAAAAATGCCGATAAAAATAAAGAAAATGATGTTGGCACCTTGCTCAAACAAATCGGCTATAAGGCAGATGACGAGGAAGAAACCATTGCCGCAGCCTATGCCTTCCGCCGCCGTTTTCTGCCGGAAGAAGTGCAAATTGTCGGCAATGTCCGCGAGCTGATTGAACACCCCTACCCGCAAGGAAAAGAAAGCCTGTTACAAGGTGAAAAATTTTTGCAAACCCTCAAAGCCGTGGCTTATAGCTTTGAACAGGCTTAAGGACACTTTTTTCTGAAAACATCACGAGCCACCCGCCCCGCTCCGTCACACCCTATTCTTACCCTAATTCCGCCATCTCCGGCACCTTGCTCACGGTCACCCTACCCCACACCGTCATACCGAACTTGTTTCAGCATCTTACCCTACGCTTCTGTCATGCCCTGAGGAGGGATTAGCCTCCGAGGTCAGGTATCTTCAATATTTATAAAAAAGCGGTAGATACCTAAACGCGTTCGCTTCGCTCTCTTGCGGCATGACACTTTTTGTGTAATTAAGCTTTTGCGGTCAAACTGGCTTTCTGTTTAAATACAACCGGTTATATCATCTTTTTGAGGCGAAAGGTCACATTTTGGTTGCAAAAAAAAAAATGAGGTATCATTGATAGAATAAGGGACGGTTTGGAGCGATTCGGAGCTCAAAAGGCGAGAATTGCGCTTTGTAGCTTGAATTTGAACTCCAAATTTGATATAATTGGTTATGTGATTGTCCTTAGAATGAGGAGGTCAAAAAAAATGATAAATGCAAAATTTGGTCTTTGTTCTTTTATTTTCAGCTTGATGCTGGGCGTGGCTCCGGCATGGGCTGATGTTGATATTTCACAGGTTCCTGAAGATAAAAAAGTTTATGTGAGTGATTGGAGTGGCTTAAAATCCGCCGTTGAATCAGCTGCGGAAGGTACGGTTATTGTGCTTACAAAAGATATTCAGGCTAAAGCAAATAACCCAATCACCGGCGTTGGTAATACCGGCGTTATTATTGATGGCGGCGGCTTTACCATCACCGGTCAAGAAGGCTCTTCTGATGAGCAGTTTATACAATTTTATTCTGATAATAAAAACGATTTGATTATTCAAAATGTTAATTTGGATGGTTTTTATCTTATTACGGATAAAGATACAGAGGCTTCTGGTGGAGCTATTCATAATAGAACTTTTATCAACAAAATTTACGCTAATTTTTTTAATAACTATGCTCAGTCTACTACTTCTCCTACAAAGGGAGGCGCTATTTTTAATAAAGGTTCAATAAATGAAATCGTAGGAAATTTTTCTCAAAACAATGTTTTGGTTGAAAGTATGAATTCTGCACAAGGTGGGGCGATTTATAATAGAGCTTCTATCGGCGATATTAGCGGTAATTTTGAAGGTAACTATGCAAAATCTGATTCTTCTTATGCCCAAGGTGGGGCGATTTATAATTCCGGTACGATAACCCTCACCAATAGCAGTTTTATCGATAACTATGTGCAAACCGGAGCATTGAAAGATAGTGAAGAAGGACTAAATACACAAGGCGGCGCAATTTTTTCCGCAGGAGATTTAACCATTCGTGCTGATGGGGGAGAATCTATTTTCCGTGGTAATAAAGTGATTTGGGGCGATAGAGAAGATTCTTCCGCTGTTTATTTTGCCGGAAATCTCAAACTTGATTCCATTAATAACGGTCTGATTCAATTTGATGATAAAGTTTCTGGTACTGAAGAAAGACAAACAGGATTGAGTAAAGATGAAGTTGACTTTTTTATCCACTCATATGAACAAATAGGTTGTGAAATAAAACAAGATGGCGAGAATTATATTGTGACAGGTACAATAGATGGAATGTCTATTACCTTTCAATTAATCAAACAAGATGATGGAACTTATACGCTTACTATGACTTCTGGAGAGATGACCATTACCGGTGATAGCACAAGTAAGGTTGTTTTTAATAATGCGATTGAGAAAGTTGGTCAGATTGATATTTCCGGCACGAATGTTGATGTTAATGAAGGGGCGGGAACGATTTATCGTACTGTTACCCATGATGGTGGTGTGTTAAATATCAATGCCGGTGCAACAGCTGAAGACAGCGTGGTTAATGATAAAGGTACATTGCATGTGGCTGCTGGCGGAATGGCTGAGAACACCACAGTGAATTCTGGTGGTTCGCTCGTAGCGGATAATGAAGCTAAGGTCAACAATATGCTCGCTAATGATGGCGCTAATTTGGATATTGATGCCGGTTCCATCCTCACCGGAGACATTGTTATTCATGCCGGTGCGACTATGGGCGGAAGTTATGATTATAGCCAAATCTTTAAAGATGAAGTGGCTGATTCTGGTTCTCTTACCCTCGTTGGTGGCTTGAATGATGTATTAAATGAATCTTCCCTCATCAACACCACAACAGGTAAGAAACTTCACTTGACCGATGGTAGCTATATTATTGGTGACGGCGCCCAAGCGGTTAATGGTTGGGATTTGCTCACCTTGCAAAATGATGCTACAGTCAAGCTCGAAGGTGATATCACTTTAACCGGACCAACCAAGAAGATGATTATTGAAAATGGCTCTGAGTTAAACTTAGCCGGAAACTCTCCAACCAATTATACCATCACCGGTTCGGTTAGCAATGATGGCTCGATGACTTTCACCCATGCCGGCGATGATGCCGATGATATCACGACGATTTATGGTAACTACACCGCATATAACAATGCACAAATGACAATAGATGTTAACCCGACCGCCAATACATCCGACTTGCTCCGTATTGATGGTGATGTTGCCGGAACAACGACCGTGAACTTAAAATTTGTTGGTGCCGATGCCGAAACCACAAAAAAGATTCCGTTTGTAGAAGCCTTAAATGATGATACGAAAACCGGTGCTTATTTTATCATCAATCGCGTTTATAGCAGTGCCTATAAATGGTACAGTTTATATCAAGATGGAGTTTGGTATGTGGGAACCAGTAATGTTATTCCCGAGGATAGTATTAATGGTTATGGTGATGGTACCACCGGCAATATGGAAGATGATGACGATTTAATGGCAGATGCTGAATTGCCGGATGGTTTCCCGACGGCGCCAACAACACCTGATTTGGACGGTGGCGAAGATGGTGGTAATACCTCAACTCCGAGTGTGGTTGGTGAAGCGATTGCTTATATGGGCTTGCCCTCTGCCGGTATTGAACAAACACGTGATATGACGCGAAACATCAGCAATAAAGTGGCTTCGACCAAAGTTTACAGCAAACAATGTCATGGTTTCTATGACTGCGAATATGATGGTGCTCCGTTGCGCAATGCTTGGGCGGCTCCGGTATATAGTTACAGTGATGTGAAAGCGCCTTATAGCTATGAAGCTGAAATCAGCGGTTTTGAAGGCGGTTTTGATATTCAATCCGATGTTTACAACCGCTTAGGTGTATTTGCCTCATATCGTCAAGGTAGTTACGACTTTGATGGTGATGGCGATGACTACTACTCTAAGACCGGCGCTGATATGGATATTGATAGCTATATCTTAGGACTTTACCACCGTTATGATGAAGGCAAAATGTGGACTTTTGCACAAATTTTCCTCGGTTATCAAGATGTATCTTTATCATCTGATGATGGTGTATCGTCATCAACCGATGGTATTGAGTTTGGTGCCAGCGTTGAAGCCGGTCTTATCTTTAACCCGATGACAAACTTGACGATTGAGCCGTTAATCCGCTTGGCCTACACGCAAATTAACTATGATGATGCAACCGATAACTACGGCAAAACCGCAAGTTACGGTGATGTTCGTAACATTGAAGTTGAAGCCGGTGTTAAGGTTGAGAAAACATATCTTCGCAAGAACGGCTATGCCAAAGTTTATGTTAAACCAAGCATTATCCAAAACATTGGCAGCGGTGATGTTACGGTCACTTCGCTGCGCCAAGTTGACGGGTTAGAGAACTCTACTCTCGGACGTATTGAGGTTGGTGGAAGTATGAGCTTTGACGAACGTTGGAGCGGCTATGCTAACGCTGCTTACACGTTCGGCAGTGATTATACGAACGCTGCGGTTAATGCCGGTTTGAACTATGCTTTCTAAGGCAACTAAAAAGCTCGGAGAATGAGAGAAATATCATAAATCGTGGATAATGCGGAAAATAGAGTGATTTGAGGAGCGAGAAAAATCCTAGTAACCGCTAAGCAAAAATGCCTTTAATATGGCATTTTTGTCTGCAAGGTCTTTGGAACATCTTGTTGAGTTAGGCTATGAAAATAGCCGCAGCGAAACTAGATGCCTAAGCGGAAGAGGTACATGGATTTTTCGAGACGACGCTAAA